>CAYUJE010000053.1:0-24759 GCA_964444865.1 uncultured Pirellulaceae bacterium | reverse complement strand
GCCCTGCCCATCGGCAGTGAGCGTCAAAAGCTGTTTCTCGAGGCAGGACGCAAGTATTTAATTGCCGCGGAAAAATTCCCGAACTCGGCCATCGAGCAGGAAAGTCTGTTCATGGCAGGGGAGGCTTATTTCCAGGCGGATTATTACTGGGAATCCAATCGCTCCTACGAGAAGCTCATCAAGGCCTATCCCAACAATCGTTATCTGAACGAAGTGGAAAAACGCCGCTACGCGATTGCCCGATACTGGCTGGATCTCAGCAAAAAGTCCCCAGAGCCTTTCTACACCGTGAATCTTTTCGATCAGGAGCGCCCCTGGCGCGATACCAAGGGGCATGGCCTTCGGGTCTTCGACAAAATGCGGTCGCTCGATGACCCCGGGGGCAAACTGGCGGACGATGCCACGCTGGCTCTCGCCAACGAAGCCTTCGCTGCCGGAAAGTTCTACAAGGCGGATGAGTATTACACCGACTTGCGGAAGTTGTATCCCGATAGCGAGCATCAATTTTTGGCAAACTATCTCGGTCTGAAGGCGAAATTACAGTGCTACGTCGGTCCCGAGTACTCCGTTGCATCCTTGGACGAAGGGGAAAAACTGATCAAGCATATGTGGAGGGCCTATCCGCAAGAGGCGGAAAAGGAACGGCTTTACCTGGATCGGGCGGCGGCGGAAATCCGTTACCACAAGGCGGAAAAGCTCTTCCACTGGGGAGAGTATTACGACCGCCGCAAAGAGTACCGGGCTGCTGCCCACTATTACTCGCGGGTTGTCAAGGAATTCAGCGATACGCAGTTCGCCCAGCGGGCCACCACACGCATTGGTGAGATCGAAGGACTGCCGCCGGTGCCTGCCCAAAAGTTTGAGGCGCTGGTGAAGCTCATCCCCACTAGCGACAAAATCCAACCCATGGTCGATGCCGCCAAAAAGAAAACCCCCGGCGACGATGGCGATGCTGCCGCCCGGACCGCTTCCGGCGAGCAGAATATACAGCGGTAGGCAGTCCGTGGAGCAGGCTTTCAGCATCCCCAAAACTTCATGGCTGCATCCAATTCCCACTGCCGACTGCCGACTGCCTCCTCCCTCCTCCCCTCGGCTCTGTCCCTTTTGCTCCTTTCCGGCTGTGCCGGCTGGCAGGTGGGCAATCGCTCGCTTTATCGTCCGGATATTGCGACGGTGCATGTGCCGATGGTTCAAACGGATAGTTTTCGCCGCAATCTGGGAGAGCGATTGACGGAAATGATTGTGAAGGAGATCGAACTCAAAACTCCGTACAAGGTGGTGGATGCCGCATCCGCGGATAGCGTGTTGGCGGTGCGCATTGCCTCGGAAAGCAAGCGAGTCCTCTCCGAGACTCGCAACGACGATGTGCGCGACTATGAGACCGACTTCTTCGTGCAGATGAGTTGGTCTGATCGCCGCGGCGATCTAATTGCAGGGGGAGGCCGCATCCCGTTCGCCCCGTTGCTCATGAACATCAGCCAACAAGCCAATTTTGTCCCCGAAGGGGGGCAGTCTCTCACGACGGCTCAGCAGGAGGCCTTGCAGCGACTGGCCGTGCAAATCGTCGGGCAGATGGAACGGGATGTCCTTGCCGGCTGCGAGACTCCGGCCGCCCAGCCGTATTACGAGTCTGGGCCTTAGAACTTCGTTTGCCAAGAGTTACGTGGGACTGTCGGCGTTCAAGATTCCTGCCAGCGCCGGATTGGGGAGGGGCTGCGGGGTACCTTCTGGGGTCGATTCTCTCCGTATCTGCAGAACGGCCACGTGGAGCCAAGCCAGGCTTCCCGCGGTGAGTGCGAGCAGAGCCAGAAATGCCATCTGCGGCGCGCCGGCCCAGCGACCGAGAACTCCAAACAGCGGCGGCAGAAAGAAGCCGCCGAGGCCTCCGAGCAGCCCCACCAGCCCACCGACGGCTCCGACATCTTTGGGGAAGTAGTTGGGGACGTACTTGTAGACGGATGCTTTGCCGATTCCCATACCGCAGCCGACGATGAAAATCAGGAAGGCGATCAAGCCCGCGGAAGGCTGGTAAGAAATGCCCAAGTATTCGCCAGGGGGAATGGTGAGGATGGCCAGCATGACGGTCATGACCGCGAACACGGAGTAGGTCACGATCCGCGGACCGAATTTGTCGGACAGATAACCACCCAGCGGCCGCAGCAAGCTGGCGGGAAAAATGAAAGTTGCCGTGTAAAGTGCGGCGGTGTGAAGCGGCAGCTTGAAGGTATCAATGTAAAACTTGGGAAGCCAGCCCGAGAGCGCGACATATGCCCCGAACACGACGACGTAGTAGAGACTGAACCTCCAGACTCGCAGGTGCTTGAGCGGTGTGAGAAGTTCCAGCATCGAACGTCCTTGGGCCGGGCGTGGATCGTTTTTTGGAGCCACCAACATGATTACAGCGGCCATGATCACGAGCAGGATCGCATAGGCCGCGGGAATGACCCGCCAGCCGCCAGGAATCCAGCCCCAAAGAAATCCCGCGGCAGGCACCAGCGTGAGTATGGAGGGCACGAAGAGAACGAGCAGCTTTGTGCCAGATGCACCGACGTTACCCGCGCCAAAAATCCCCAGGGCGGTCCCTTTGGATTCCGGCGGAAACCAGGCGGAATTCCAGGCAATCCCCGCAGTAAACGAATTGCCCGTTAAGCCAAACAGGGCAGCACAAATCAGCAATTCCGTGTAAGAGGTAGCCTGACTGAAGAGGTATGTCGGAATCGCGGCGAAGAGGAGCAAGAACACCGTTACATTCCGTCCCCCAAACCGGTCAGCCCAAATTCCAAAATTGAGCCGCAACAGAGCGCCGGAAAGAATCGCGACAGCAATCAGCCACTCCAGTTGGGAGTCGCTCAGTTCAAAGGCCTTGCGAATCGGTATACCGAGCACGCCCAGCATGAGCCAGACGTTGAACATCAGCGTGAAAGAAGTTGTGGAGAGCCAGAGTACGCGTTGGCGGGCGCTGCTCGATGGCAGCGTGGTGGAGTCAGACAACGGAGAGAATTCCTGTTACGAGGCGGGTAATGACAAAGCGGCGAGAGAATTCCAGATTTCCAGCACCATCCCGCCTCAGGGATGCTCATGGTCTCCAGCCCTGTGATCGTGCCGTAAGGAATTTTCGCTCCCACTCCATTCGCAAATCGAATGCCAGCATGGAATTGCATGAAAGCCGCGAGTTTGTCCTTAGCCGCGGCATCGTCCTGCCAGCGAATGCAGCGGCAGTTGCTTAAAAAGGGTGCAAGGTTTGCTTCGACACGAGTTGCGGAAACGTCCGCTGAATATCTTCTGGGCGAGGATTATGCCCAGATAACGGGCTCGCTTTCGCGAAGCGCAAGTTCGCCGCCGGCCAAGCGGCATAGGACTTGCCAATTGGTTGTTCGCGGTCATTCCCTGTGAATGACGCTTGTCGCACAGGCTGCCGCTGTTGGGACCTTTCCCCGAACAGAAATCGATTCGCTCTCTAATGTCCGCCCTTGTCCTGGAGCCTCCCACACCCGCTCGTTCGGGACTGACACTGCTGGAGCAACTTCTTCAGGACCAGCAGCAACTGACGGCTGTCGAGCAATTCGCCCGGCAGCATGAATGTGATTCGCCGCCGTCGCAATCCAAATACTATCGCAACCTGATTCCGCTGACCGCTCCGCGGCCCGGAGAACAGTATGCATTCGAAGTTGATCTCGATGCCTGTTCGGGTTGCAAGTCGTGCGTGGTAGCCTGCCACAACCTGAATGGCCTCGAAGAAAACGAAACTTGGCGGAGCGTTGGGCTGCTGACTGGCGGCTCTGGGCAGCTGCCGATGATGCAGCATGTGACGAGCGCGTGCCATCATTGCCTGGAACCCGCCTGTCTTCATGGCTGTCCGGTGAATGCCTATGTCAAAGACCCGGATACGGGAATCGTCAAGCATCTCGACGATCAGTGTATTGGCTGTCAATACTGCATTTTGAAATGCCCTTACGACGTTCCCAAGTACAGCCCTTCCAAAGGAATTGTCCGCAAGTGCGACATGTGCCAGGACCGCCTCGCCGTGGGGGAAGCCCCAGCTTGCGTACAGTCTTGCCCCAACAGTGCGATTCGCATCACGCTCGTCAGCAAACAGGCGATTATCGAAGAGAGCGAGGCGAATCAATTTCTTCCCGGTGCAGCCGCGCCCAGTTACACGCTGCCGACGACGACATTCAAGACCAGCCGGCCCTTGCCGCGCAACTTGTTGCCGGCGGATTATTATTCCGCGTCCCCGCAGCACGCCCACTGGCCGCTGGTGTTGATGCTGGTGCTGACGCAAATGTCGGTTGGCGCGTTTGTCGTGGAGCAATTGCTGGACAAAGTCTTGGAACTCAACGGCCAAGTGACTTTGGAACAGACCCGCGCTGTCCACCTGGTTGCCGCTTTCGCCCTGGGCATGCTCGGCATGGGGGCCTCGCTCTTTCATCTCGGACGCCCTCTATTTGCATTTCGAGCCTTCATTGGCCTGCTCACCTCCTGGCTCAGTCGTGAAATCGTCTGCTTTGGGGCTTTCGCTGGCCTCGCCTCGCTCTATGCCGCCCTGCCGTGGCTCTCGGGTTGGGGCCTGAACGTATCTCGCGTCACCAATGATTTGCTGGGCTGGGGAGTCGTTGCGACTGGCCTGGCAGGGGTGGGCTGCTCGGTCATGGTCTATGACAGCACCCGCCGACCACTTTGGCACTGGTTGCGAACTGGAATTCGTTTCTTACTGACCGGGGCGCTGCTGGGAATTCCGACGTCGCTATTGATCGCCTTCATTTCCGCCGCCTGCACCGAGGCTTTGACCGTGCGGCAAATCATGGACGACTATGGCACCAATTTGTGTGGGTGGCTGGCACTGGTCGCCGGGCTGAAATTGCTGTTTGAAGCCTCCATTTTTGCCCACCTTCTCAGCCGACGTCTCACGCCGCTCAAGAGGACGGCGATGCTCTCGACCGGCGAGTTGGCCCGTTGGACGGCGCAACGGTTTTTCTTCGGCATCGTCGGAGGAGTGGCCCTACCGGGGAGTCTGTTCCTGGCTCCCCTCATCAACCCTGATCGGCCACTGTCAACGGAGTTCATCACGGTCGCGGTAGTTCTGGCTCTGGCGGTTTCCTTCCTCGGCGAAGTCTTCGAGCGTTACCTGTTCTTCAGCGCCGTCATTGCTCCCAAGATGCCAGGAAGTCCCGCCGCATGAGCACCGCCACGGAATCAAAACGCTCGGTCCTTGCGGATCTCCTCTACCAGCCGACGGGTCCATTGACGCGCGACCTGTTGTTGCGCCCAGGTAGCTTTGGACTGGGAAAAGTGCCCGCGGGTAAAGAGCCCGATGCCACCACGACGATGGTTTGCGGCTTTTGCTCCACCGGCTGCGGACTCAATATTCATTTGCGAGATGGCGTCGCGGTCAATTTGACGCCAACGACCGATTACCCGGTGAATCTCGGCATGGCCTGCCCCAAAGGCTGGGAAGCGCTGACCGTCCTCAAATCTGCCGACCGCGCTACGAGGCCATTGCTTCGCGATGCCGGTGGCACGCTGCGTCCCATTCCCTGGGATAACGCTCTGAAGACATTCTGCGAACGGATGAAAGCCATTCAGGCTCAGCACGGTCCTCATTCCATCGCGTTTATCAGTACGGGGCAGATTCCGACGGAAGAGATGGCCTTCCTGGGTAGCCTTGCCAAGTTCGGTATGGGAATGCTCCATGGCGACGGCAATACGCGGCAGTGCATGGCCACGTCGGTCGTTGCCTACAAACAATCGTTCGGATTCGACGCGCCGCCTTACACATACCAGGATTTTGAAGAGTCCGATGTGATCGTTTTGATCGGGTCGAATCTCTGCATCGCCCATCCCATCATGTGGCAGCGCATCTGCCGTAATCCTCACGAGCCGCAAATCATCGTCGTCGATCCGCGGACGACGGAAACCGCGATGGCGGCCACGCTTCATCTGCCGCTCGCGCCGAAATCGGATTTGGCTTTGCTCTATGGCCTGGCCCACATCCTGATTCGCGAAGGTTGGATTGACCACCGCTTTCTCGAAGCCCACACGACGGGTTTCGATTCCTTTGCCGAGCACGTGCAACAATTCCCGCCAGAAGTTGTCTCTGCCGCCAGTGGGCTCGACGTGGCAACTCTGGAAAGGACCGCTCGCCTGATCCATGAAGGAAAGCGAGTTTCGTTCTGGTGGACCATGGGAGTCAACCAGAGTTACGAAGGGGTCCGCACCGCGCAGGCCATCATCAATTTGGCACTGATGACCGGAAATATCGGCCGGCCGGGAACCGGGGCCAATTCCATCACGGGTCAGTGCAACGCAATGGGATCGCGGCTCTTCAGCAATACCACGGGTCTGCTCGGCGGGCATGCGTTTGAAAATCCCGTGCATCGGCAGAAGGTTGCCGACATCCTTGGGATTGACCAGAAGCGCATTCCCGACCAGGCGAGTTGGAGTTACGACCGCATCATTGAGGGAATTCTCGCTGGCAAGATTAAGGGACTGTGGATTATTGCCACCAACACGGCCCATTCCTGGATCAACCAGCACGCCGTTCGAGATATCCTCAGCCGGCTTGATTTTTTGGTGGTGCAGGATATGTACCACACCACCGAGTCGGCAGAGCTCGCACACATGGTGCTGCCAGCAGCGGCCTGGGGAGAGAAGGAAGGAACCTTCATCAATTCGGAGCGGCGGATTGGCGTCCTCAAAAAGGTCGTTGCAGCCCCTGGGCAAGCTCTCGCCGATTTTCACATCTTCCGGCTGATTGCTGACTACTGGGGATGCGGCGAATTGTTTTCCCGCTGGACCAGCCCAGAGCAGGTCTTTCAGATTCTCAAGGAATTATCTCGCGGCCAGCCCTGTGATATTACCGGCATTCAAGACTATCGCATGCTCGACAGCCGCGGCGGCATGCAGTGGCCTTATCCCGAAACCGGGCATCGCGATGACGCGACCCAGCGGCGGCTGTTTGGGGACGGGCGCTTCTATCACGACGATGGCAAAGCCAAGTTCTTGTTTGAAATGCCGGCGGAAATGCCCGAGCCCCCCAATGAAAAGTATCCCTTCCTGCTGCTCACCGGTCGCGGCACTGCCTCGCAGTGGCACACGCAAACCCGAACCGCAAAATCCGCCGTTCTCCGGCAGCTCTATCCCGCGGAGATTTATGTCGAGTTGAATCCCGAGGACGCCCGCAAGTTACGGATTACTTCCAGCCAGCGAGTTGTCGTCGAATCGCAGCGCGGTCATCTCGTCGCCAAAGCATTCGTCACGCCGACCGTGCAGCGGGGGCAGGTATTCCTCCCCATGCATTACGAAGCCACCAACCAGCTCACGCTGGCCCATTTTGACCCCTACTCCCGCCAACCTTCCTATAAGAACTGCGCGGTGAATGTCCGGCGAGCGGAAGTCGCCGACCTTTCGCCGTCAAAGCGGCAGCACTAACTCCCTCTCCCTTTGGGAGGGGTGAGGGTCTTGAAATCAGAATGATGGAGAAAACGAAATGATAGCCCAATCTGGATTCGAAAAAGAAACCATCGTCGTCATCGGCCACGGGATGGTCGGGCATCGCTTCTGCGAGAAACTGATTCAATATGACGCAGCCAGCCGCTATCGCATCGTCACCTTTTGTGAAGAGCCGCGTGCCGCGTACGACCGGGTCGGGCTTACCTCCTTCTTCGCCAATCGCAGCACCCAAAAGCTGATGCTGGCGAATCTCGACTGGTATCGCGAACAGGGAATCGAACTGCACATCGGTGACCGAGCCGCGACCATCGACCGTGAACGCCGCGTCGTCACTTCCGACCGCGGCCTAAAGATCAAATACGACCACATTGTTCTCGCCACCGGCTCGTTTCCCTTCGTGCCGCCGGTTCCGGGCATCGACAAACCTGGCGTCTTTCTCTACCGCACGATCGACGACCTGGAACGCATCATCGCGCATGCCAAAGATATCAAAACCGCCGCGGTCATTGGTGGCGGACTCCTCGGCCTGGAGGCCGCCAAGGCTGCTTACGATCTGGGGCTGGAAACCCATGTCATTGAATTCGCCTCGCGGCTCATGCCGCGACAGGTAGACGACCCCGGTTCACGGCTCCTGGTGCAAAAGATTCAATCGCTGGGAGTGAAGGTACATCTGCAGAAAGCGACCAAAGAGATTCTCGGTGAAGGAGCCGTGGAGAAAATGGTCTTTACGGACGGTTCGGAACTCAACGTCGGCATGATCATCGTTTCCGCCGGTATTCGCCCTCGTGATGAATTGGCCCGCAACAGTGGGATCAAGGTGGGAGAGCGAGGCGGCGTGTCGGTAAACGACTTACTGCAGACCAGCGATGAGCGGATCTATGCCATCGGCGAAGTCGCCCTGCACCGGACAATGGTTTATGGACTTGTTGCACCGGGCTATGAAATGGCCGACGTCGTTGCCGCCAATCTTTGCGGCGGCGATAAGAAATTCAGCGGAGCCGATCTTTCCACCAAGCTCAAGCTCATGGGCGTGGATGTTGCCAGCTTTGGGGACTACGAAGCACCTCCCGAGCGAGCCCGCCCACTGGTCTACGACGATCCCTTCGGAGGAGTTTACAAAAAGCTCCTTTTCAGCCCGGACGGGACGAAACTGCTCGGCGGCGTGCTCGTGGGGGAAGCAGATGATTACACCCTTTTGGCCTCCCTCGCCAAAAGCGGCAAGCCGCTCTCCATGCCCCCCGGCGAGTTGGTTGTCGGCAAAAAGGACGGTGCAGCCGGGGGCGATGCGATGGATGACGACTGCCAGATCTGTTCCTGCAACAACGTCACCAAGGGATCTCTTTGCAGCGCCATTAAAGAGCAAAACCTGCTTACCTTGGGTGAAGTCAAGACCTGCACCAAAGCCGGCACCGGCTGCGGGGGGTGTGTGCCGCTGGTGACTTCCATCCTCCACCGGGAATTAGAAGCCGCCGGCAAGACCGTGAACAAGCATTTGTGCGAGCATTTTCCGTTCACGCGCCAGGAGCTGTTTCACATCGTCAAAATCAAACAGCACAAAACGTTCGAAGAGCTGATTGCTGGGCACGGGGCAGGCCAGGGATGCGAAATCTGCAAACCCGCAGTCGCCTCCATTCTCGCCAGCCTCTGGAACGACAACATCCTCAACCATGCCACACTGCAAGACACCAACGACCGCTTCCTGGCCAACATTCAGCGGGACGGCTCGTACTCGGTGGTGCCTCGCGTTCCGGGGGGCGAGATCACACCGGACAAGCTGATTGTGCTCGGCAAGGTTGCCAAGAAATACAAGCTCTACAGCAAGATCACTGGCGGACAGCGCGTGGATCTATTCGGTGCCCAAGTGCAAGACCTGCCGGATATCTGGGAAGAACTCATCTCTGCCGGCTTTGAAAGCGGCCACGCCTATGGCAAGGCCCTGCGCACCGTCAAAAGTTGCGTCGGCTCCACCTGGTGTCGTTACGGCGTGCAAGACAGCGTCGGCTTCGCCATCCGGGTCGAAAATCGCTACAAGGGCATTCGCGCTCCGCACAAAATCAAAGCTGCGGTATCCGGCTGCATTCGCGAATGTGCGGAAGCCCAGTGCAAGGATTTCGGTCTGATTGCCACGGAGAATGGTTACAACCTCTACGTCTGCGGCAATGGCGGTTCTAAACCCCGCCATGCCGACTTGCTGGCCGCGGACCTCGATGAGGAAACCGCCCTCAAATATATCGACCGCTTCCTGATGCTCTACATCCAAACTGCCGACCGGCTGACACGGACAAGCGTGTGGCTGGAAAACCTGGAAGGCGGCATGGCTTATCTCCGCGACGTCATCATCCACGACAAGCTTGGCATCGCCGGCGAACTGGAGCGGCAGATGCAATTTCTGGTGGATACCTACAAGTGCGAGTGGACGGAAGTCGTGACGGACCCAGGGCGCCGCAAGTGGTTCAAGCAGTTCATGAACACCGAGGACACGGAGTCCGTGATTGAATTCGTTCATGAGCGGGGGCAGCGCCGCCCAGCCGATTGGCGCAAGGAGGGGACGGAATTACCTCAGATCCTGACGGCCGAGCTTAGCCCCGTCCCCCAGGACGGGAATCAGGACGAAGACAACGAGTCGCGTGCCTGGGTCCGCGTCGGCAGTGTGAGCGACTTTCCCCACGACGGCGGCTCCACCATCAAATACGGCCAGAGTCAGATCGCTGTCTTCCGATTTTCCAGCCGCGGCGAGTGGTATGCCACGCAGAATATGTGCCCGCACAAGCAGTCGTTCGTCCTTTCTCGGGGCATTCTCGGTGATCAGGCCGGCACTCCCAAAGTTGCCTGCCCGCTCCATAAGAAGACTTTCTCGCTCGAAGACGGCACATGTCTGACCGGCGAGAACTACTCCTTGCACGTCTTTGGCGTGAAGGTCGAGGGAGACGACGTCTATCTCCACCTTCCGCCGGCGGAAGTGCTGGATGCTGCACTTGCCACAGACCTGCATTGCAACCGGGTTTGTTCCGCTCACTCGCATGAACCAGCGTCTGAGGAGGTAGCGGCCCTGGTTTAACCTCAGGAATGGAAAGGGTTCCTCATAGCTGCCTGGCAGCAAACTGCAATTGCACTGCAGGCGAATAGTTGCCAGAATTTCGCGCATGAAGTTGCGCAGTCCATTTCTAATTCGATGTATCGCCGCCGTTGCCGCGTTTGTGATTTGGTGCTGGATCAGCACGTTTCGGATTCGAGTTACGAGTTTGGATGGTCGCCAACATCCCGTTGATCCGGCGACCGAACAATTCGTGTATGCCTTCTGGCATGAGGGGTTATTGGCTCCCCTCACAACCCGGACGAAGATTCGCATGCTCATCAGTCAGCATGCGGACGGCGAAATGATTGCCCAAATCTGCCAGTGGCTAGGCTTTGGCGTGGTTCGCGGCTCCACCACACGTGGTGGCTGCGCGGCCCTGCAAAGCATGATGCGAGCAGGTCAATCCAATGTTACTCATTTGGGGATTACCCCCGACGGTCCCAAGGGGCCGCGTAGAACCCTTCAGCTGGGAGTGGTGTGGGTCGCCTCAACGACGGGGATTCCCGTAGTGCTGACTGGAATCGGATTCGCACGTGCCTGGCGGGCTCGGAGTTGGGACCGATTTGCCCTGCCAGTCCCCGGGAGCACAATCTACGGAGTCTTGAGCGAGCCCATTCACGTCCCTAAGGACCTGGATCGTCCTGGACTGGAACATTGGCGATTGCATCTGGAAGAGCGGCTAATGCAGGTTACGGAACTGGCCGAAGCCAGGGCGACGAAGCCAGAAAGTAGCGCCAGAACTGATCAGACGCTAGCAAAGCCATCTCCCCCAGAAGCTCTTCGCAAGTCTGCCTGATTCCAAGGATGTCTCGGGAGTGCTCTTTCCCCACTCGATTCGGACTTGGCCACCCGACGCTATCAGGCAACTCGGCGGACCTGCACAGACCGGTTGTGAAGGGCGGCATGCAGTTCGATTCCCGCCGTTTCCCGCTGACTCAAGTCTTCCGGCACAGGCTGGGCAATACCGTAATGGAGTTCCCACAGTCGGGCCTGTTTCATGTATGAGTAAAAGCCGTGTAGCACGCAGAGTTGTAGTCCGGCCAGGCCATCGAGGAACCCCAACTGGATGAAATATCCTCTCAGAAATCGGAGCGGCCCCGTGGCGAGCAATTTTAGAATGCTGGGCCGACGCCCCTGCTCGTGCCAGACTTTCGCTTGCCACTTGGTATAGCGCTCGAATTTGCGGAAATACTGGTCGTAAGTCCAATACGTGTAATGAGTCAACTTGGATTTGAGCTTGCCAACTCTGCCTGTGTCGATGGCGACCTCGGCGTGGTCCGTGTCCCCTACATAACGTCCCCGATCGCGGTGAAAGAACCGCATCAGCCTGTCCCTTTGCCATCCGCTGTAACGGATGGGATGCCCCAGAAAGTAATTCAGACGCGGCACCCAGTAACCATCGAGCGTGGGACCGCTAGCAAGGTGACCTTTGATCTCCGCTGCTAGTTCCTCTGTAATTCTCTCATCTGCGTCGAGTATCAATACCCAGGAGTGTGTCGCTTGCGGAATGGCCCAGTTTTTGAAGTCTCCCGAATGAACATACTCCCGCTCAATCACCCGGCAGCCGCCGAGTTCCTGAACGATAGCGAGCGTTCCGTCGGTAGACCCCGAGTCAGCAACCAGAACTTCATCCGCCACCAGCCATGCCGATTCGATGCAAGGGCGGATGTTAAGACGCTCGTCCTTGCAGGGAATGATGACGGTGAGCTTCTGCATCGAGAGAGCTTTCGATGAAGGCGTATGCGTTGGCACTGTCTGGTGTGAGCCAGCACAAGAGAGGGATTTCGGCAAAGGCACTCGTGCGTTGAATTTGATAGCACGAAGGCAAATGCCGTGTCAATGTCGTTCTCAGGCTGACTCGACTACGAGCGGCTCCGCCAGGGGCCGCGGAGGACCACCCAGAGAGGTGATGACCCTGATCGCTTCGATGAGCATCAAGAGGGCCAGAGCGATCAGCACGACGCCGGCCCAGGCAACGGCATCGAAGGGAAGGACGAAGCTACCGTCTTTGAAGAATTTGGGATACGTCATGCTGGCAAGCGCCCAGGTGCTCATGAGGTACATCCAGACGGTGGGAATTCCGGTGACTACCCAGACCCACCAAACGCGGCGGGTTTTCCAGAGCCAGACGGTGATGCCGAGCAGCGTCAGGGCGGCGAGGAGTTGATTGCTGGCACCGAAAAGATTCCAAAAGATCATGTAAACGGGAGTGGAGGGAATCGCCTTGCCGGTAGCGGCCTCGATTGCTACTGCCGGATGGATGAGGAGGAAATAAATGGGAATTCCCGCCGTGAGGCCGGTCCCTAGGAATCGGCCGAGATTGTTATGCAGGCCGGTGAGTTCCTGAATGATGAAGCGACCCAAACGGGTGCAGACATCCAGCGTGTCGTAAACAAACGTGGCAAATGCCATCAGGGCGAATGACATCCCGATTCCCTTGGGAATGCTGACGACGCCGAGAAATCTTGAAATCCCCTGGGCATACACCATATTCGGCTTGTTGGGATCGAGTTCTGGAGAGCCTTGCACGAACATCATCACGCAGCAGAGGGAAACGATGGCGACCATCGCCTCCAGCAGCATCGAGCCATAGCCGACCACTTTCGCATCGGTTTCCTTGCGAAGCTGCTTGGAAGTGGTTCCCGACGCGATCAGCGAATGAAAGCCGGAGCACGCGCCGCAGGCGATCATGATAAACAAGAGCGGAAACAGCGGAAGAATTGTTTCCTTGCCGTTAACCATTTTGGTCACTTCAAGGCCGCGATAGGCCGGATACTGAATGACAGCTCCGCCGAGGATTAACCCCAGCGCCCCGGCACCCAGCGCGGCATACAGAAAGTAGCCGCCCAGTTGGCCGCGCGGCTGCAAAATCATCCAGACGGGGGCGACACCTGCCAACAGACAGTAGATGAGCAGGACCACGTCCCAACCCTTGCGGGCAGTTGCGATGGTTGAAATGGCGGCAGCATCGTTGGCTTTGGCGGCGTCATAGACGTTTTGCGGCGTTCCTGCAGCAGGCCGATAAATCATCTCCGCAACGTCGAACTGCATGTAAGGTCCGGCAATAATGGCTCCGATGACCAGGATGGAAAAAACGATCGTTGCAACCCCCAGGGGCATCTTTAGATACCTGACGCACATCCCCATCGCAATCGTCAACAGCAAATACACCACCGACGCCGAGGCAATCGCTCCTCCGCCGACATTGCCGTTTTCATCGGTCGGCTGGCCGAGGAATGTAGAAGCGGTGACGTCGGTAAAGGCGACGATGATGTAGATGAGGGCAATCCAGATGAACGCCAAAAATAGCAAATAAGACTGCTTGCTCATGTGGTCTCGGACCACTTCGGCGATCGATCGGGCTTTGTGCCGGATGGAGGCGACCAGGGCGGCGAAATCGTGGACGCCGCCGATGAAAATCGAGCCGACCAGAATCCAAATCAGTGCGGGGAGCCAGCCGAACGTCAGGCCAGCGAGGATAGGGCCGACAATCGGGCCGGCCGCGGCAATGGCAGAGAAATGTTGGGGGACGAGTGACGAAGGGGCAATCGGATCGAAATCCAGTCCGTCCTTTTGCTGGACGGCTGGGGTGGGGCGGTCCGGATGGAGCTGAAACAAGCGGGACAGGAGTCGCCCGTAGGTGAAATAGGCAATCGTCAGAATGATGGCTGACGGAAGGACGATGTAAAGCAGGGAGACATTCTGAAACAACATAAAACACCGTCTGGAGGGCGATTCCGGCACAATGCAAACCAGCGTGACAAACTGTAGAATACGCCTCGGCTGCGAAGGGTGCAACGCGAACTAGAAAGTCGCCTTTCGCTCCGCGAAAGTCTCGCACTTTCGCGGAGCGAAAGGCGACTATAGAAGAGGAAACCCGAATGTTGGAACTGGTTGGCCGGCGGTACGATTCGGAACGGGCCGTGCGGATACAAATTGAGAAGGGGCGAATCACGCGGATTACGCCAGCGGCGGAATCGACTGGGCTGCCGTATGTTGCCCCGGGCTTTTGCGATCTGCAAATCAACGGCTATCAGGGGGTGGAGTTCAACGACTCCAAATTGACGGCCGAGCAGGTGCGCAAGGCGGCCTTGTCTCAGGATTCATTCGGGGTTACGCGATACCTGGCAACTTGCACGACCGACAGCTACGAAGTTTTTTGCCACTCCTTCGCCACGATTGCCCAGGCCATCGACGAACTGCCGGAGGTCGCGGCGAGGCTGGCCGGCATTCACATGGAAGGGCCGTATATCGCATCCGAGGACGGCCCCCGCGGTGCCCATCCCCGGCAGCACGTCCGTCCTCCGGACTGGACCGAATTCAGCCGCATTCAGCAGGCAGCGAGGGGAAAGATCAAGCTGCTGACGCTTTCGCCGGAATACGAAGGCTCGGCGGAGCTCATTAAGAAAGTGGTGGCCAGCGGCGTGCTTGTCGCGATTGGGCATACAAAAGCGACTAGCGAGCAAATCAAGGCCGCGGTTGCTGCCGGGGCGAGGATGAGTACGCATCTGGGGAACGGAGCCCATCCGCAAATCAAACGGCATCCGAATTACATTTGGGATCAACTCGCGGAGGATTGCCTGACCGCCAGCCTGATAACCGATGGCCACCATCTGCCGCCCGCCGTGGTGAAGTCGATGGTGCGGGCCAAGACGTCGGCGCGATGCGTGCTGGTCAGCGATATCACGGGCCTCGCCGGAATGCCGCCGGGGCGATACTCGACAGGGCTGGGGGACTTGGAAGTCCTGGAAAGTGGCAAGCTGGTTCTGGCGGGTCAGCGAGACATTTTGGCGGGAGCTTCGCAGCCGATTCATGTTTGCGTGGCGAATGTCATTCGCTTTGCCGGTGTCAGTTTGCAGACTGCGGTCGAGATGGCCAGTACATCGCCACTGCGATTGATTGGGGAGAGTGACCGAGGGCTGGAAGTGGGCGAAACGGCGAATCTAGTGCTGTTTGATTTGCCCGAAGATAGCACATCTCCGCTCAAGATTCGGATGACGGTGAATTCGGGAGAAGTGGTTTACAACGCGAACTAGCCGGTCAGCTACCTCAATAAATTCCAAATCTCAAATCTCAAACAAATGGGAATGAAAACAAATGGGAAAGTAGAATTGTCCCGAGCAACTAGGGCCGTTTCGATTCAATATTCCATTTTCCAAATTCAAAATTGTTTGAGATTTGAGATTTAGTTTTTTCAAAATCTGACTTCCTCCTCCCAATGGCTCGCATCCTCATCACCTCCGGTCCCACTCGCCAGTATCTGGACCCGGTTCGCTATTTAACGAACGCCTCCAGCGGCCGCATGGGGCGAGCCCTGGCGGAAGCCGCATTGGCGGCAGGGCATGAGGTGATCGTCGTGAGTGGGCCGGTGATTGTAGAGTACCCGCCGCAAGCCAAAGTTCTGCCGGTGGTCTCCACGGAAGAGTTGTTGGAAACCTGCCAGCGAGAGTTTCCCCATTGCGACGGTGTCATCGGCGCTGCCGCACCGTGCGACTATCGGCCGGTTCAGGTCGAGAGCAAGAAAATCGCCAAAACCGGCCAGCCGCTGGAGCTGCACTTGATTGAAACACCCGACGTGATGGCTTCGCTGGGAGCGACCAAAAAGCCGGGCCAATGGCTGGTCGGCTTTGCGCTGGAGACCGATGATCAGCGGTTCCGGGCGCTCGTCAAACTGGAGAAGAAGAGCTGTGACCTGATTGTCTTGAATGGTCCGGCAGCCATGGACTCGCTCGATAACCAGGTGGAGATGCTGGACGCGACCGGGAATGTCATTGCGGCGTTTGAAGGAAACAAGGAAGAGGTGGCACGCGGGATCTTGCGGGTCATCGGCGAGCGGCTGATTGAACGAGCTTAGCCGCCGCGACCACGCGGCGCATTCCCCGCGTGGTCGCGGGGGCTATGCAAGCAGTCGCAAATCGCCGCTTCGCTTTGTGAACTGTACTTTGTCCCAATACTCGCAGAGGGGCACTGCGTACTTTCTGCTGGTGGAAAGTAGCTCGCGGATTTCGCTCAGGGTCAGACCACTGGTCTGCATCTTGGCATGGGAGGCGACCAAGTTGCGGGCGGCGGCTTCGACTTCGTGGTGGAGATAGTAACCGGGGGCGATTTCCACAAGCTGCCCATCCCCGGCAGCTAATGCAAGTAACTGCGGGACAGATGCCTGGTTCTTCGCCGCCTTGCTTTGACATTCTGCCACGGTCGGTGACTGAATTCCGGCGGCTTGGAACCATTCCAGCATTTGTTGCAGCAGGGCCTGTTCGTTGCGAGAAAGTTTGGGCCCTTGGCCGGCGAGTGCGATGCCTTGCGGCGCGAGGCGAATCTCGCCGGACTTGGCCATTCGCTCTAAGACGGCCGAGAAAACCGCCGGCTCCAGGTAAGAAAAGCCGTGGGCAACCAACTCTCGCGGGAATTGCATTTTCAGCGGATTCTTTTTGTGCAGTACCAGCAGTGCGGCGGCGACCCGCTTGGCCAGTTGCTCCAAGACCTGCTGGTGGAAGGATGCTCGTCTGGTCGGAGCGACGGGAATTTCAACCAACTGGCCCTTCGCCAGCAACTCCTCGCGCATCTTGCCGCTTTCCGATACCCCTGCAATTCGCGGCAAGTCGGTTTCTCGCCAATCTTTCGTTCCCGCTAAATACAACGAAGCCGCCGCTCGCTCTGTGGGCAAGCTGGATCGAAGCAAGCGGACTTGTGCCAGCGTCTCTTCATCCGGCCGCCGCAGCCGCTGGGCATTAGGCTCCAGCACCCGCCCACCGCCGATGGTCGCCACCGGCGATTCGCTGCGCAGGACGAGCGGCTGATTCCAGGTGGTGACGGCAGGCTCTGCCAGATAGAGCTGCACCAGTCCCGATTCTCCAGGCTTCAGTCGTTCCGTGCCCAGCAGCACCATCGTGGCCAGGATTTCCGCAGTTCCCAGATGGACGCGCAGGCGAGTGCGGTTCTTTAACGCCGGGGCGCTCGACAAGAGCGTAACCGATGCCGTCAAAAGCTTGCTCGGCAACAGGTGCCCTGGCGCGGCCAGTTCTTGCCCCCGGTGGATGGCGTCGTGATGCACGCCTGCCAGGTTAATCGCTGCCCTCTGCCCCCGCCGCACTTCTTCCGCAGCCTGGTCGTGGCTTTGCAAACCGCGAATTCGGACGGGCATTCCGCCAGGCTCAATCACCAGTTCATCTCCCACACGAGCTGCACCACTGGTGATGCTTCCCGTCACCACGGTTCCATGTCCCGCCACGGTGAAGGTCCGATCAATCGCCATCCGGAAGGGTGCACCTTCCGCCGCCACAGCCGCTAGTTCGGCTTGCTCGGCGATCAATTCCAGGCCGTGCCGCAGGTCGTCGAGCCCTTGCCCGGTCATCACGCTGGTCCGCACGATCGTAGCGGTCGCCAGAAGCGTTCCAGCGACGAACTGGCGGATCTCCTGCTCAACGAGGTTGAGCCAGTCGGCTTCCACAAGATCACATTTCGTTAAGGCGATAACGCCGGCCTTCAGATCGAGCATCCGCAGGATGTCGAGATGTTCTCGCGTTTGCTGGTTAATGGAGTCATCCGCAGCAATCACCAACAGAGCCAGATCCATCCCTGTCGCCCCCGCCAGCATGTTGCGGACGAATTTTTCATGCCCCGGAACATCGACAACCCCCAGACGGTATTTTCCCACCGTTAGGTTGGCAAAACCCAGGTCAATGGTAATGCCGCGTCGCTTTTCCTCCGGAAGTCGGTCGGTATCGATGCCGGTCAGAGCCCGAATCAGCGAAGTTTTGCCGTGATCGATGTGTCCGGCGGTCCCCAGGATGAAATTGGTTGGCATCCGGTGAGTATAAAGGAGAGTTCGCCCCGTTTGCGAGCAGCATTTGCGTCTACCGTCGCGTTGCAACGCTATTGCACGCAACGCCAGTGTTAATAGAATAAAGGAAGTAGACGGGCCCAGCGCCCTCCCCATCCGACAGTTGCCGGATGGGTTTTTTGCCGCATCAAGCTCCACCCCGTGTGGCTTGGCGGGACACTCAGCGGGAGGTCACCTTGCTCACCGAGAATGAAGTCCAACGCAGCTTTCGGAACATGTTCAAAGGCAAGGAAGTTCCGCCGGATACGTTTGACAAGGCCGAGGCTTTGCTCGAAGAGTTGCGTGCCGAAAGCCCCTTGCGGCATCGGCTGAGCGTGGAATTGGAAGAGATCCGCAAGCTGCATACTGCCAAGGCGTAACTTCCTGCGGCTGGCGACAACTCTTGACTGTTATTCGCTTTCCGCGCCTGCGGGTACGGCTTCGTGGTGCTTGCCGCACTCACTTTAACCGGACAAGAAATGCATCGGCCGCAGGACAGCATGCGGCAGATGTCTCTGCCGCACGACCGTCCCGCGGCCGTGCCCCCCAACATGTTTTTTTAGCGATTGACCGTGACGCCGGCGGTCCAGCCCCACATCAACACGTCCTGAGCGTTGCTGTTGGGATCCTGCCCGCGGCCAATTCCCTTGCCCATGTCGAGCAAGACAAAGCCGCCACGGAGATTAATATCTCGAGTTACTTCGTAGGCAGCTTCGGCGCGAAGTTCGCCGCCCCAAACAAACTCGGAGCGATCGGTATCGAAGAGTGCCTTGGTCGATAGTTCCCGGAGTACTTCAGCACCGGCGTCGGTACCGTCGTACAGAGTGGAGATTTGCTGCTGAGTGACGTTAAAGAATTGCCAGTTTTGCAAGGCAAAGGCCCGGAATTCAGTGGACAACAGCCAGTGACCCGTTTGTTTGCTGTACCGGAAACCGATTTGGCCGCCAAGCATGTTGTTCTGAAATTCGGACCGATTGGTCTGATAGATTTCCCAGGGACCCGAGGTATTGGGAGCCGAGAGATCTGGATCATCGTCCGCATCGGAATCGTAGCGTTGGTAAGCATCAGCCCGACCGTAGTCAACAAATTGCATATAGCGGAGGCCGATGAGGGGTTCAAACACGCCGCCGTAATGGAGTTCCTTAAGCCGGAACACCTTGTTCATTTCAAAGCTGGAGAACTTGGCGACATTCAGCGAATCCGCAATGCTGTAGACGCGGGGGTTACGGTCTTGGGGAAGTACAACCGTTGTGGCACCACCGCCGCCGCCACCGCCGCCGCCGCCGCCGCCATCGTCCAAGCCGTCCGACGGGTCGTCTTCATTGCGACGATTGATTCGCTCCTGACCAGTGGCAAAATAAACGTTGGGACCGCCAAAATGCCAGGCAGATAGTTCCCAGCCCCTGCGCTCGGGCGTCATGTATCCCAGGTCAAAGCGCCAGCCCGAGGTGAAGTCCCCCGCTATCCCTGATGGTGAATTCGAACCTTGAGCGTCCGGGCGTGCGACGTTAAGGTACAAGCGGTCGTACGTCGCATAGAAACCCACATTCGGGGCTTCGCCCCCACTGTAGGGATCCACCTGCGATGGTGCGAAGAATTGAAAATCGGGCCGGAAATAGTCCGGCTCGATAAACGGGTTCACCCCCACATGCGAAGCATGGGAGACGGGCATCGTTTGGGCGCGGGCCACGGAAGCCACTGAGATTGCTACCACCAAAGCGGCAATCCACGCGAATGGGCTCTTCAGCGACATGGTTCGGTTCCACCTTCAGCTGCGCTTCGTTACCAGAACGTCCATGGGGGGACGGCAGGCGGAAACACTTTTTCCGCATGTGACGATAGTATCGGATGTGCCTTGCGCGGAAGTTGAGTAAGAAAGGCAAGTAATTCCGTGAATTCCGGCTGTAGGGCCGAATTGCCCCCAATGATGGACGTATCCACTGTGGCCGCGTATACTTTCGCGCTGGCGAAACTTTGCGTGTTTTTGCGAAGTATTGCCTTGGCCCACCGATTTTTTCCGCGAGAATTGCCATGTCGCTCCGTCTGCTAGCACTGCTCCTTCTTTTTGTCTTCTCATTGCTCCAGGGAGTTTCTTGCGGAGACGAACCTGCGAGAGCCCCTGAGAAACCGGTCGCGGAGAAGAAGGGGGATAAGAACGAAAAGGATTCTGCCAAAGACAAAATGGCGGATCGTTTCATGCGGGTTCGCAGGAACGACAAGGGGACTCCGCTGGCCATGGAAACGGTGGTGAGCAGCTATATGCCTGCAAACGATAGCAAGCCCGGCGTGATGGTCGACCTGATCGGTGCCGTGCATGTGGGCGAAAAGCAGTATTACGACGATCTCAACACGCTGTTTGACGGTTACGAAGTGGTGCTTTACGAACTTGTTGCTCCTCCAGGGACGGTGATAACCAAGGAGGCCCGCACCAAGGGTGGAGGTGCTCATCCCGTCGGCCTGCTGCAGGACGGAATGAAATCGATGCTCGGACTTGAACACCAACTCGACTGCATTGACTACACGAAAAAGAACTTTGTACATGCCGACATGTCCCCCGAAGAATTCAACAAGAGCATGGCCGATCGGGGAGAGAGCTTTATGCAAATGTTCCTCAAAATGATGGGGCAAGGCATGGCTCAGCAGCCCAAGGAAGGGGGAGGAGACGTGGCGATTTTAATGGCCCTTTTCTCCCGCGATCGCAACCTCAAACTTAAGATCGCCATGGCCGAGCAACTGGAAGACGCTGGCGGTCAACTCGATGTCCTAGGCGGCCCAGAGGGCTCCACCATCATTACCCAGCGCAACAAGAAATGCTTCGAAGTCCTCACGAAAGAACTCGCAGCCGGCAAAAAGAAAATCGGCGTCTTCTATGGTGCCGGGCACTTCGCCGATATGGAAGAACGGCTAATCAAGGAATTTGGGCTCAAACGCTGCGCGGAGAAATGGCTGGTGGCTTGGAATCTAGAGAAAGCCGCGGCCAAGAAACCGGAAACGAAGAAGGAAGCGCCAAAGGCGGAAGAGAAGAAGTAGACCTTACCCCATCTTCGTCAACTTCGTCACCCGCCCGGTCTTCACCCACTCCACCACAAAGATGTTGCCGTCCTTGTCGAAGCAGGCATCGTGAGGGTGGACGAAGCGGCCGTTTTCCCAGGTGGCGGGCTGTTCGCGCATCTTGAATTCAGCCAGGGCCTTCTTGGTCCATTCGGCGTCGTAGCCTAGATGCGTGATGACCTTGTTGTCCTTGTCAAACAGCGTGACGCGGGCGTGCAAGTCGGGGCAAAGGAGCACTTCGCCACGGATGTCGAAATGAGCGGGGAAGCTGACCTCGGTGTTGAAGCTGAGGTGCTTGCCGTCGAGCGTGAAGTACTGCAGCCGGGCGTTGGCCCGATCGGCGACGACGAGCGTTGGCTCGCGGCCAGGGCGGTTGTCGAGCCAGAGGCCGTGCGGCGTCTTCATCTTGCCTGGCTCCGACCCTTCTCCTCCCCAAGTCCGGACCCATTTGGCGTCTTTGTCGTACTGGTGGATGAAGTGCGAGCCGTAGCCGTCGCCGATGTAGAAGCCGCCGTCGGCAGCGAAGGCGACGTTCGTTGGCGAATATTTGGAATCTTCTTTGTAAACTGCTGGCTCCGGCGGCGGGCCTTTTTTCTCCCAGACGTGCTCCCCCTTGAGATTCGCCTTCACCACCACGCCGTGCAGAACATCACAGAGATACAGAAACTCTTCGTTTCCGTCCTTTCGAATGTCGATGCCGTGGCCGCCGCCATGATACTCCTTGCCGAAAGAGCGGACGAATTTGCCAGCCGGGTCAAAGACGGCAATCGCGTCCATCGGGGTTTCGGAACGGTTGCGATGTTTGATGTAAATCAGTCCCGCTTCGTCAATCGCCACGCCATGTGTTTCTCCCCAAACGATATGGGCGGGCAACTCTCCCCAACCGTGCGTCGGCGTGTATTCAAAACCCGGCACTCCTAGCACCGGCGGCTTGGTTCCTGCTTTGTCTTGAGCACCCAGGATTGTGGGGCCCACTGCCGCCATCGCAGCAGCGGCGCTTGTGGCCTTCAGAAAGGAACGGCGGGAGGAGGACGAACGACGAGAGGATTGGGGAGCGGTCATGGTCGATCAAGCGGGAAAGAGCCGCGGTAAGGGATGCCCTTATCATACTGCCGACGTGGGGTTGGCTTCCAGCCTGCCCGGAATCGACTTTTCTGAGGAGGCTGGAAGCCTGCCCCACAACCGGTCACTCCTCTCGAAAACCCCCTCGGCGTCCTTCTTTTACCGCCGACCGACGCTTTTTCGCCTCCACCCGCCGTCGTTTAGAGCCCTTGCTCGGCTTCGTCGGCCGCCGCTTTTTCGGCGGGTGCAATACTTCCAAAAGCATCTGCCGCAGCTTCTCCAGGCAGGAATCAATGTTCTTCGGCTGGTCGCGGGACTCCTGGCTGGTAATGACCACCTCCCCTTCATTCGTCAGCCGCGAAGCGAACTTCTGGGCGAACCGGTCTCGCACCCCCGGCGGCAGGCTGGTCGACCTGCGGAAGGCGAAATGGAGCGTCGCCTTGCTGTTGACCTTGTTGACGTTCTGCCCCCCCGGCCCGCTACTGCGGGAGAAGGAGAAACGAAGGTCTTCATCGGGGATGGTGAGACTGGGGGAGATCTCGAGCATTTGCACGTTCACGGATAATGCGATTGGCCTAACTTGAGATCTGATTATATCGATTGATTCGTTGCAAACGCTCCCCGTTTCCTAGATAATTGGCCGACTTTTTCCAATGCTGCACGTGGTCCGTAATGTCATTACCACCCTTCAATTCAGATGGCGATCTGCCGGCGGGGGTTTATCCCCTAACACTACGCGAATCGCTTGACCATTTTGGCAAGGGAAGTTTTCAACGAACCGTAATTGCCAGTCGTCTCGAACGAATTCACGGCCTGGCACAGTCGACGGGACATCTGGCTCGATTCGTGGTCTTCGGATCGTTCGTTACTGCGAAACCTTCTCCAAGGGATGTCGACATCATCCTCCTGATGGACGAAACTTTCGACCTTTCCATGGTGTCCGGCGACGCAGCGCTGCTCTTTCAGCATGGAGAAGCAGAAACTCGATTCGGTGCCAGCATTTTTTGGGTCCGGCGGCCGGTCGCGTTTGGAGGAGAGCAGGCGATGATTGACCACTGGCAAGTTCGCCGCGAAGGGGGACAGCGTGGTATAATTGATATCATTCCGGAGGCACCATGATTTCCAGCGAACTCGAATTCAAAACGACAATGGACCGCATTGCCTGGTTTCAGAATCAAGTTGCGGAATTGCGACGCAAGGAAACCAATCCACAAAACTACCATGCTTCCGCATCCGGATTTCTGGCGGAAATTGACAGGATGCAGCTTGAAGTGCGCGAATTTCTAAACACGCATCCCGCCGAACTAGTCGGCGCGGCATAGACATACGGACTTTGCATGGAGCGGTCCTTGGCGGATACTGCTACTTTGGTTTTTCGTCCTAGAAAGGCTCACGCATGTCCCTGTTGGTCGTCGGTTCCGTCGCGCTCGATAGCATCCAAACTCCCACTGCCACGCGGGACCGCGTCCTCGGCGGCTCGGCGGTGCACTTCAGCTTTGCCGCCAGCTTTTTCGGCCCGGTGCGGCTGGTCGGGGTCGTTGGTGACGACTGGCCGGGGGAGCATACCGAACTGCTCAATGGCCGGAAGATCGATACCAGCGGCCTGCATGTGGTGCAGGGAGGAAAGACGTTCTACTGGAAGGGAAAATACCATTCCAACATGAACGACCGGGACACGCTGGAAGTCCATCTCAACGTCTTTGGCGACTTCAAGCCGACGCTCTCCGACGACTTCCGCCGCAGCGATTATCTGTTCCTGGCCAACGCCTCGCCGATCACGCAGCTCAAAACGCTGGAGCAAATGACCGGCCCCAAGCTCGTCGTCGCCGACACGATGGACCTCTGGATTCGCGAGCAGCACGACGAATTGATGCAGCTCTTCGGCAAGCTCGACGGTCTGGTTCTCAACGACAGCGAAGCCAAACTCCTGACCGGCCTGGAGAACCTCGTTGCCGCCGGCCACAAGGTCCGCGAAATGGGGCCGAAATTCGTGGTCATCAAGAAGGGGGAGCACGGGGCCATGTTCTTCGCCGACCACGAAATGTACGTCCTCCCCGCCTATCCCACTGCCCGCCTCGTCGACCCCACCGGTGCCGGCGACAGCTTCGCCGGCGGCATGATGGGCTACCTGGCCGCCAAGAACGACTTCGCCCCCCAGTCCCTGAAGGAAGCCATGGCCTACGGCATCGTCATCGCCAGCTTCAACGTGGAAGATTTCAGCCTCGACCGGCTGAAGGGGATTGATCGGGGGGAGTTGGATTTGAGGATGGAGCGGTATAAGAAGATGCTGAGTTTTTAG
>CAYUJE010000052.1:0-24869 GCA_964444865.1 uncultured Pirellulaceae bacterium | reverse complement strand
GGAGACGCCTCCGACGGCGTGATGGAATGGGAAGGGGACCTGGCCGGAGTCCACTGGATTGGGGCCAAGATGACCAGCGGAAAAATTGTCATCGAAGGCAATGGCGGCCGGCACATCGGCAGCGAAATGAGCGGCGGAGAGATACACGTCCTGGGCAATGCCGGCGACTGGGTCGGCGGCGAAATGCATGGCGGCCTGATTCATGTGCGCGGCCGGGCAGGGCATTTGATTGGGGCGGCCTATCGCGGCAGTGCCAAAGGAATGACCAAAGGGACCATTCTTATCGGCGGCGATGCTGGAAACGAGATTGGCCATACGCTGCGCCGCGGCCTGATTGCCATTGGCGGCAATGTCGGCGATCTGGCCGGATTCAATATGCTTGCCGGCACGATCCTGCTCTTCGGCGAAAGCGGCATTCGCCACGGAGCCGCCATGAAGCGGGGGACGATTGGCTTTTTCGGCCCCAAGCTGCCGCCGATGCTCCCCACCTTTCGCCGCGCCTGCCGCTACCGCCCTGACGTGCTCCCCCTCATCCTGCGAGAACTTCGCCGCCGGGACTTCGCCGTCGCGGATGAATTATTTACGAGTTCCTACGATCTCTACAATGGCGATTTGATTGAGGGGGGGCGAGGAGAGATACTGATGCGGGCTCAATAGTCGATTTGCTTCCTCAATTCGGGCAAGCTGGAAGCCTGCCCCACTTTTCCGTGGTCGCTTCTCGCCCCCAAGACCGCACTTCCACCGCCGGCTGGTACCAGCCGCTGGTACTGGTTTTGGCGGCTTTGGTGATAGGGATGGTGGTGGACCGCAATCTGCCCCTGGGGCAGTATCTTTGGTTTGGAGTATCCGCGGTTTTTCTCTTTTTGTGGATGGTTGCCTGGCGAACGAGGCAGGAACAGTTTGCCTCCGCGTTTCTTTTAGTTGGAATCGCCGCGGCGGGTTCGGCCTGGCACCATGACCGCTGGAACTTGTATCGGGACGACGAAATCGGCTTTTATGTGCAGGAGGAGATTCGTCCCCTGGTCCTGGAGGGAGTGGCGGTCACCTCCACCCGCTGGGTTCCGGCTCCGCCGCTCACCGCGATGCGGACGATTCCCAAGGGAGACGAAACGGAGTTGTTTCTGCGGGTGACGAGTATCCGCAACGGCCAAACCTGGCAACCCGCCAGCGGAAATGCAACCGTGGACATCGACGGCCATCTGTTGGGCGTGCGGGCCGGCGACAAGCTCCGGCTCTTCGTCCTCGCCAGCCGTCCGCGCGGCACAATGAATCCTGGAGAATTCGATTTCGCCAATTACGAGCGAAGCCGCCGAGTGTTCTGCAAACTCCGGGGGATCTTCCCGGAAAGCGTCCAGCCGCTCTCCCGCGGCAGAGGGATTTCCCCGCGGCTGTGGCTGAGCGCAGTGCGGGAGCAAGGCAATGCCCTGCTACGCAAGAATATCAGCCCCCGGCGCAGCTCGCTGGCGGCAGCGATATTGATTGGGGCACGCGAACAGCTTGACCCGGAACGGAACGAGGGTTTTCTCGTCACCGGAACCATCCATATTCTGTCGATTTCGGGCCTGCATGTCGGCATTCTCGCATACGGGTTTTGGACCATATTTCGCACGGGCATCCTGCCCAGAAGCGCATCGCTGGTTGCGGCAATGGTGCTAACCATTCTCTATGCGTTTTTAACCGATCTGCATCCTCCCGTCGTGCGGGCGACGATTCTGGTCGTGGCCATGTGCACGGCCCGTCTTCTGGGGCGCTCGGCGCTCGGCTTCAACACGCTCTCTTTTGCCGGCATCGCCGTGCTAGTGCACAATCCGCTCAGTCTATTTCTGGCGGGCACTCAGCTTTCTTTTTTGGCGGTCGCGGCCATGATTTTCTTTCACCCCTTGCTGACGGTGAAACGGAGCTACGACCCGCTCGACCGCCTGATTGCCCGCACTCGCCCCTGGCATGTGCGGCTGCTGAAGTTCGCGGGAGGCGAAACCTGGCGGGTGTTCCTGACGGGAGCCATGATTTGGGTGGTCTCGCTCCCTATTGTTTGGAAGCAATATGGCCTTGTGTCGCCGGTTGGCCTGGTCCTGAACCCGATTGTGTGGATTCCGATCACCATTTCGCTCTTCTCCGGATTCGGCGTATTGGTATTCGGTTGGATTTTTCCACCACTGGGGCATCTTTTTGGCACCATCTGCGATGGCAGTCTTTGGTTGATTGAAGCCTGCATCGACCGCGGGCAGCATACTTGGGGAAGTTACTTCTGGTATCCCGGGCCCCCACCGTGGTGGGTCGCCGTCTTCTATATCGTTCTGGGAATTGCAGCCGCGTTTCCTGCTCTGCGGCCTTCCAAATGGTGGACGGCAGCGCTTCTCGCCGGCTGGACCGCCGTTGCCCTGTTTCTCGCCAGCCATTCCAGCGATTCCATCACTCGAACGATTTCCGGCAGGGACCACGAACCGCCGCTGCGTTGCACGTTTGTCTCCGTGGGCCACGGTACAAGTTGTTTGCTTGAAATGCCCAACGGCCAGACACTGTTGTACGACGCCGGCAAACTCGGTTCCCCGATGGGGGCGGCGCGGCCCATTTCCGCGGTCCTCTGGTCTCGCGGGATTACACATTTGGATGCCGTCATGATTTCCCATGCGGATTCCGATCATTTCAGCGCCCTGCCAGAACTGCTGGAGCGGTTTTCGGTCGGTGTCATTTATGTTTCGCCCGTGATGTTCGACGATCTCGCAACCCAGCCCGCGCTGCTCGAACTCAAAGCTGCCATCGACAAGAGCGGTGTGCCTCTCAAGGAGTTTTCCGCTGGCGATAAGCTCCGCACGGTTGCGGGCACAAGGCTGGAGGCGCTGCACCCGCCGCGAAAAGGTGTTTTTGGCAGCGACAACGCCAACAGTATCGTGCTCCTTGTCGAGTATGCGGGGCGAAGAATCTTGCTGCCTGGCGATTTAGAGTCTCCTGGCCTGGAAGATTTGCTCGCGGAAGAGCCTCTCGACTGCGATGTCATCATGGCCCCCCATCATGGTTCCCGGCGAAGCGATCCAACCGGCTTCGCACTCTGGAGCAAACCGGAGTTTGTCCTGTTTAGCGGCGACCGGAATGTGGAGGATATACCCGACATCGAGAGAGTGAAGGAGTCGTATCGAGCCCGAGGGGCCGAGGTCTATCACACGGCCGAGGATGGATCGGTCTGTTTTGAACTGACGAAAGGCGGAGTAAAAGTGCGAACACATCGTCCGCATCCTCGTTCGTAGTAACCCGCTTCAGCGAGTTTAGGTGTCCGTGTAGTAACCCGCTGAAGCGGGTTACTACGAACGGCTCTTGCTCGCTTCCGCCATCCGAGCCGCTTGCTGCCGATACTTCTCGTGCGTCTCCAGATCAAAGGCTTCGTGATTTTCGAGGCCAGGAACACCCCGGTACTGGGCCTGGCAGCGATAACACTGCAGTTGATTCCCCACAAAGATATAAAGCACCAGGTCAATGAAGGCCGCGGTGAAGAGCGTGCCGTAGGTCCACCACGGCATGTGCAGATACCAGAAAACGGAACTGACGACAGCAGCCAGCACCACAATGGCCACGCCCAGAACCTGCGGAAAATCCTTGCGAATGAATAGCTCCGTGCTCGGGCAAATCAGGCACTGAGAAATCTGCCTTTCGGTCACACTCCCGGTGGGTATGGGAAACTTCACGCCACAGCGGGAGCAGGCAATTTCTGAGGACTTTGGCTCGAAATCGGCGGTTGCCGGCTGGTCGCAAGTGGGGCAGCGGAAAATGACGTTCATCGAAAAGGGTCGGGAGGGGTTTTCGCGGCACTGGCGAAACAATAGCCGAAGGTCGCAGGCCGTGAAAGTTCTTCCCGACCCCGACCATGCGATTATAGCGGGTATCCCCCGCGAACGGACATGAGTTGGGCGGTCAGCTCGCCAATGAACGCCAGAATCATGCTGGCGTAAAGGATGCCTGTTGCGCTTTGAGTATTGGGGATTTTAAGCGTCAGCCAGGTCATCCAGGCGAGCCCCAGAGTGCCAATCAGCCCCGCCAGCCAGCGGAGGCTCAGAAAGACGAACCACGAGAGGGACAGATTGCCAGTCAGCGACAGCCGGTTCACTTCCAGCCCCGCGCACACCCCTGAGAGCAATACCCTGATCACTAGGGCCATGCCCAAGAAGATCACCAGCCGTTGCAGAGGCGCGAGCTTCATAGAGGGCGTATTGAGATACCAGTGGCCCAGCAGCATGGCAGTCGTCACCGAGCCGATGACCAAACTGCCAGCGATTCTGTCGAGCGTCCCCAAAAAGGTGACACCTTCAGCGGCTGCCGCCAGCGGCAGCAGCATTCCCACCAATGCCAATGCGGCGACCATCCAAATGGCCCCTTTGCCGGGGCGAGCCGCTTCGTACATCCAAATCACAGCGCCGAGGTAACTCACCACGGCAGCGGAGATGGCCATGCCGAGTTGCCACCACCACAGGCTGCTCGTCTCCGGCGAGGAAAGATGCCTGGTCGTGTAAATGGCAGGCACGGCAAACGTGCAAATCCCCATCAGCACCCACAGGTGAATCCGGAAGAAACCACTGGTCACCAGCCGGCTGGGGGTAATCCCCATCGATACCGCGATGCCAAAGGTCAGGCGGAAGAGAAATTCAACAAGGATTTGCCAGATTGCGTCCACGGAACCTACCGCCGGTTCCCGTAAATAAGTTGCAGCACTTCCGCCCGCGACGAAACATTGCTGCGGAAGATCCCCTTGAGAGCCGAGGTCACCATGCTGCTGCCGGGCTTTTTGATGCCGCGGATGGTCATGCAACTATGCGAGGCTTCGATGACAACCGCAACCCCTTTGGCCCCGAGTTCTTCGACCAGCATCGTCGCAATATCCTCGGTCATTCGCTCTTGTACCTGCGGGCGGCGAGAAACCACTTCCACCACCCGAGCCAGCTTCGAGAGTCCAACAACCTTTCCATTGGGCACATAGGCGACATGGGCCTGCCCCATGAACGGCAGCAGGTGGTGTTCACACATGCTGCAAAAGCTGATGTCTCGAACCAGCACGACTTCGTCATACTGCTCGGTAAAGACTTTTTGCAGATGCTGCCGTGGGTCCACCTTGAGGCCGGCAAACATCTCCGCATACATGCGGGCCACCCGCGCCGGCGTCTCCAGGAGCCCTTCGCGACTTGGGTCTTCCCCCACGGCCGCCAGGATTTCCTTCACGGCCCGTTCAATTCGCGGCAGATCGACCGGGCCAGTCGCCAGTTGAAGCGAGCCTGACGAAATCCCCTCGTCGAAGACCCGAGCGCTGGCTCCGGCACAACTATCGGGTTCTGAAGACGAACTGTTCATAAGGAATATCCACGGTAAAGGTGCAGTTGCATCCTAGGAACGTCATCCCGCGGGGTCAAGGATGCCCGCGGATCGCTGCTTGCGTGCGCTGCCGGTGGCAACTAAAATCCGGGGTTTCCAGTCGCAACTATTTCAGAGGAATTGTTTTATGCTTCGTAAGCCGGCCGCACTCTGTTTGCTAATGCTCGCTCTTGCCGCTGTCGTATTTTCCGTCGGTTGCAGTGGCCCAGACGCTCCCGCCAAGAAAAGCGGAGGGACCAGCACCGGGACCGGATCAGGTACCGGCTCAGGTTCGGGCACGTCGCTGACGACCTCCGCTCCCTAAACTCAGTCGCTTGCCCGTTGGATTTCCCCGGCTGTGGCCGCCCCCTTTCTCCCGGAGTCCTCGCATGCTGCGAACAACTTTATTGGCTGGTCTGCTGGCTTTGCCTTTTCTGCTCGTCGGCTGCGGAGGGGGTGAAAACAAAGGGACTGCGGGGAAGAACGGCGAACCTACAACGACCACGGAGGGACCTGCGACCTCGGGTGGCAAGAAGCGGCTGATCTTTTTGACCAACGGCAACTCCCCATTTTGGGATGCATGCCGCAGCGGCCTGGTGGAAGGTGCCAAGGATTTCAAGCTCGACGATGCCGGACTGACGGTGGCGATGGAAGTCAATGATGGCACGGCCCAGGGGCAAATTGACAAGCTTCGTCAATATGCCAGCCAGTCGGATGTAGCCGGCGTAGCGGTCTCCGTCATTCAGGCGGATAATCCGGCCATCGTCGAGGAAATGAAAAACCTGCAGGCCAAGGGAATTAAAATCATCACCGTGGACGGGGACGTAAACCGCGACAATTTTCGCGACGCTCGCCCCTACTATCTCGGTACCGACAATATCGTGGGGGGCCGCGTTCTGGGAGCAGCCGGCAAGGCCATTCTGGAAGCTCGCAAAGTAGAAAAGGGTGGCTACGTCCAGTTTGCCGGCTTCACCGACAATGACAACGCTCGCAACCGGATGAACGGATTTAAGGAAGCGGTCGGTGACGTCTATGAAGAAAGAGACCGCATGCCCGACGGCATGGATTTGGCGAAGGCTCGCGACAATGTCCGCAATGCCATTACGAACCACAAAGATTTGGTGGCCCTCGTCGGTATCTGGTCATATAACGCTCCTGCCATTGCCGAAGTCGCAACCGAGCGGAATGTCCGCGACAAAATCACCGTCGTCACCTTCGACGCCGAAGCTGGTGCCATCGAGCAAATGACCAGCGGCAAAATTGATGCGATGGTCGTGCAGAACCCCTTTGACATGGGCTATCAGACGGTTCGGCTGCTCAAGGCGATGCATGAAAAAGATGACAAAGTCATCAAGGAGATGTTTCCGAATGAGGGGAAAAAGGACGGTGACATCTACACGACTGGACTACGCGTGGTCGTGCCCGAAAAGGATACGCCGCTGACCAAGGAGATGTTTGACGCCAAAGCTGTCGAATACATGACTCTCCCCCAGTTCAAGGAGTGGCTGAAAAAGTACAATCTGAGCAGCTCATGACGCCCGCCACGCTGTGGATTGCCACAACCATTCTGCTGCAAATTACCGCTCGCCTTGCGCTCGCGTTGGTTGTGCTGCGGGTGACGGGAATGATCCGTCCCTTTAAGGAAATGCCTCGCGGACTCGCGGGGTTGGCCATCCTGCTGCTCATTCCGGTGACTCTTGGCGTTCATTGGTCCGTGTCGCTCCTTGATCTGCCTTCCGCAACAGGCACCACACAACTTGATGCTGCGACTGAAGCAGTCGGCAACCTATTAATCCTGTCGTCGTGGGTAATTATCTACGTCACCGTCCAAACAGCCGCCGCGCTCTTCGTCTTTCAGGTGTGCGGCTTGGCCCACGCCAAGCCGAAGTACAGCGAGTTGGCCCTGCTCGGCGCAATCATCCTGGTGGGCCTGCTCACGACGGCGATTGACTCCGGGCACAGTTACTACACCAATCCAGGAGCGAGTCTGCGAGAAATCGCTCGCAACTCCGCCCTCCTCGGCATTTTTGCGCTAGGTGCCACGGTCGTCATTATCTCCGGGGGCATCGACCTCTCTTCGGGCTCCACCATTGCCTTCGCCGGAACTGTATGTGCCGCAATCATGCTTTCGCTGGCACCGAAAGAAGTCGCTTCGCTCAAGCCCGTCGGCCTCCCTGTGGTGTTCGCCGCCATCGCGGGAACCGTTGCCGTGGGCTTTTTGGTGGGGACGTTGCACGCGTGGCTCATTACGTCGGTCCGCCTTCCCCCTTTTATCGCCACCCTCGCCACACTGGTCGGCCTGCGAAGCTTCGCTCGCGCCCTTTGTGAGTACGCCACCGCCACCATGGGAAGCGGCAAGTCCTCGCAAATCTACTTTAACGACCCCTTCTTCAAGCTTCTTCGCGATCATGTTTGCATTGCGGTCGCCGCCTTTTGCGTGCTGGCGATTATTACCTGGATCATCCTCAATTTCACCATCTTGGGGCGACACATCTACGCTCTTGGCGGCAATGAAAATGCCGCCCGGCTCAGTGGCATTCGGACCGACAACGTCAAGTGGTTTGCCTACTGCTTTGCGGCATTCACCGCGGCCATCGCGGCCGTGTTCTACGTGGCCAATGTCAGCGTGGCGGCTCCTGTGGATCAGGCGAGAGGACATGAACTCAATGCCATCGCCGCTGCGGTCGTCGGCGGTTGCAGTCTGCAAGGGGGCATCGGGACCGTGTCTGGCACAATCCTGGGCGCGATTTTCTTGCGAGTCGTGATTGATGCCGTCGCCAAAGTCATCAAAACCGGCGCCGATGTGTATGAAGGGATGATTGTCGGCGTCGTCGTCGTGATTGCGGTCACCTTCAGCCAGATTCAGCAAGTGATCGCCAGCGGCCGCAAACTCTTGCCAGGCGCACTGGGCATTTGCGCCATTCCCGTGCTTGCGCTGCTCTCGGGGATGATGGCCTTGATGACGCTTGGTAAATGGGCCGGCCTGGCGACAGGCCTGGCTGCTATCGTTCTGCTGAGTGGGCTCAAGGTCTACGAATCTTCCCAGACGGCGGCTAAAAGCTGAGGAGGCCCATCGTGAACTCACCTTCGCCACTCACCCCTTCCGCTGCTGGCCCCATTATCTCGGTGCAGAAGATCAGCAAACGTTTTCCCGGTGTGGTCGCGCTCGAGGATGTGACTCTGGAAATTCTTCCCGGCGAGTTGCACAGCATTTGCGGAGAAAACGGAGCCGGAAAAAGCACGCTGATGAAAATTCTGAGCGGCGTGATTCCCGAATTTGAAGGGGAATTGCTCCTGGCAGGCAAACCGGTGCGGTTCACGGGAACGCGCGACGCCGAGGCTGCCGGCATCAGCATCATCCACCAGGAACTCAATCTCGTCGAGCAGCTTTCGGCAGCCGCCAACATCTTTTTGGGGCGGGAGATCCGCGGTTATCTGGGTTTGCGGGACGACAAGGCCATGGAAGAGGCCGCGGGTCACTTGTTGCTGGAGTTAGAGTGCGACATTGATCCGCGCGTCGCCGCTGGCAGTTTGCGCGTGGGGGACCAGCAGCTGATCGAAATCGCCAAGGCGCTCTCGCTGCAAAGCGACATTCTGATCATGGACGAGCCGACCAGTGCCCTCACTGAGTCCGAAGTCAGCCGTCTGTACCGGGTGGTGGAGCGACTTCGCAAGCGAGGGGTCACCATCCTCTACATCTCGCACAAAATGGACGAGGTATTCCATCTTTCTGACCGAATCACAGTGCTTCGCGACGGCTGCCTCGTCAGGACGATGAAGCGGGAGGAAACGAACCCACGGGAAGTCACCCATTTGATGGTGGGCCGGGACGTCGAATCGGTCCACTTTGGCGGACAGAGAAAACCGGGTGACTTATTGCTGCGGGTTACGAATCTGTCCCTTCCTTGGCCGGGCCACGCTCGCGGCTATCGGCTGAAGAACGTCAGCCTGGAACTGCGAGCGGGTGAAGTCCTGGGGATTGCGGGGCTGATGGGTGCGGGACGGACGGAGTTGCTCGAATCTCTATTCGGGGCGTCGGAAGAAGTCCCCCTGGGAACCATCGAACTTGCCGGTAAGCGAGTTGCCTTCCGTCATCCGCAGGAGGCGTGCGCGGCGGGAATCGCGTTGGTCACCGAAGATCGCAAACGCCTGGGACTCTTTTCGGCGATGAATGTCGGCGAAAATATCTCTATCTGCATCTTGAAAGACACGGGAGCAGCGGGCGTGATCAACCGCTCCCGCGAAATGCAGCTTGCCGAAGAAATATCCCAGAAGCTGGCGGTAAAAACACAGGGTTTGGCGGCTGCAATTACCAGCCTCTCGGGCGGCAATCAGCAAAAGTGCATCATCGGCCGTTGGCTGCTCACCAAACCCAAGGTTCTGCTGCTGGATGACCCCACCCGCGGTGTCGATGTCGGCGCGAAGGCCGAACTCTACCGCCTCATTGATGAGCTCTGCCGCAGCGGTTTGGGGGTGATTCTAACGAGCAGCGAACTCCCTGAACTGCTCACCGTTTGCGACCGCATTCTGGTGCTCAGCGAAGGACGCATGACCGCCTGCTTCCCGCGCAGCGAAGCCACCGAGCAGAAGATCATGGAAGCCGCCACGCTGGGGGCATAAGTGGATTTCTAACCGGCGAGTATTCTTTGCACCGCGGTTGGTATTTCCGCCAGCGGCACTTCCTCTGAGGTCTTGCTGGCGAGATCCTTAACCTGACAGGTACCGGCTGCGAGTTCCCGTTCGCCGGCGATGAGGGCAATGCGAAAGCCGCGACGGTCGGCGTACTGAAGCTGCTGGCCGATTTTTTTGGGTTCGGGGAACAGCTCCGCTCCAATGCCTGCCGAGCGAACAGCCTGGGCAATTCTCAAATAGGCGGGTAACTGATCCTTATCAAAGTAGACAACCAGTACCGGAGCCGGTGTGCGCACCTTTTCAATCAGTCCCAATTCTTCGAGAGCCGCCAACAGCCGGTCGAGGCCGAGAGATGCGCCAATGCCCGGAAGCTCCTGCTTGGTGAACAGACTGGCGAGATTGTCGTATCGCCCGCCGGAGCAGACACTGCCGATGGTCGGGAGGTCCGAGAGAAAGGTCTCAAAGACCGCTCCGGTGTAATAATCAAGGCCACGGGCGATAGAGACATCGACTTGCAAAGCGTCAGCGGGGACTCCACCAGCTTGCGCTCCACGGAGAATCTCCCGCAATCGCTGCACTCCTTCTTCGCCCGTTGGATTGCCAGCAACAAGCGCGGCGACCTGCGATAGCACTTCGTCGTTAGTGCCGCTAAGTTCTGCCAAACTAAGAACTTGTTGAGCCTGTTCAATCGTGGTTTCGGCAGCCGTGGCCATTTCTTCGGCGACTTTGTCGCGGCCGATTTTGCCGAGCTTGTCCAGCGAGCGGAGAATGGGGACGCTCTTCTCCGCAAGTCCGAGCTTGGCCAACAGGCCGCTCAGAACCATGCGATTGTTGACACGAATCGTGAAGTTAAGCCCCTTGCCGCTCGCACCGCCAAAAGACCTGCCAATCGCGGTCAAGAGTTCATGAATTACGAGAGCCGTTTCAATATCCGCAGCGACGCTCTTGGTGCCAATGGTATCAAAATCGCACTGCATGAATTCGCGATAGCGTCCGCGCTGGGCTCGCTCGCCGCGCCAAACCGTGCCGATGTGATACCGCTTGAACGGCAGGCCAAGTTCATTGACATGCTGAGCCACGAAGCGGGCCAGCGGAACCGTGAGGTCGAACCGCATCCCCACCATCCGCCCCCCGTGGTCGGCAAAGTGGTACATCTGCCGGTCGGTCTCTTCGCTCCCTTTGCCGGTAAGGATTTCAAGATATTCCAGTGCTGGCGTATCAATCGGTGCAAACCCAAAACTCCGATAAACCCCTTGCGCAATCGCAATCAATCGCTCGCGCGGGATCATTGCCTCCGGGAGATAATCGCGGAAGCCACTGAGAGTGCGTGGGTCAATCATTAGGAGTCAGGAGTCAAATGAAAGTAGACAGGTTCACGCCACCGGTGCTCGTTCCACCGAATCGAAGCCGCAGGCCTTGTGAGCACCGTCACAAAAAGGCTTGTTTTTCGACTGTCCGCAGCGGCAGAGGGCGACAGCCGGCTTGTCCGCGGGGATTTTGAACTGGGTCCCCGCCGCATCGACAACCGTAATCGGGCCTTGAACGAGCAGCGGGCCGTTATCTCGAACGGTGATGGTGGTGGACACGGGACATCCTTTGGCTGGAGCGTATTAATGGAGATCGTGCGGGCTGACACCCACGTCGACGATGCTGCATGCCTGAATGACGTTCAGCCCCCTTTCCCGAGCCGCAGCTACTAGTTCGTCGCTGTCGCTGCCGGGGTTAAGCCAAAGTTCGCCGCAGCCGCGGGCGGCGATTTCGGGAAGCACAGCCATTCCCACCTGTGGCGGCAAATAAACACTAATCCTGTCAAGTATTCCCGCTGGAACATCGGCCAGCGACTTGTAGGCGGCTAAGCCTTCAATCACCTCCGCCTTGGGATTGACGGGGTAAACCGTAAACCCTTGCTTCTGGTGGGCGCGGACGGACTTATTGCCGAATTTGCTCCGATCAGTGGAGGCGCCAAGAATTGCGACGGTGGGCATAGTTTGACTGAACTAGGACTGAGGGCATAATAAAGCACCTCTGTAGGCTGATGCTCCCAGGCTTTCCTGTCAATACGCGGGACAGCCATAGATCCGAGGAAATCCGCCTCAGGCGAGCGTGGGAGCCAGCGTCACGACGAAGCTCAAGGTAGCCGTCGGCTTCCCTTCCACGGTAATCTTAGCGGACAGGAAAAAGGCATCCTGTACTCGCTCGTTCAGGGTCGCGTCGATCAGAATGGTTTCCCCCGGACGGACCATTCTTTTGAATTTCACCTCCCTCAGTCTGCCCGCAACGGGAACCTTCTTCTCCCCGGGAGGAATGAAACCGCTCAGGAGCACCGCCCCCGCTTGCATAGCCGCTTCGCACAAAATGACGCCGGGAACGATGGGGAAATCAGGGTAGTGCCCCTGAAAGAAGAATTCCTCGGCCCGAAAGGTCTTTTGGCAAACGATTTGCGATTCGCCACGCTCGACAATCTCGTCCAGGAGCAGCATCGGCGGGCGATGGGGAATGGCGGCAAGTATTTCTGGTGACATGGAAGGGCATTGTGGCGAACGGGCGCATGTCTGTCGAGGTCAAGGATTAGCTGAAATCTGGCAATTGCCAAGTCGCAATTGGCTGGTAGATCTGCGACCGCCAAGGTCAGGGGGGACTCTCCCCACTTCACTTCCGAAATGTAACTTTCAGAGCTTAAAAGTTGAAATCGCCTTGGATGGGGAAGTGTCTCTTTCACTCTAGGCCAAAGCGGTGCCAGGATAATCAATTAGAGCGCACCTACACAGCCGGGGTCGCCACCTGGAAGCATTACGAGAGTTTTGGGTACGCCTCAGCGAGGCATTACCAAAGACGACATTGCCAAACTAAAAGTGGCCATTCTTCAATGAAGGGGCGATGTGCCATGGCCGTTCGCATGGTGTTCCAACGGCGGGGAAATTGGCAATGGTATCCCTCGCGACACTTTACATCGCCGTTACCGAGAAAACTCGCCACCGCGACTAGAATACCTCGATTACTCCCACGGTTATCCACTTCTCGCACTAAGGAGAATCTCTCATGCACCGACGATTTTTCCTGGCCTTGCTCGCCATGCCAGTCTTTCTGGCTCCTTTCTCGAATCCACAGTTCGCTGCCGAGGGAAAGGTCGGCGAACTCGATTTAAAGACCGAGCGGGTGATCGTCTTCAAGGACGGCTATTGCCTGTTCATCAAGAAGGCCACCTTCACGACCGACAAAAATGGGGAAGCCTTTACCGACGACGTTCCCGATTCGGCCGTGCTGGGCTCGTTCTGGGCGGTTCCCGAAGAAGGACGGCTGGTAAGCATGCAGGCGGGGTGGAAGACCACGGAGGAATCCACGGACAAGGAAACGATTTGCAAAGAAACGATCGAAATCCTGCTGGCCAACAAGGGGAAGCAGGCCAAAGTTGAATTGCACGACAAGACAATTTTCTCAGGCACCATTCGGGAGGTGCTGGTCGACAAAATTCCGACGCTGGTCGAACAGCCCCTGCTCGACATGCTCGATATTCGCTCGCTGTCGTCGTCAACGATCCCAGCCAGCGTTCGCCGCCGCCCGGTCCGCCCGGAAGCGACGGAGAGCCACACCCTCACCACGATAACCGGTGCGAATTTCGTCCTGCGGACCGACGACGGTGACGTGTTTCTCAATGCCGGCAATATCCGTTCGGTTTCCATCAAGGACATGAAAACAACGCTGGCCAAAACGATGAAAACCACTCGTCGGGCCAAACGGCTGATTTTCAAGTTTCCGGAGGGAGAGAAAAAACAATCGCTGTCGCTGATGTATTTCCGCCCCGGCATTCGCTGGATTCCAACGTATCGGGTCGACCTGCGGCAAAACGATGGGAAGAACATGGCCCAAGTATCGCTGCAGGCGGAGATTCTCAACGAAGCGGAGGATCTGCACGACGTGCCGGTCGATATCGTCGTCGGCGTGCCGAACTTTCGTTTCAAGGGAACACCCAGTCCGCTGATTCTGGAAGCGACGCTTCGCAACGTGCTGGCGGAATCGGACCCGGTCATTATGGGCCAGGCGATGGCCAATAACAGCTTCAGCAACGCGATGTACAGCCAGCGGAGCGGGGAGTTCCGCCGGACTGCTGCCCAGGCCAACGCCGCCGCGGAAGGGGGCATCGTCAACCTGCCAGGTGAATTGACGGCGACGGGTGCTCAGGACCTGTTTGTCTACAAACTGCCGAAGATCAACCTCGACAAGGGTGACCGCTCGGCGGTTTCCATTTTCACCACGGAGGCACCTTACCGGGACATCTACACTTGGGATGTGCACGTCGCCCGGCAGGACATCGAAGCCGCACCCAGCGGGGCGGGGGTCGCTTCGCCGCTCACGCTGAGTAAGAACGAAGTCTGGCACCAGGTGGTCATCACAAACAACACCAACCTCCCCTGGACCACGGGGGCGGTGATGATCATGCAGGGACAGCAGCCTCTTGCTCAAGAACTCCTCACGTACACTCCCCCCAAGGATGAGTGCCGTGTGCCGGTGACTGTATCAATTGATACCCGCGGCAGCTTCAGCGAGAAGGAAGTCGGCCGGGAACTTAAAGCCCTGCACTGGAGCGGCTATGACTATGCCCGGATTGAAAAAGAAGCGACCATCGATCTGTGCAACAACAAGAAGGAAGAAATCGAAGCTGAGATCACCCTCCGCGTCGGCGGCAAAGTCACCAAGGCCGATTCAAACGGAGCCGTAGTCCTATCTGCCTTCCGGCCCGAGGATTGGCACAACTACCAGGGTCATCCCGCAGTCAACAACAGCTCGACCGTCACCTGGAAAGTAAAGCTTAAGCCGGGGGACAACTTTGAACCGAAGGTGACGTATCACTTCTTCACCAGACATTAGGCCTTTGGGTGACGAAAATTGAGCGATTCAACGGTCCGCTTGCCCGGTGGTTGGGCAAGCGCGCCTTTTTCGAGAACGGGACAAACTGCCTGGGCGGGCACCGCAAACTGCCGATTAAAAGCCAGTAACTGCTTGCCTCACAGCAGTTTGTGTCAAAACGGCCACCGCTATCTACCGCCGCTATCGGTCCTCTCGGGCGTCAATTCTGGCGCAATCGGGATTTCGGACTTTCTTTGCCCAATAATTGTGCGAAGGCTGCGGCTTGTTCGTTGACATCCGGCAAAGCTCCATTTAGCATGGAATCGTTCGTTTTTTCTTACCTCTCTCAGCGTGCGAATTGCCGCTCGCCGTGCAACGAAGGGGCTTGTTTGGCCAGTCCATCGCGCAGTGGAGTTTTCAATAAGGCGACGGATCGCCGCGTAGAGCGATTTACCGAAAGCGTTAGCTTTGACCACCGGCTCTATGCGCACGATGTGCAGGGCTCGATCGCTCATGCCCAGATGCTGGCCAAGGTCGGTCTGCTGAGTGAGGACGAATGCCGGCGGATTTGCCAGACCCTGACGGACATTCGGGACGAAATCGCTTCCGGCAATTTTGAATTGAGGATTGAGCTCGAAGACATCCACATGCACATTGAGCAGGCGCTCATCGACCGCCTGGGGGATGTGGGCCGCAAGCTCCATACCGGCCGCAGCCGCAATGACCAGGTTTCCACCGACCTGCGGCTTTGGGTGCGCGATGCTTTGGACCGGGTTGATATTCGGCTGGTCGATTTACAGAAGGCGTTTGCCGGCCGCTGCGACACAGATTTGGATACGATTCTCCCGGGTTACACCCATTTGCAGCGTGCCCAGCCGGTATTGGCGCCCCACTACTGGCTGGCCTACTGCGAAAAGCTGGAACGAGATCGAGGACGCATCCGCGATTGCCGACGCCGCCTAAATTCGTGCAGTCTCGGTGCGGCCGCCCTGGCGGGAACGTCGCTTCCTATCGACCGGCATGACGTGGCCCAGCGACTCGGTTTTGAAGACGTGGCGGCGAACAGCCTGGACGTCTCGAGCGACCGGGATTTTGTGCTTGAATCGGCCTTTGCCCTCTCCCTGATTTCCGCCCACCTCAGCACCTGGGCCGAAGAGTGGATTTTGTGGAGTACCACCGAATTCAACTTCCTGAAACTGCCGCAGGAGTTCTGCACCGGCTCGTCGATCATGCCGCAGAAGATCAACCCGGACGTGCTCGAGTTGACCCGTGGCAAGTCGGCTCGGGTCATCGGCAACTTGCAGGCACTGCTGGTCCTCATCAAAGGATTGCCGCTGGCGTACAACCGGGACTTGCAGGAAGACAAAGAAGCCATCTTCGACTCGTTTGATACCGTAGAGCTATGCCTGGAACTGGCCGCGCCCTTGGTTGCCGGTGCCAGCCTGAATCGCGAAGGAATTGCGGCGAAGCTGGATCGCGGACATCTCGATGCCACGACGCTGATGGAATACCTGATCCGACGCGGAGTCCCCCAGCGGACCGCTCACCATTTGATTGGCGACCTGGTACGCAAGGCCACCGAAAAGGGAATTCGCCTGGCCGATCTGCCTCTGGCCGATTTTCAAGCGGCTGAGCCGAGCCTCGACAAGACCGTCTATGAGTGTTTGGGTGTGGAGAAAGCCATCGCTGCCTTTCAAAGCTATGGCTCCACCGCCCCTGCCGAAGTTCGCAAGCAGATTGAGATTTGGAAGAAGAAGCTGAAGTAACACATCACGATGCACATCCTTGACGCCAACGCGAGTCATCCAATGTCCTCATCTACTCACTCCTGGCCCTTCACATTCAAGGTCTTCGCGGCCGCCTGCGCGATGGGAATTATTGCCTTCTCGCTCGCCGCGCAGGACCCGCCTGCGGGCGCTGGAGTTGACGACGATCCGTTTGGCAAGAAGGCCGGCGACAAAGGGGGCAAGGATGGGGCTGACGGAAAGTCGGCATTTGATCGTGCTCGGGTAGAAGGCATGATTCGGCAGGACCCGCTCGTTTTGCGGCACATGCGGGAGTCCAATCCCACGACGCCGGAGCAACTGTTGGATGCAGCGGAAATCACGCTTAATTTTGAGTCCTTCGCGGAGTGCAAATCCTTCCTGAAAAAGTTCCTGGAAGCCAAGCCCGATGAAGCCACGATGGCCGGCATTGCTGCTCGCCGTGGCTCGGAAATCCTGTTTCGTCTGGCCGGACGAAAGGAAGTGCAGCCGGAAGGAAAGCAAGTTGCGTTCGCCGTGCTAACTGCAGCGGACAAAGTGGTCAAAGACCCGGCCCGCATCACTGCGCTCATCAATCAACTTGGTGATGCTGACCTTGGCAAGCGCACCATCGCCGCCAACGATTTGGCTCAGGCGGGTGTGAACGCCGTGGTGCCGCTTATCGCCGCGCTGGGTGATCCGACACATGGGAAAAACCTTGGCGCAATTCAAAGCGAACTGGTTCGCCTGAAAATCGTCTCGGAAGGACCACTTGTCGCCGCGCTGGATTCTCCCGACGAAGTTCAAAAAATCAATGTACTCAAGACGCTTGGTTATCTCCATTCCAAGCAAGCCGTTCCCTTTCTGGTTCGACCGGCTGTGGACAGCAAAAGTTCGGCCGAGGTTCGCGCTGCGGCGGCTGAAGCTCTCCAGCGGATTGTGAATACCGTCCCCTCTGCCGCGGAGGCCGAGCGTTTCCTCGACCGCCGGCTGAAAGCGTTTCTCGCCGCGGCCGATGTCCTTTCCCAGGACCTAGAGGATGTAGTGGAGATTTGGAAATGGGACGCCGCTGCCAAGGGACCTGTGCCCCTGATCCTGCCCAAGAGCGATGCCAATTTGATGCAGGCAGCTCAATTGGCAGAAGCCCTTTATGCAATTGCTCCCAAGAACGAGTACTTGCGGCTGCGAGTGATGACCCGGCTCGAACTCGACAAGATTCTGGGTGGGCTGGCCAAACCGCTCCAGCGCGGCCCAGGAAGTGCGTTTGAGCTGGCGGTTCAAGCGGGCGAAGACCAATTGAACGAACTGCTGGGGGAGGCGGTCAAGCAAAATCGCTTGCCAGCTGCCAATGCCGCCTGCGAAGTGTTGGGAGAAATCGGCCACGCTCGTTTGTTGGAAGCTCCGGCAGGGCAGGAATCACCCCTCGCGCAACTATTAATGCATCCCGACCACCGCCTTCGCTTCGCCGCGGCGATGGCGATTGTGAAGCTGAATCCCACGGTCTCGTTTCCCGGCTCCAGCCGACTGACCGACACCCTGGCGTACTACGCCGCCACTTCGGGTTCGCGGCGAGTGCTCGTGGGTCATCCGCGGGCCGATGACGGACAAACGCTCGTCGGCTTCATGAATGAATTCAACTATGAAGCCGAGGCGGCTTACGTCGGCAAGAGCTTGCTGCAGTTTGCCGTGGCCAGTCCCGATTACGACTTCATCCTGATTAGCGGAGCCATCGATGGCCCTCAAGTCACGGAACTTGTGCAACTTTTGCGAAAGGACTTCCGCACCGCCCGGCTTCCGATTGGCGTGATGGCCCGCGGTGAGCGATTGGACTTGCTTAAGGATGTATTTGAGAATGACACGTTGACCACGGTTTTCCCGCGGATACACGACAGCGAAATGGCCGGCTTTGAAGTGTCTCGATTGGTCGCCCTGGCCGGACGGAATTTGATGACTCCTGACGAACGAGTAGCGCAGGCAAGCGCGGCACTCGATGCCCTGGCCTTTCTGGCAAAACGCACCGAGTCTCAGCCGGTCTACGACTTGATTCGCCACGAAGCCTCCGTCATCAAGGCTCTCACTGCTCCGGGGCTTTCCGCCGAAGCGGCCAATGTGCTGGGCCTCCTGGGAACTCCGAAATGTCAGACCGCCCTGGTGGACTTCATCAGTCAGCATGCCCGGCCAATCGACGATCGCCAGGCCGCAGCCGCGGCGTTCGGTGAAGCAGTCGCCCTCCGGGGCATTTTGCTAACCAAAGCCCAAATCCTGCTGCAGTACGAACGGTACAACGGCAGCGCCACGCTCGATAAACCAACTCAGGCAGTGCTCGGCCAAGTGCTGGACACCCTAGAGTCGAAGAAACAGAAATAGTAATTCAGAAATCGGGCGCGGCTAAGGACGTGCCTCCCCATTTCCATGTCTGCAAACATTAACAAAACCGCCGTTCTGGGACCTCCCATCCCCAGCCTCATCGGCAGCAGCTCCGCCATGGAGGCCGTCTATCGGCTCACACGCAAGGTGGCCGCGACCAACTCCAGTGTGCTCCTCTTTGGCGAAGCGGGAACCGGCAAGGAACTCATCGCTACCGCCATCCATCAACTTTCCAACCGCAAGGACAATCCGTTTATCCGCATCAACTGCGGTGCCCTTTCGGAGACCCTGCTCGAAAGCGAACTCTTCGGACATGTGAAAGGCTCCTTTACCGACGCCGTAAAGAACCGCACCGGTCGCTTCGAAGCCGCCCACACCGGCACTATCTTCCTCGACGAAATCAACAGCACTTCACTCCTCTTCCAGGTCAAATTGCTGCGGGTCATTCAGCAGCGAGAATTCGAGCGCGTTGGCGACACGAACACGATTCGGGTCGACTGCCGCGTCATTGCCGCCAGCAACAAAAGCCTGTGGGACGAAGTGGATTCCGGCCGCTTTCGCGAGGACCTCTACTGGCGGCTGAACGTGGTCCCCATTGTCATTCCTCCCTTGCGGATGCGGCGAGAAGACATCCCGCCACTCATCACCTACTTTTTGGATTACTACGGGGAAGAGAACGAAAAACAAATCAGCCGCATTCATCCCCAAGCCATGCAGGCCCTGCAGGACTATCACTGGCCGGGAAATGTTCGCGAGCTTCAAAATTATATGGAGCGGGCGATCGTCCTGGCCGATAGCGACGAACTGACCGTCGATCTGCTCCCCGATACGGTGCTGGGCAAAGGGGACCGCCGCACCGGCCGCATTCGCGGCGTCGATCTCGAAACGCTCATTTCGGAAGTCGTCCAGCAAGGCGTCTCCACCGCCCCGGCAGACGAAACAAAGCTGCACGAAAAGGTCGTTAACCGCGTTGAGCGGGAACTGATTTTCCAGGTGCTGCAGTCTTGCAACAATGTGCAGACCAAAGCCGCGACCCGTCTGGGCATCAACCGCAATACGTTGCGAACCAAGCTGCAGGACTACGGCTTCGAGTCCAAGGAAGAGGGTTAAGCCCAAGTTGTCCCCGCAGTGTTTGCCCTGCCGGCAAGGCTTGCCACTATTATTCGCCTCGTGGATTCGGCGGCTGGAAACGCCGATGCTAAAGGATAGCCCGCCGTTTCTTCCCGCCGGTCTGTTGGGACGATTCCGTCCCAGTTCCTTCAAGCATGAAAACTTCTCTCCATCGTGCCGCAATGATGCCGGCTGCGCCCTGGCGAGAAAGTTCGTCTATTTCGGTGAAGTCAAGTCCAGTGCTCGGCGGCTGGGAATTGACCGAAGAGCTGGGTAGCGGTCGCTGGGCACAGGTCTTTGCCGCACGACAAGTCGCGGGGACAAGCGGCAGCGACTATGCGCTGAAGACGCTCAAGCGTTCCAGCTTCAACGAACTCACCTTCCAGCAAGCACGGGCAATGCTCCAGCGAGAGGCCGTAATTGGCCGGCAGCTATCGCACCCCAACCTTGCCCCGGTCCTCGACTGGCAACTAAAGGACCAGCCCTTCCTGGTAATGCCACGAATCCAAGGCTGCACCTTGCGAGCCGTGTTGGAATCTCGCCGCCGGGACTTCGGCTGCCTGATCGGAGCGGCGAAATTCTTGTCGCAGTCAGTCTGGACCATCCGCCAGGTTTCTTCCGCACTAGCTGCCTTGCACGCCGCCGGTTGGCTGCACGGGGACGTGAAGCCGGAAAACATCCTGCTCGGTAGCCAGGGACATGCCACGTTGATCGATCTCGGGCTGGCAAGAAAATTGGGCTCGCGGGAGTGTCAGGCTGGCGAGGTGCTGGCAGGAACCTGGGCCTACCTCTCTCCCGAGTCCTTTCTGTCGGCGGCCACGCTCACCAGCGCCAGTGATATCTACAGTCTCGGCGTCCTGCTGTACGAACTGCTCATCGGCCAGCCGCTCTTTGAAAACTCCGACCCTACTGAACTCGCCCTGCGCCATCTGCGGGAAACTCCGCCCGACGTGCGAGAAGCGGCCCTCGATGTGCCATTGCCTCTTGGCCGTTTGGTGGCGCGGATGCTTGCCAAGGAACCGCTGCGGCGGCCGACCGCCGGCGACGTGGCTCGGCAACTATCGCGACTGGAAATTGAATTGATGGGCGCGGTTTGACAGCCGGTTCACTTCATTTCCCAGCTGGCCTGGCGGGCGGTTTCGGTGGTGCCGGCTGGGGCGCTGCAGCTTGCTGAACAGGGGAAGGGAGCAAGACCGGCGGCAACACGGCTTCGATCTGCACCGCCTTTTTTCCCTTGATGGCTCCCGGCGAGGCGTGGAATTTGGTCATTCCCTGCACGGCCACATGCAGCGGCTCGCGAACATCTTTGTCCGTGGTGATGATGTCTCCCACGCGCAGTCCCAGCAAATCGTCGGTGCTGATTGTGGATTCCGCCAGCGTTACCACAATGTCCACCACGGACCGGTCGATGCGGCGGCCGATTTGCTGCACGGATTCTGGCGTCGAAGTACTCTTGCCATAGGTAGCCCAGTTGTTGGAACTGAGCTTGCCGCTGATCCGTTCAATCGAATTGAACGGAATGCACATGTTCATCATGCCACGGATTTCACCCAGCGTCAGCTCGAAGCTGATGAGAATGACCACTTCGTTCGGCGGCACAATCTGCACCAGTTGCGGGTTGCTTTCCACGCGTTCGACGGACAGCTTGAGCGGCAGCACGTTCTCCCACGAATGCCGCAACTCGTTCAAAAACAACTGCGTAATGCGAGACATCAGCCGTAGTTCGATTTCCGTCAGCGGGCGGCGGGCGATGGCACCAGCCTCTTTACCTCCCCCCAGCAACCGATCGATGATCGGATAGAGGATAGAAGGATTGATATCCAAAATCAGGTAACCTTCCAGCGGCTCGGCCCGCAGCAGGTTGAAGCAAGTCGGATTTTCCAAACTGAAAATGAACTCGCTATACGTCAACTGATCGACGCTGGTCAGCTTGACCTCAACGATGCTCCGCAGCAAAGCGGAAAGCTCCGCCCCGAAGTTGCGGCCGAACCCTTCGTGCAAGGATTGCAAAGCCCGCATCTGCTCCTTACCCACGCGCTCCGGACGCTTGAAATCGTAAGGGAGCACCCGATCGCGGAAGCGGGACGCCCCCTTCGCCGCCGCCTGCTTCTGCGACGCAGCGCGGGAACTCCCCGCCTCCATATTGGTGAGGAGACTTTCAACTTCAGCCTGGCTTAGTACTTCTTCGGCCATGGGATGAGAGGTCAGGGGTCAGGGGTCAGGAGGCAGGAGGCAGGAGGCAGGAGGCAGAACACATTCGTCATTCGACATTCGACATTCGACATTCGGATTCCATCATTCTCTCACCTGCCCTTCCCCCCAAACCACATACTTATAAGTCGTCAATTCCTTCAGTCCACACGGGCCGCGGGCGTGAAATTTGTCGGTGCTGATGCCGATTTCTGCTCCGAGCCCGAGTTGAAAGCCGTCGTTGAAGCGGGTGCTGGCATTCACCAGCACCGCGGCGCTATCGACTTGGGCAGTGAACTGCCGGGCGGCGGCCAAATCGCTGGTTACGATGGCGTCGCTGTGCTGGGAACCAAACCGGTTGATGTGCTGGATCGCTTCGCCTAAGGAGGTGACCACTTTGACGGAAATGATCGGGGCCAAAAACTCGGTCGCATAATCGGCGTCCGTTGCCGGCTTGGCAGCAGGGATGAGCTTGCGCGTTGCGTCGTCTCCGCGGATTTCGACCTCGCGGGAAGTAAGTTCCTTGCCGACGAGCGGCAGAAACCGGGCGGCAATATCGGCGTGCACGAGCAGCGATTCACACGCGTTGCAGACGCCGTAGCGGTGGCATTTGGAGTTGATGACAATCCTCTCCGCCATCTTTAGGTCCGCGCTCGCATCCACATACACATGGCAATTGCCGGTGAAATGCTTGATCACCGGCATCTTTGCCTCGGCAGCCACGCGGCGAATCAGGCTCTCTCCACCGCGGGGTATCGCCACGTCGATGTATTCCGGTAGCGACAGAAAATGGCCGACGGCATCCCGGTCCGCCGTTTCGACCAAGTGCAGGGCATCCGCGGGGAGCCCGTGATTTTGCCCGACCTCCCGCAGAATGTCCACAATCGCTCGGCTGCTATGGGCCGCTTCTTTGCCGCCGCGGAGAATCACCGCATTGCCGCTCTTCACGCAAATCGCAGCCGCATCGGCCGTCACGTTGGGGCGGGATTCGTAAATGAAAAACACCACTCCCAACGGGACGCGGGTCTTGAACACTTGCAATCCGTTGGGGCGGATGGAGGATTCGATCACTTCACCGACCGGGTCCGGCAAAGCCGCCACTGCTTCCAAACCGACGGCAATCTCTTCGATCCGGCTCGGCGTCAACTTCAGTCGGTCAATCGCGGCTTCGGTAAGGCCATACCCCGGCGCAGCCGCCACATCCTTCTCATTGGCGGTGAGCAACTCCTTCGTCCGGTCGCGGAGCACCTGAGCCGACTCCTTGAGCCAGGCATTCTTCCGCTCCCCCAGCAATTGGGCCAACTCCGCCGCCCCCCGCTTCGCGCGCACCGCCGCCTCGCGACAGTAAGTGGACAAGCTGGTTTCGGCAGGGGCGGACATGGCTGGGATTTGTAAAAAACGGCCCATTTCGGGACTTTGGGGAGTATCGGGGAATTCGGAAATTGGGTCAACGTCGGACTTTAAGGACAACGCGGACCGGCTATGGAGCACGTCTTTTCTCAAGGTTTACGCGGAATTATAACCTACTTTTCAATTCACAAATAATCCATAACGTGTTGCAACAAAAGGAGTTGTGTCACATCCAGTCAAAAAGCCCATAAGCGGACGCATGAGCGAAAAATCCAGTTCAATAGCTGTGTTTAATAAGGACATGCCTCCCCCTGCCGAATAAAAGAAGTGTTGTGAAACGCAGCCCTTCCAAATTCGCAAGTACCTATCCTTACCTCACTTACGACTGCGATACCCCCCGAGTTTTGCAACCCCCCCCTTCGACGCCTTCTCTAGTTCAGAGGATCTCACACAGAGGCACCAAGGCACGGAGAAAGGAACAGGCAAATCGCTTCCTCCCCTTCCCCCTCCGTGCCTTGGTGCCTCTGTGTGAGAATTCCTGGAATCTTCCCGAATTCCGCACATCATCACGTTGAATTGTCAAGGAACCAGCCGGTTTCTCGCCGGCACGAAATAGACTCAATTGTACACATATCTCAAGCGTCTGTCAAGTCCCGTTTCAAGAAATAACTTCAAGGGTCAGCCGGAGATTTTACAGCTTAGCCCCCGCGACCATGCAGGGCCTAACCGCCGCGTGGTCGCGGCGGCTAAGCGAAGATGTCCTTCACGACATTTCCTTCTACATCCGTCAGCCGAAAATCCCGCCCGGCATAGCGGTAGGTCAGCTTCTCGTGGTTGAGGCCGAGGAGGTGGAGGATGGTGGCGTGGAGGTCGTGGATGTGGACCTTGTTTTCGGCGGCGTAGTAGCCGTAGTCGTCGGTGGTGCCGTAGCGGAGGCCCCCCTTGGTGCCGCCGCCGGCGAGCCACATGGTGAACCCTTCGGGATTGTGGTCTCGGCCGTTTTTCCCTTCCATCACGGGGGTGCGGCCGAACTCGCCTCCCCACCAGATAAGCGTGTCGTCGAGCATGCCGCGGTTTTTGAGGTCGGTCAGCAGGCCGGCGATGGGGAGATCGACTTCCAAGGCGTTTTTCTCGTGGCCGTTTTTCAGGTCGGCGTGCTGATCCCACTGCACGTTACTGTCGCTGTGCGTCACCTGAATGAACCGGACCCCCGCCTCGGCGAAGCGGCGGGCCATCAGGCACATTCGGCCGAAGTTGGCGTTGATCGGATTGTCGAGTCCGTAGAGTTTCAGCGTGGAA
>CAYUJE010000051.1:1404-24887 GCA_964444865.1 uncultured Pirellulaceae bacterium | reverse complement strand
CGGAAGCCGACGCCACGCTGATGACGCAAATGAAAAGCGTCGGCGAGACGATGGCCATCGGCCGGACGTTCAAGGAGTCGTTCCAAAAAGCCCTTCGCGGCCTCGAAGTCGGCGCCTTCGGCTTTGGCAGTGACGGCAAGGACAAATGGGGAACCACCGAGCAGCCAGGGGAAGACGAAATCCGGGCCAAGCTTTCCGTCCCCAATGCCGACCGTGTCTGGTATCTCCGCTACGCGCTGAAGAGCGGCATGAGCGTCGAGCAGATTTACTCGCTCACCAATATCGACCCGTGGTTTCTGGACCAGCTGGAGGGAATCGTCCGGATGGAAGAGGAGCTGCGAAAGATCGAAGGGCTGGAAGCGGTGGATGACGCGACGCTCCGCAAAGCCAAGCAGAACGGCTTTTCAGATCGGCAGCTGGCGACGATCTGGCGGACGGCGGAGATGGATGTACGGGCCAACCGCAAGGCCCGCGGCATCGTGCCAACTTACAAATCGGTGGATACGTGCGCAGCGGAATTCGAAGCTTATACGCCTTATTATTATTCCACCTACGAAGACGAAGACGAGACGCCCCTCAAACAGCCTGGCAAAAAGCGGGTGATGATTCTGGGCGGCGGTCCCAATCGTATCGGCCAGGGGATTGAGTTCGACTATTGCTGCTGCCACGCCAGTTTCGCCCTGCGGGAACTGGGTATCGAGTCGGTGATGGTCAACAGCAACCCCGAAACGGTCAGCACCGATTACGACACCAGCGACATGCTCTTTTTCGAGCCGCTGACAACCGAAGATGTGCTCAACATCCACGACCGGATCGATCCCGACGGCGTGATCGTGCAGTTCGGGGGCCAGACGCCTCTCAACCTGGCTCGTGCCCTGCACAATGCGGGCGTTCCCATCATCGGCACCAGCGTTGATACCATCGAGGCGGCTGAAGACCGCGAGAAGTTCGCGAGTATTCTCCGCCGGCTGGACCTCAAACAGCCGGAAAATGGCATCGCCCGGACGATGAATCAGGCTCGCACGGAGTCCGTGCGGATTGGATTCCCATGTCTCGTCCGGCCGAGCTTCGTACTCGGCGGGCGGGCGATGGAAATCTGCTATGACCAGGCCCAGTTCGACCGCTTTGTGGCCGAAGCCTTCGTCGTGGCTCAGGGGCAGCCCGTGTTGATTGATCGCTTTCTGGAAGACGCGACCGAAGTCGATGTCGATTGCATCAGCGATGGCGAAATGGTCGTCATTGCCGGCGTGATGGAGCACATTGAGGAAGCCGGAGTTCACTCCGGCGATTCCTGCTGTGCCATTCCGCCTTACAGCTTGCCTGGCCCGGTGGTGCAGGAAATCCGCGAAGCGACGATTGCGATGGCGAAGCACCTGCGGGTCGTGGGCCTGATGAATGTGCAGTTCGCCGTGAAGCGGGAAGAAGGCCAGCATGTTGTGTATGTACTCGAAGTGAATCCCCGTGCCAGCCGCACCGTGCCGTTCGTGGCAAAGGCGACCGGCCTGCAGATCGCCAAGGTGGCGGCTAAGGTCATGACGGGGGTCTCGCTGGTGGATCTCGGTGTGACCACGGAGCCGATTCCCGCGGCAGTCAGCGTGAAGGAGAGCGTCTTCCCGTTCCGCAAGTTCGCCGGCGTGGATATCGTCCTGGGTCCCGAGATGCGGAGCACGGGCGAGGTGATGGGGGTGAGCGAGCGGTTCAGCATCGCCTTTGCCAAGGGGCAACTCGCCGCCGGCGTCGTCTTGCCGTCCAAGCCGAGCACCATCTTCGTCAGTGTTTCCAAACGGCACAAAGATTCGATTGTCGGCCTCAGCCGCCGCCTGGTGGACATGGGTCATTCACTCGTCGCCACAGAAGGGACCGCCCAGCGTCTGGAGACGGAGGGGATTGTGGTGGAGCGAGTCAAAAAGATTGCTGAAGGGCGTCCCAATGTTGTGGACAAGATGAACGACGGCGTGATCGCCCTGGTCATCAACACCCCCAGTGGCAAGGGAGCCCGCACCGACGAAGGCCGCATTCGTGCCGCCGCCGTCCAACTTGGCATCCCCTGCATCACCACCATCCAAGCCGCCGAAGCCGCCGTGAAAGCGATGGAAGCCCTACGGCTGGAAGAAATGACCGTGGAGGCGCTGCAGGACCGGTTTCCCAGGGTGGAGACTGGTCAGATGGTGACCGTCTAGAGCCGTACTTTTCAGGCTCTAAATGGCTGCCATGGACGTTGCCCAGTAAGTGCCGATCCCAGCCAAGGCCCTAAAACTCCCTGACCTTCTTCGGCAGTGCCTCACGCGGCACGGGCGGGAGCGGCGGGGGGAGTTCTTCGGCGGCTGGTTGTTTCTTGGGGTCTGGTTCCTTGGGCTTGAGGGCTTTTTGGCCGCCGCCGAAGAGGTTGAAGACGTCGATCTTGGGAATCTCGATTTTGGGGAGTTCGCCAGCGGCGGCTGGTTTACGCTGCATGTCGAGTTCGACGTGAGCGAGCAGCTTGTCGTCGAGTTTAATCAGGCTGGCATCGGCTCCGCGGAACCACTCCAGCAGCGGGGCGGAGTAGTCTTCCGGCATCCACTGGCCCGACTTGGGGGTGGCGGTGGATTGCCAGTATTTGCCGCCGCCGGGGAATTCGGCCACCGCATAATCACCGCCGAGTGTGCAGCGGAGCCGTGCGTCGAGCAAGTCTTCCGCCACGCCGCGGCAGTCGTCCAGCGGGACCTGCAATTGTTGGTTGAGGGAATGGAGCAAACGACTGTTCCCGCCATTCGTTTCAATCGCCCGTTGGAACCAAGTCGCGTTGATCCACGAAGCGAATTTGGACTGCGACAAATCGCCGACGTGCAGCCGCACTTGGGCCGGCTCGGCGGCTTCGACGGGGCGGAGATTGGGGGTCACATCCGCCAGAAGCTGCGGATCGAACGAGAGAACGGAAAACCCATTCCCCTGCCGCCGCCAAAGGCCGAACAGAAGCTTGGAAAAACCGTACTGGTCCGGCGGCGTTCCCCCGAGCCCCAGCGGCAACATGTCTAAAAAGCCCGGCTTGGGCCAGCCGCCAAGATAGCCCGGCGTCGAGCGAATGAGCTGCAGGGTCTGCATCAATCCCTTCGGCGGAAGATCGCTGAGGGGGACCATGTCCTGCACGCCGAGAAACATCGTGCTGGGCTGCACGGTGGGGAACAGCAGCCCTCCCTTAACGGAGGCTTGCAGATTAATGACGTCGCCGGGTGCCGGCGTGATCATGGTGGTGGTCGGCGGTCCAAGCAGGGAGGTGAAAGTCTTGTATTTGCTGTCGTCGAACGGTGAAACGGTGCCGTCGATAACCAGCCGTTCGTGGTTGGGCTTTTCGAGAGCGAACCGGCGGAGACAGACCATCAAGGGATCAAGCTGCTTCCAGTCGTGGATGTAGGCCTGGGCGAGTTCGGTGTGGTGGGCCTGCTCGCTTTCCGTCAAGCCTTTGATTTCCACATCCGGAACGGGAATGAAAGTGCCTCGAGCGCCCCGGCGGGAATCGAGAATTTTATCCCCCGCGATAATCGGACCGCTCCCATCCGGCCGGCGGCCAAAACCCTTGGGGAGAAAGCCGCCGCCGACCAGGTCTTCGATGCTATCGGCGGGGGCCCGTTCGCCACGGGCGGCCAGGCGGGCAAGCGTGAGAGCTTCGATATCGGTGACCGATTTCATTCGCCGCGAAAGTTCCACCTGGTATTGCGGCGAGAGAAGCCCCTGGAAGAATCGCGTCGACATGTAGACGAAAATGGTGTCTTCCCGTTTGAGCGGCATTTGAAGGCGGGCGAAACGGAATTCCTCCGACTGGCCGAGGGAATCCTTGCCGCTGCCGGCTTCATAGAATCGCTCGACCATCGCTCGTGACGTGGTGACCAGATGGAATTTTCCGTCCACGGCGTGGAACGACCGCAGCCGATTGTCCGGCGTGGAGATGAACGAGACATCGTGCCCGGCGATCTTCAGCGTTTCCGCCGAAGAGCCGTTGGCCTTTTCCCGCTCCAAGGCACGCTTGCGTTGGGCAGAGACGTCGTTGGCGAAGAGGTCGTTGTGGGCCTGGAAGAGCATGCCAATGGCGGCACCTTCGTTCACGTAGGTATCGCGGCCGATGAGGGCGACATCGGCGATGACCTGATTGCCGAAGATTTCGGCGAGGGCGTTTTGCTCCAAGGCGAGTTGCTCGCGAGCCCGCTTGTTCAAGGGCGGGATGTAGCCGCGGAGCGTGACCATGCTGCTGATGTCGCCGCCGTAGTCCTCCAGCAGCTTGTTGAGCCAGAGGTAATTGCTGAACTTATCGAAACGGACGTAAAAGCACTCCTGCGGGACATGCATGGCGATCGGTTCGATGGCGACATCTTTGGGAATCGGCGGCAGAGATAAGTCCGGCCAATTGAGGGCGGGAGGAACCGGAAAACTGACCGCTTCGCCAAAATCGCCCTGGCCGAGCATTGTTTTCATGAGCGTCTCGCTCCGCAGCCGTTCCATGCCGAGGAGGAGTTCGAGCGACTGCTGGGTTTTTGGCACCGGGGCTTCTTCAGCCGGCTGAGTTTGTTCGCGAATGAGTTCGCCGACTTTTGCTTTGAGTTTGCCGAAGAGCGGGCGATCGGGGCGGCCTTCGCGCGGCGGGCGTGGAGCCGGCAGGGGGGTAAGTGCATCCACATGCAGCCGTTGGGCCAGCATGGAGGTGAGGTAGTTTTGCACCAGCTGCGGATGGTCCCCCGCTTCCTGCAGGTTTTTGGCTTGCTGCGAAAAGTCCTTCCACCAACTGGCGAGCAATCTGGCGTGCAAAGTTCCGGGAGCCTCCGCGACGACCGGCAAAGTGAATTCCAGCGGCTTGGGAGTGAAGATGCTGACTTTGAGCGGCGCATCCCCTTGGAACAGGAAAGTAAGCGTGATGCTCGTTGCCCCTTGACTGTTGCCGCCGTCGAGAAGCTGTCCCAAAACGGGGCCCACACCTCCGGCGGTGACAGCGGGATAGTGGGCCCGGCCGTCACGCTCGTAGATGAGGACCAAGCTTTCGTCGATGGGCCCCCCCGCATCAGCCGCGGTGAAAGTAACGCGTGCCACGCCAAAGGGCTTGCCGGCAATAGCTTCGGCTTCCACGCGGGCGTGGGCGGAAGTGGAAATAAAGCCGCCCACCAGGGCGACGACAAGGGTCAAGTAACTGCGTGACATGAGACGACTCCGTTCCGATAGGTAAAAGTCCGACCTGCTTATTGTATGCATCCGGCCCTGTTGGAACACCGCGCAGCCGCAAGTCTCTTGCCAGTTGCGGGTTACGTCTGGAACATTCGCTTCTTGCCGCTACCTCCCGTGAGCGTATCGGTCCCCAGTCCGCCGAAGAGCCAGTCATTGCCATCGCCTCCATCCAGCAGATCATCCCCCATCAGGCCGAACAAAAAGTCGTTACCGGCACCGCCGTAGAGGCTGTCTCCCACCCCGCTGCCGAACAGGAAGTCATTTCCATCACCGCCATAAATGGTGGAGCGAATGCGGATGGCATCCCCGACCAGGACGAAGTCATGGCCGCCGCGGACATCGATGTTGAGTTCGGTAATGGATGTGAGGCTGAAAGAACCCAGGCGTCTTCCTAAATTCTGCACAATCAAATTGTTCCCACTGCGATACATGGTGATGCTGTCGACGTTGTTGGTGCCGGTGACGACCAGCACGGTGCCGATGAGCCCCGCCGAAGCAGCATGCTCCTGGGCCAGAAAGAATTTGCTGGCAACCAGATTGCCAATCTTCGCGCCGGCAGCCAGTCCATCGACATTGTCGAATGAGAAGTGGATTCCGCCATAAATGCGGCTGATGCCCGACTCCAAAGCGGCCTGGGAAAAGCTAGTGAAGGATCGACTGGGGACCGTGGGATCCTCCGACGCCAGCGTAAAAGCAATGTTGTCTCGTCCGAAGAAACTCTTCAGGACCGCGGCTCCTGCGCCGCTGAAGGTGGAATGGCCAGAAACGTACGTGGGAAAGGGCGGGGTCGTCAACAGCGGCGTCCAAGTCGCATCTTTGGCCGTATTTGCGTTGCCGTCCGTATCGGCATTTTGAATCGCCGTCACGGGACGCCAATAATTCGTTGTGTATTTGGCGTGCCAGGCGCTGATTGCGGCATCCGCCATCGCCACATTGAGCTCGGCGAAGAGGCGGGCATTTTGCATTAGTGAATTGTGCTGACTGCCTGCCGCCTCCTGAGCAATCAAATTGAAGTGCCCCGGCGGCGTGGCTGTTCCCGCACCATTGGCCCAGAACTTGGCAATGTTGGTCTGGTCGGCAGTCCGTGTGCTGCTTGTGATTGAGCCAAGTTCCTTTACTTCGTTGAAGGCGGCGGCATAAGCAGTACTACTGAGCGCGGGAATGTTATGCGGTGTGAATTGGCTGCTGCTGGTCATCGCGAAAGGAGTCACGTTTCCCCATTGCGGCAGCAGTCCGGCGGCGAAGGCGGGGGGCGTGGGCACCCACGCTCCGGGACCACTTCCTGGAGTGTAAGCAACTACCGCGTTCCAACCATCGTTAGCTCTCAGAGCCAGCATCTTGTCAGCTACTAAATTGCCCAGTGCAACGCCATTGGTTTCGGCAGTGCCATCGGGAATGGTTGCCAAAGAGACCGCGAGTTTGGCGTCGAACGTGGCCGCTTGTGTGGGAAACAGCGCCACCAGCGCCCGGTGTGCCGCTGCTGCCACGGCAGCGCCGGCCGATGTACCTGGAAGGGCTGGAACGTCGACGGCATAGGGCGTGTAACTACGGTCAATGGCGTTGACTGCGTCGTAAATCGCCGCATGCACGATGGCCATATCGCGAGATGCGATCGGCGGGGGAGTATTGCCCACCCGAATTGCATCGAGGACATGGTTGTTCCACTGCACTACCATGTCCGCCGCGAATAAATCTCGCGGTTCCAACTGTTCGAGTTGGAGCAGGCGTTTTGCGCCAAATCTGGCGAAATAATTGGACATAGCAGCACCCAAAAGACGGGGAAGTGGAAGCGATGCCAGGGGTTATCTGGAATGCCGGCAACTATAACGCAACTTTGCGGGCAATTCCAGCCGGATTTAGGGGCAGGTGGAGCCAGAGTCGGGTTCAGGTTAAAACGGGGGAATGCTCCTGCTGGACCTCACATTGCCGACTCCCGCCGAGAACATCGCTCTGGATGAAGCGCTTCTCGATGCGGCAGAAGAGGGCCAGTCACCCGCTGAAATCCTTCGTTTCTGGGAATCGCCTCAGCCGCTGGTGGTGCTGGGTCGCAGTTCGAAAGTGTCCGAAGAAGCCCGTTTGGACGCTTGCCGGGCCGCCAAGGTTCCCATTCTGCGACGCTGCAGCGGCGGAGCGACGATTGTCGCGGGTCCCGGCTGTTTGATGTATGCCGTAGTGCTGAGCTACGAGCAACATCCCGAGTTGCGTTCACTCGATCGTGCCCATTGCTTCGTCCTCAGTCGCCTGCGCGAAGCCCTGCTGCCGCTGTGCGCCAACGTGCAAATCCGGGGGACCAGCGATCTGGCGCTCGGAGAGCGCAAGTTTTCCGGCAACAGTCTCCGCTGCAAGCGAAATTACTTTCTCTATCATGGCACCTTGCTCTACGACTTCGACCTGTCGGTGCTCACGGAATACCTGGGAACAGCCCCCCGCCAGCCCGTCTATCGCCAGCAGCGGGATCACGGCGAATTCGTCACGAACCTCCCTCTCAAGTCTGCCCAGCTAAAACAGGCCATTCGCAGCTCCTTCGGGGCCACGCAGTCACTCCCCACCTGGCCCCAGGAAACCGTTGACCAACTTGTCGCTGAGCGGTATTCACACGAAAGCTGGAACTACCGTCACTAATACCCGCCGGCCCCGATGCATCCTGTGCCCCTATGCCTCCTTCTCGCCCGCCTGAAGCCGTCATCAGCATCGCGCATCTCAGCCAAACCTTTCATGATCATCCCGGAGAATTACCATGCCCCATTCGAATCATAGATTACGTCGCCGAGGCTTTCTGCAGTCCGCCGCGGCGGCGAGTCTGCTGTCAGTCTTGCCAGGGCAAGAGTCGCGGGGGGCTGACCGCCCCAAGCTGCCGGTGGCGGCAGTGGTGACGGTTTATTCTCCCATGAGTCACACGGACGTCATCATCGGCAAGATCCTGGAAGGTTGGCAGCAAAATGGCGGAGCCGGCCCGGACCTGAAACTCGTTTCCATGTATGTCGATCAAGTAAGTGACAAGGACCTGAGCCGCCCCATGGCAAAGAAGCATGGCTTTCGGCTGGCCAAGACCATTGATGACGCCATCACCCTGGGAACCGACCGGGTGCAAGTTGCCGGTGTTATCAGCATTGGGGAACACGGCAATTACCCCACCACTCCCGACACCAAACAGCACATGTATCCGCGGCGGCGGTTCTTCGAGGAAATCACGGCAGCCATGGAGCGCGGCGGCAAAGTGGTGCCGCTGTTCAACGACAAGCATCTTGCCTATCGCTGGGAGGATGCCAAATTCATGTACGACACTGCCCGCGAGCGGAAGATTCCCTTTCTCGCCGGCTCCTCGGTTCCGCTGGCATGGCGCATGCCGCAATTGGAGTTGGAACGGGACGTCGAAATCGAGTCTGCTTTGACCGTCGGTTACAGCGGGCTGGAAATCTACGGCATCCACGCTTTGGAAGCTCACCAGGCAATGATTGAACGGCGGCGCGGGGGAGAATCCGGCATTGTCTCCGTGCAGGCCTTGCAAGGGGAGAAAATCCTGGATGCGTTCCGTGCGAAACGCGTCTCGGGAGATTTACTGCGCTCCGCCTTGGCCACGTTGCCAGGAAAGCCGACCGATCGCGACTGGATTAACAAAAACAATGCTGCTCTCTTTCTGCTGGACCACAAGGACGGTTTGAAGTCAGCCGTCGCGATGGTCGACGACCTCGCTCCCGAATTCGCCTTTGCCGCCCGGATGAAGGATAAGCCCGAGCCCGTTGCGTGCTGGATTCGATTGCAAAACAGTCCACCCTTCGGTCACTTTGCCCAACTCCTCAAAGCCATTGAAGAAACGTTTCATAGGGGCCGTGCCGTTTACCCGCTGGAGAGAACGTTGCTCACTAGCGGCACCCTTGACCGACTGATGCACAGCCTGGCGAACAAGGGACAGCGCTACGACACGCCGGAACTCGTCATCCCCTACCAGTCGACCGAATGGCCCTTCGCGAACCACCCCAAGACTCGTCTAAAACTACCCGACCCGGAGTGACGAATTGGTGTAGGCTGAGCATATGGCATCCTCTCCATCAAACTCAGTGACGTTTCCTTCGAAGATCGACTGGTGGCTCCTGGCCCTTTTGCTGCTTGTGATCAGCGGTCAGTTCACAGGCGCGGTCTGCGTCTTCATCGGCGGCAGCCAATTGTGGGCGGGTGGGGTGCTGCTCCTTTCCGCTGGTTTCATTTCCTGGTTACTTCGGTCCACATACTATGTCGTCGATGAAACACGCCTGTTGATTCGCTCCGGTCCCTTCTGGTTCGCGGTTCCGCTGGAAACCATCGAAGAAATCCTCCCCACCCACAACCCGCTCAGCTCTCCCGCCCTGTCGCTGGATCGGCTGGCGATCCATTACCAAGTCCAAGGCAAAAAGCGGATGGTCATGATCTCCCCCGCTGACAAGGAAGGCTTCCTACGCGTCATCGCCGCCCTGGTCCCTGGAATGGTTGTGGAAGGGACGCAGGCGAAGCGACTTTCCGGCGGCTAAATGGATGGTGCTGAGTGCAAAAAAAAGTGGGTGGCAGGCGGCGCGGCGAACACAGTTCGGTTTTTCCGCTACGAATCAGGAGCATTGAGGATCTCAGAGATCTCTTTCTTCAGAGACGAGTCAGGAGTAAGTTCCAAGAAACGCTTCGCATGTTTCTTCGCGGTTTGTTTCTCGCCTAGTTCGGTGCAAACCTTTGCCATTCCGTAATGACTGAGTACATGGTCTGGTGATTGGAAAAGCGATTTCTGATAGTACGTTTTTGCCTTTTGCGGGTTTCCCGCCATCCGCTCAACAGCCCCCGCTCCATACAGTGCTTGTGAGTTTGTGTGGTCGAGTTCGAGGGCTGCAGCGTAGTTTTTACGTGCCCCGTCAAGATCTCTTTGGCGCAATTGTGCGCCGGCAAGCCCGATGTAAACGTCAGGGCGATGCGGTTCCAGGTCGACCAATTCGCGATAGATTTGTTCTGCACGCGCATTTTCACCCGTGGCCAGCAATTTCGCGGCATCGTGGTAGCGCTTCGCATGCAAACTCGATCCTGAAAGATATCCGCGGCCAACAACGCTTCCATGTTCGTCAACTAACTCATTGTCGGGATATATGCCACTTTGATAAAGCCAGACTGGTACAACGACGAGTGCGGAAAATCCGATAATCACCGCGACGATCCAAGCTTGTTTGTGGCGGGCACTGGTTGGCATGAATCTGTCCTCACAATGCCTGCTTTTGCAACAGAACGAATGCAACCGTCGAACAGTCGGAACAAACATCGCATTCAGAAAACGCTCGTCACCGCCTCTCCGGTGAATGGCTCGTCTATTTACCTTTTCTCGGCGAGTCTTTCGACACCTGGAGTTGGCGAACATATTGGGTCAGCCGACCTTGCATTGCTTCTACAAGCATTCCGCGAAAGTCACCCATTTCATCGCCCGGGGAGTCAAGAGGCAAGCCGCTGTGATATTCGCTAAGTATCCAGTGCAATGCGTCGTCGACGTCTAGAGAATCACTATTTGCCTTGACGTAGTCCAGCGTTGCCACGCGCAGAGGATATTCCATTTCGTGGCAGACAACGTCCGCGTAGCAGGCGGTTTCCAGCAGGGAGATCGCCCGTTGGCCATTCAGTTCAACGACCGGAGAAGCGTCCATGCGCTCGTAGATGTCATTCGCAACGGCCGCGGACACAGCCTCTTTCGCCGCGAGATGACGGATGACGTGCCGAAGAATCGGATGGCCGTCTTTGACAAATTCATCAACAACCTGTGGCCACTGGGGATTGTTCGGCGAATAGAGAATGAACATCCTGTCCAGAGCGGCTTCCGGCGGGTCCGTGAGGACAATGTATCGTCGAGATTCGACAACTGGTGATTGCGCCGTTACTTGGACAAGTCGCGACGGCGTTTCTGTCCGTTGGCAACCGGCGAGAACGAGCAAAACAGCGACTGGAGTGACGCTTTTCATTATTGCAAATAGCTTCATGTTTATCGCGCACTGCCACGCGTGGTCGCTTCCTACTGCCACGCTACCACCCGTAGCCAGCTCGCGAGGCCGCGTGCGGCTACGTGCTCACTTCACACCAAGTGCCGCCAGCCGCTTTTCGGCTTCTTGCTGGGCCTTTTGCATCACGTCGGCAATCTTGGCCGGCGCGCCTCCTTGGCGTTTGCTTTCGTCGGCGGCTTCCATGAAGGCGTAGAGTTCGATGGTTTCCTCGGCGGCAACAGGGGGCTGTTTGGTGCGAAAGAACTTGACGATTTCCACGGCGAGGGGACGATAGCCGCCGAAGGAGCCAATTTCCTTGATCCCCTTGCTGCCGAAGCCCGTCCCCCCATAGCCGCCCCCTTTCCCCCGCATGCCGCGAAAGGTGCCGATGCGCCCATCCTGCCAGGTTCCCACCGCCATATCTTGCTCCGGCGTGGAGACGCGACTGACGGATACGCAGCCGGGGCCCATCACGGTGTAGAGGGTTTCGACGCCGTGAATGCCGTACCAGAAGAGATCGGGATGGGTCTTTTCCAGCGCGCAGGGGCTATAGGCATCGCAGCCGACGATATCGCCGATGGAGCCGTTCCGCATCTCTTGGGCACCCTTGGAGTAGCGGAGCGACGACGAAGAGAAGACCGGGCAGTTGTACTTTTTGGCTGCCGCGTAGATGGCGATGGCATCGGCGAGCGAGCCCGCCACGGGCTTGTCGATGAAACAGGGCTTCCCAGCCTTGAAGACCGGCAGGGCTTGCTCTAGATGAGGCCGGCCATCGTTGGTTTCCAGCAGCACGCAGTCCACGCGAGTCAAAAGTTCGTCGATGGAATCGACGATTTCTACGCCATAGGATTTTACCTCTTCGATATATTTTGGCACGCGTTCGGTGCTGGAAATAATATCGGGACTTCCCTTGGGGTAAGCAGCCACCACGCGGCAGTGAGCCAGGTCGTCCGCCACTTTGGGATCGTTCAAATCTTTGGTAAAGGCGGTGGCGTGGGAGGTATCCAGGCCGATGATGCCGACCTTCAGTTCCGGTGGATCGGCGGCCGTAAGTTGTGAGGCGAAGGTCATGGCGAGGAGGGCGGAAAAGAGGGAGAGGCGTGACATGAAAGGCTCCGAGGAGGTGGGATTGTCATTCTTCGTAGCTGGCACAGCCTGTGCATGGGCATGCCCGCTCACGGAGTGAGCGGACTACTTTTTTGGCTGTGACCTGATACTGGCTCTACTGTCCCGAATCTCGGGGGCAAAATCAAGCGGCAGTTCCAGAGTCCGTCGTGGCAAAGCTCATGTGCAACTCGGCGTGGCGGAGATGCAGTTGGTGCCACTGAGCGCCGGTCATTTTGCCAAAGACGTTATGGGGCTTGCGGGTGGTATCTGCACGAAAACGCTTCACCGCTTCCTGCAACCGCCGCAGGCCTTCGTGCGGGGTTACCGGCTCGGAAGGAATCACTTTGTCGGCCACCGGCTTGGGAAGTTGAAACCCGGCGGACATTTTGCGCAGCACAATGCGTTTAAGAAACGGTCCCACCAACCGGATGTACCACGGCGGCCGATGATCGGAGCCGTCAATCGAAAGATGGAGCGAGGCCGCCAGATGAGCCAACATTTGGCCGAGCGTCCAGTTTCCCAACATCCTGGTGTTGGAATTTGCCACCAGTTTCTCGGCATCCATCAGGACGTCGTCCAGCGATTCATAGGCCACTTCGCGACGGCCAGCGACCTTGCTGGTGTTGACGGACATTTTACTTCCCCATGCCACCTGCAAAATAACCGATCGCTCCGGTAACCAGGCCGATCGCCGCGCCGATCAGGAGGTGGATCAGCATGGTTTGCATGTCCATCACCCGAGTCGTGAAGTATTTGAAGAACATGTAACCCAGCACGGTGAAATTAAATGCCACCAAGGCGACCATCACCTGCTGCTTTTGTTTGTCGTTCATAGATGTAACGGAACGGAGTAGGAGCCAAATCGGTCGGGGCGAATGGGGAAACGAAGAAGTTTACTCGGTTTTCTTCTCCTCCGGCTGGGAGTCCGCCGATTTTTCCTCGGTCGATTTCGCGGGTTTGTCCTCGGCTGTGGGTGTGGATGAAGATCCGGACGATTCATTGGCGAACTTTGCATTGGCAGCCACGGCATAGGCAATGTCCCTGACGGAGCGGACCGCCGCGGCCAGGCTGGCGGGGGAATCGTCCTTGGCTGCGGCGGTCGCATCCAAAGAATAGAGCCGGCCGTCACGGACGATTTGCAGGGATTGCACGGCGCAAGGCGTGCCGCTTTGCGAACTCTGCCGCACATGCCGCACCCACACCCGCCCACCGAGGTTGACCGGCTTGGTTTTCTCGCGAATTCTCTTTCCATCCTTATCCAGCTTGCTCTGAATCTTTTTGGCAAGTTCCAGGGCATTCTCCTCGGTGGTATCGTCTTTGCCAAAAGGTGACTCCGTCACCGCGACCGTCATTCGTGGTAATTCACTGACTTTGCCCTTGGCAAAGACCACCAAATAATTGGCTTGGCTCGAGAATTTCCAGTCGGCGGGAGGGCAAATCTCCAGCCGATTGCCATCGAGTGGACGGGGCAGGGGTTCGTCGACCGGCGGAAGGTCCGTGATGTCGTACTTTTTGATTCCCTCCGCGGAGTCGCCCCCTCCCTCTCCATCCGGCACATTGGCAGCTGGTTTGCCGCCTCCTCCGCAGCCGAACACCAAAGGAAGGGCCAGCCCGGCGAGCAAGAATAGAAAGAGCGTGGTGTTTTTCATCAACGGGTAACTCCGGAAATACCTGATGCTCGGGAGTGCTGCATGATAGCGTCTGGCCGACAGTTTTTCACGCTCCCTAGAGAGTTAGTACATGATACTTCCAAGAAGCACACTTCGACCGCGAAGACAGGTTAGCCGTCGCCCGCCCGTTTGGCCTGTTCCTGAACGCTCAGGCGGTTAGAATAGGCGTCTTTCCCTGGCCTGCATTTCCCTCTCATGACCGACCGCCGCGACACTCCCGCTGAAAAGTCCAAGGGAACAATCCGCCCCACTCCGGATGGGATTGAGATCGACCTCCGGGATCCCTACGTGGCCGGAATTCTGGCGTGGCTGTGGCCGGGAGCCGGACATTTTTATCAGCGCCGGTATGCCAAGGGGGCGCTGTTCATGGTCTGCATTCTGGGTTTGTTTTTCTTTGGGCTGGTGCTCGGAGAAGGGAAGGTCGTTTACGCTTCACAGTTCCGGAACAGTAACCATTCAATTAAGGGAGTTTCAGGCTATCTCAGCCGTTGGCCGTTTGCCATGCAAATCGGAGTGGGGCTTCCAGCGATGCCCGCCGTGGGGCAGATGCTGGTGGCCAAGCGGGGGGCTCAACCGTTATTTGGGGGCTGGATGGCTTCTCCGGAGAATCCAGATGAATTGAACCAATGGAACAAGGAGTTGGGGACGCGCTATGACCTGGCGCTACTCTACACCATCGTTGCGGGGTTGCTGAATTGGCTGGCCATTTACGATGCCGCGGCTGGACCGGCATTCAGCGAGCCGGCAGAAGAGAAGTCCAAGGATGGGAAGTCTAAAGATGACAAGGACAAGAAGTAGCCTGCACACTCCCTGAGCAGACTACTGAGAGTATGGCGATTCGCGGAGTGAAACGATGATCTTGTTTGGCGGCATTTTAAATTCGCAGCTCTGGCACTTGGTGCCGTTGATCTTGGCAGTGAGCCTGGTTTATGGGGCGACGCGCCACGAACTGCTTGGCCCGATCCTGCATCACGCCTGGAAAACCGTGGTCTGGATGCTGACGTTTATGGGGGCCATCTTCGCAATTCTCTTTGTCCTTTCCTTCTGGCTGTAAGGGGTCGGGAGGGATTTCCAGAAGGGAGCCCTCCACCTCAAGAAATCCGTGGAAACCCCTCCCGACCCCGTTGTTAGCCCACACTACGACGTCCTCGTCATTGGCGCGGGGGCCGCCGGCCTGGTCGCTGCCGCGGAAGCCGCCGCGAGGGGTCGGCAAACGCTGCTTCTGGAAAAGAATAAGCGGCCGGGGGTGAAGATTCTGATGTCGGGGGGAACGCGGTGCAATCTCACCCATGCGACCGACAAATGGGGCATCATCAAGGCCTACGGTGAGCAAGGGAACTTTCTTCATTCTGCGCTGGCGGCGCTCTCTCCTGCCGAACTGGTGCAAATGTTCGAGGACGAAGGGGTGGCAACCAAGGTCGAGGAAACCGGAAAGGTTTTTCCCGTCAGCAACAAGGCGACCGACGTTCTGGCCGCTCTTGTCCGCCGATTTGACCGCAGCGATGCCGAACTGTTGCTGGCTGAACCTGTCGTCAACTGCACCCGTGTGGAAGACCAATTTCTCGTTGTCACACAGAACGGCTCTTTTACTTGCGACTCTCTGCTGATTACGGTGGGGGGAAAATCCTATCCGGGCAGCGGGACAACCGGGGACGGCTATGCCTGGGCTGCCGCAATGGGACACGACATTGTCCCCCCCCGCCCTGCACTCGTGCCGATTACCACCGATGCACCCTGGGTGAAGTCCCTCACGGGGCTGACGATTCCGGATGTCCAGGTGAGTGTCTGCGAAGCTGCAAATTCCAGATCCCTGGCTTCCGCCCGCGGCTCGTTCCTGTTCACCCATTTCGGCCTTTCGGGCCCGGTGATTCTCGATGTCAGTCGCGCGGTTACCGCCCATTCCAAGCCCCGCGAATTGTCGCTGATGTGCGATTTCTTGCCGGCGACCAGTCAATCGGACCTGGAAGAGCAACTCCAACAAGAAGCAAACGCGGAGGGTAAGAAGCAGATAGCGGGGCTCTTATCCAAGCACATTCCCCGTCGACTGGCCGAGGAGTTGCTTGGGCTTTGTGGTTTGAATCCAGAACTACGCAGCGCGGAACTTCCCAAAAGGGAACGCCATCGCCTCGCCGCAGCCATCAAACAGTCTCTCATTCCGGTCAGTGGAACGCGTGGATTTGAAAAGGCGGAAGTCACTGCGGGGGGCGTTTCGCTGCGTGAAGTGGATTCTCGCACCATGCAAAGCAAGCTGGTGCCCGGCCTCTACTTCGCCGGCGAAATCCTGGACCTCGATGGACCTATCGGTGGGTACAACTTCCAGGCGGCATTCAGCACGGGCGTTCTGGCTGGAAAAAACGTTTAATGCAACCGCCGAAGGGGGAGCTCTGCTATCCTATTGGTGGAAAGTCAACCGTCAGCCTGCGGGAGTTTTGTCTGTGCATCCAGATCCTGACTTGCTACAAGCCGTATTGAACGGCACCACGGATGTAATCTTTGTAAAGGACCTGTCGGGCAAGTTTCTCTTTATCAACCGGGTTGGGGCACTGTATATCGGCAAGTCGATCGAGGAAGTGGTTGGCCGCCATGATACCGACATCTTTGATAGCCAGGCCATTGTTGCAATTCGCGAATCCGACGCCCGGGTCGTGGCCGAAGGAATTTCCGTCACGTATGAACAAACGGGTTCCACGGTGGCTGCCGGGCATACCTTCCTGTTGACCAAGAGCCCCTATCGAAATGCAGCCGGGGAGATTCAGGGCATCATCGGGATCGCCCGCGATATTTCACCGCAAAAACGCGCGGCTGAAGTACTTTCTGAAAGCGCCGAACGGTTCCGAACGCTGGCGGCCAACTCTCCCACGGGCATTTATGAAGCCGATGCACACGGAAAATTCATCTATTTCAACAACAAGTGCTGTGAACTCTTCGAGATGTCGCGCGAGGAGCTAATGCAGGAACAGGGTTGGAGGACTATCCACCCCAACGATGTCGCGCTAGTTGCCGAGGGATGGCAACGCTTCCTGTCGAACGATGAGGAATCTCTGAGTGTTGAATTCCGCCTTCAATTGCCAGGCCCAAGGATCAAGTACGTTGTGGCAAGTTCGCTTCCCCTCTACGGAGAATCGGGAGCGAAGACCGGCTACATCGGCAATCTGACCGACATTACCGAGCAACGGCTGACGCAACTGGAACTGGAGCGGGCAAATCAAGACTTGGAAAAACGCGTCCAGGAGCGAACTGCCGAACTAATTTCCACAAACGAGCAATTGCGGCAGGAAATGGCGGAGCGATTTCACACGGAAGAGCGGCTGCGAGAGCAACAGGCACAGCTTTCTCATGCTTTGCGCGTGCGCACTTTGGGAGAGATGGCCGCGGAATTGGCGCACGAAGTCAATCAGCCTCTGGCAGCCATCAGCCATTATGTCCATGGATCCATGCAGCGGCTGGAAATGGGCCAGCTAACGATGCAGGAGGTCGGGTCGACTCTGGAGTTTATCGCCCGCGAATCCGAGCGGGCGGCTGACGTTATCCGTCGCACCAAGCGATTTGCCAGCACCCAGCAGCCTTCCCGATCGCGACTCGACCTTCACAAGTTGATTCACGAATCCTTGGAAATGTTGTCCCAAAGAATACGCGAACAAAAAATACAGGTAGAGTTGCCGCTCGCGGAAGAACTCCCTGAGGCAACCGGAGACGAATTGCAAGTTCAACAGGTTATTGTCAACTTGCTGCGCAATGCGATTGAGGCGATGGCGGACTCTCCGACTTCACCCAGAGTGGTTCGAATTTCCACGCGGTCCGACCAGCAATTTGTGGAATTTGAGGTCGCCGATAGCGGTCCGGGCTTGAATTTCGCCCAGCAGGAGCGCATCTTTGAACCATTCCAGACCACCAAGCCCGAAGGGCTGGGGCTTGGCCTGTCGATAAGCCGCACCATCATCGAAGCTCATGGCGGTCGCTTGTGGTCGGTTGTGCCCTGCGAGCAGGGCGCGACATTTCGGTTTACCTTACCCTTGTGGAACGATGAATCCGATGCCAGACATACTCCCCGAGCCGACCATCTTCGTGGTGGATGACGACCCCAGTGCCCTCAAGGCTGCTTGCTTCTTGCTGGAATGCAACGGCTGGCAGGTGGAGGGCTATTCCTCGGCGGCGGAGTTTCTCAAAGAGTGGACTCCCAACCGGCATGGGTGCTTGCTGCTCGATGTGCGGATGCCGGAAATGACCGGCCTGGAGTTGCAGTCGGCGCTGACCAAGGAAGGTGGTTGCTTCCCCATTATCATGATGTCCGGCTACGGAGATGTGGCCACTTGCGCCCAGGCTTTTCGAGCCGGTGCCGTCGATTTCCTCGAAAAGCCCGCCGACCATAAAGTGCTGCTCGGCAGGATTCGAGAGGCGGTGGAGCGCGATGCCAAACGCCGTTTGGCACAATCGGCCAATCCGCAATTTCAGTTACGGCTCCGGACGCTAACTCCCCGCGAACGGGAGGTGATGGATCGCCTGATGGAAGGGAAGACGCTCAAACAGATCGCGTTGGAACTCAACGTCAGTGTGCAAACGTCGTCCAAGCATCGCATGCGAGTTCTGGAAAAACTGCGAGTGGCTAATGACATCGAACTATTGAAGAATTTGTTGCAACAATCGGGGGAGGCTCCTATTCCAGCGTGAGAGGGTTCATTGTGCGTGCACACAAATTCATGTGAATAATTCAACTCGGAAGCAGAATCTTTTCAGGGGATAACTACGCCTGTTCCCTACTGGATAATGAGCAGGATCAACACATTGCCCCCCAGTCGTTGTCGCTAACAGTCGCGGAACATTCTTTCGCAGGCTGGAAATTTGGTACTGCCCCACCAATCCAGCCGGCGATTTTTTTGGTTGGAGCAATTTAAATGGCCTCAGGCCGGGTGTTAATCATCTGCCACTCTTCGCATCACGGAAATACGCGCCGCGTGGCGGATGCGATGGCGATGGAGTTAGAAGCCACAATTCTGCCCCCCGAGAAAGTTCACGTCGAACAACTCGAGGAATACGATTTGGTGGGGTGGGGCTCAGGAATTTATTTCGGCCGCCATGCCACCTCGCTGATTCAATTGGCGAAAAGTCTGCCGCAACAGCCGCGAAACACGTTTATCTTTTCCACGGCCGGGCTCCCTGTCTTGCGCTGGTGGTTTCACTCAAGCCTTCGCCGCGCGCTCCAGTCTCGCGGCTGCAAAGTGGTGGGGGAATTCAATTGTGCCGGTTGGGATACTGTTGGTCCTTTGGCCTGGTTCGGCGGTATTGAACGCAAGCATCCCAACGAGAAAGATCTGCAGCGAGCCCGTGCTTTCGCCCGGTCTTTGGCATGAGGGCGTTCAAAACGGGGACAGAAACAAAGCGAAGCTTCGCCTTGGCAACCAAGCTATTTCCCAGAGTTTACGTTTTGTTGACCGACAACGATTGATTGCTGGCGAATATCGTCTAGGGTACAGAGGCGGCGGCGGACCCCGTAAAACTCTGGAGCGCGGCTGTGGATCCCAACGACCTGCTGGGTGTGCTTTGCGGATTAGGCTGCTTTCTTGCCTCGATTACCGTCATTGGCCATGGCCTTTGGCTGGCACTGGCGTTCGTCTTTCGGCAAATGTCCGGGGATGTCCAGGCTTCGAGCCCGGGCAAACCGTGCCCCCACTGCCGCCATCCACAAGGAGTGGTCGGGGGAAGATGCAAGGCGTGCGGCCGCGTTCCGCACGTCAATCCAGCTGCCGCCCTGGAGCAGGATCTGGAAGCGACCGGCCGGCATCTCAAGCGGCTGCTGGATCGCAAAGTCATTCCGCAGGAACAATTCGACCATCTGATGCAAGTTCTCGGCAGTGACCTGGCTCGGCTGCGGGGGAATGCGACGCCGAGTGCACCGGCAGCGGTGCCCGTGGAAACTCCCTTTGCAACCCCGCGGCCCCAATCAGACCGCGGCATGTCCCCTTCGCCGCCGCCGGTTGTGGCGGAGATTGTCGAAGCAGAAGTAGCCGGCGACGGAATCAACTGGGTGGAGCGACAGCAGGCTGTGCCCAAACGTCCCGTCACCGCGAAACCTATTCCTCAGTTGGCACCCGTCGTCGCTCCGCCACCTCCCAAGCCGGTGAAGCCCCCAGAGCCGGTACGACCATTGGCGGACGTGCTGCAGAACTTCATGCAGGAAAGCAACATTCGCCTGGGCGAAATCATCGCCGGCTTGCTTATCGTCGGGAGTGCGGTCGGCCTCATCATCAGTCTTCGCAACACGCTCAAGGCCATTCCCTATTCGTCGGCACTGCTGTTCATGCTCTTCACCGTCGGCTTCTATGGCGCGGGAATGTATACGCTCCGCCGCTGGAAGCTGCACGCCATCAGCCGCGTCATATTGATCATTTCGCTCCTGCTCGTGCCGCTCAGCGTGGCAGCGGCAATTGTCATGTCTGGATCGGGGGACATGCAGCGGGGAGTGACCGATCCGCTGTTCATCGCGGCTGTGCTGGTGGGGACCGTCGTCTATAGCCTGGTCACTTTCAGCACGAGCCATGAACTGGTCGGCGAAGGAAAATGGCGGTTGACGGTGGCGATTATGGGGGCCTCGCTCAGCCAGATTGTAATTAACCGCATCGCTCCCTCTGCCAGTACGCTTGCGCCCATTTCCCTCCTCGCGGCATTTCCCATTGGCAGCTTTCTGGTCGCAGCAGTCGGCCAGATTGTGCGCGCTCGAAGCTGGCGGCGAGTCTCTCTGCTTCGCGCCCAAGAGACGTTTCTGATTTTGGGGCTCGCTCTGTTTGCGCTCGCCGCGCCCCTCTCGCTACTGCTCCACCATTCGGCGGAAAAGTTGGTGACGCTGGCCCGGCTGACTCCGTCCCTCAGCATTGTGGCGGCCGGGGTGCTGGCCGTTGGACTGCTTATTCATCGTCGGGCACTGGCACCAGCGCTTTCCGCCTATCGCACGGCGGGGACAGCGATTGCCCTATGCGGCGGCCTGACGATGCTGGCGATGGTGGGAATTGCCTGGCCGGAGCCCGAGTTGTTACTGGCGGTAGGGGCGGTCAACTTCCTGCTCCTCACATTGCTGGCCTTGGCCGGCAATCTATCGCTTTTGCACGGAGCAGCCATCGCCTGCGGTGCGCTCGCTTGCCTGATTGGTTTTCACCTGTCGCAAGGGCGGTTTGCCGAAGGAGCAACTTCACTCGACCTCATCCAGGCCACATTCATGGGGCGAAGCGGCGTTTTGCTGACGTTTCTCGGCGCAATCGTTGTTGGTGGTGGTGGCGCACTGTTCGTCAAGCAACAGCGTCGGGAGGATGGCCTCGTCTACTTCGGCAGTGCTGCCGGTTTGTGCGGACTGGCCGTTCTGGTCGCGCTGGTCAGCGGGCTTTCGCCACCGGAGGCTTGGGGCGAAACGACTCTCGATGCCGACCTAGCCGCCCCTTTGCTCTTATTTTATGCCGCGGCTGGCCTGATTGCAGCCTACTTCGTAAGACTGCCGGAGCCGTTTGAAGCTGCGCCGGCAGTGGCGGGTTCCGCTTTGCTGTGGATTGGCTTGGCCCAGGGATTGGCCGCTAACGAGACGCTACGCAGTGGGCTGTTCGCACTGCATGCGAATCTGCTGCCATCGCACCCCGTGATGCTGGCCACGCTTTTGCATTCCGCGATCTGCGTTCTGATTGCCATGCTGACGGTTCCCCGTTTGCTCGGGGCCTCGGCTGAATCCCATCGTGAAGCGGAACGGCTGCCGCTGTGGAAAGGGGTCATTCAGCCGCTCGCTTATTGCGGCGTGGGAGCGCTCCTCTGCTGCACGCCGTTTATCTTCTGGCCCTATCAAGAGCAGCTTCTGCTCTATGCGGCCTATGCCGGCATAGCGACCGCGGTCTGGCTGGGGGTGCTGTTAATTCTTCGCCAATCGGTGGCGACTTATGGCATGCAGTCGATGCTGGCCCTGTGTGCCGGCTACGTCGCCGCCCATGTGATGTTCCACCAACTCACAGGTGAGCTGTGGTATCTCAAGGTTCGCCATCTGCATGTGCAGATGCACTTAATGGCAGCGGGAGGAATTGCCTTTGCCCTCTTGCGCCGTTTGACGAGCAAGAACGAGACCATTCGCGGCCTGCTCGTCAATCCGTTTCCGGCCATCGATCAACTTTTGCTGGCGACCGCGGTGCGACTTGTGCCTGGATTGGCCATCTTCGCCGCGTGGCACGGCGCGTGGTTCGAACTGGGTGTCTTTCAGGAGCCGCCGCTCGGTCCGCTGACTTCGCAAATGCCCATCGCCGGGGGCCTCGGCGGCTGGATTGTGCTGGTCGTCGTGTTTGTGGCGCTCGTCATTTCTCTCTGGGAACGTGTGACTCTGCCCGCGCTCATGGGAATCGCCGTCACGCTCTTTGCCATTCCGTGGCTCGTCGCCACCTGGTGGGCTGAAGATGACGCGGTCGCTTCCGCCGCCCGCTGGATGACGGCACTTTACGGCCTGTGCGGCGCATCGGTCTTTATCTTCCGCTCACAGCTACTCGATGTGTCGCAGCGAATTCCGGGGCTCTCCTGGGGAAAACTCCGTCTCAAGGCCTATTACCTCACTGCCTGGCAGCCGCTCGTATTCTCAGGGTTGTCGATTCTCATTTTGACCATCGCCGCCGTCGTGCAGCAAGTCAACGGCGTCAAACTCGGCGGCCCGGTGGCGACGAGCCTGTTCGACCTGATGGGGCCAACCATCTCCTACGCGGTGCCCCTTTATGCCCTGGTCGCCATTCTGCTCGGCTATTGCGTTCGCGAGCGCCAGCCGCTGTTTGCCCTGGGGGGCTCGGCGGTTTCGCAGTTTGCCATCAATCTGGCGTTCATGCTCCGCGTGGCTCTGGGGGCAAAAGTTGAACCACCGGTTTACGCCATCGAATGGCTTCAATGGAATGCCATCGCCGCCGGCGGATTTGGTTTTCTCTGGCTGGGGATGCGGAGATGGGTGGTCGTCGACGCCCAGTCGGCCGAGTCTCCCGCGAATCCTTCCCTGCGAGCCGGCCAGATTCTGGCCGACATTCAACTTGCCATCGCTGCTGCCGCCAGCGTCGCCCTTGTCCTCTGGTCCGGGGGAGTGATTTTCGATAATCCGGCAGCCGGCTCGAATGTGCTGGGTTCGCTGGGCTCGTACCTCAGCTACCTCGCGATTGGCTTGACGGCAGCCATCGCGCTCTTCGATGCTCATCGCCAGGCGGCCCGGCAAGCCGCCAATTTCTGGCCGCTGGCGGGTCTCGCCGTCATCAGTCTGGCAGCCGCGACGTGCGACCAGTTCGATAGCGCCAGACTGTGGATCAGCTACCACTTTTTGCTCGCGGGAAGTCTGGTGATTGCGGCTCTGGCCACGGCGGCCAGCACGTTCACCTCCGCCAAAGAGTCCTTCCTCGCTCGGCTCGTTCCCTCCCACTGGATTTCCCTGGCCATTGCCCTGCTGGTCACGGCACTGGCGGTACGGGGAGCCGTGGATACCGACCCCCAGCAGCCCTGGTGGTCGGTCGGAGCCATGGCCGGGGTCTGCCTGATTTTCGTGACGCAGGGAATC
>CAYUJE010000051.1:0-1304 GCA_964444865.1 uncultured Pirellulaceae bacterium | reverse complement strand
TTTATTGACGCCGTCGAGCCATTTGCAGCGCACGCCGGCCCCCTCGGCCGTTTTGTGCCGAGCGATATCTGGATTATCGCGGCTTTGGCAGCACTCGCCGCTGTCCTAGGTCGCTCCCTTTGGGACCGCCGGGCCTACTTTGCATTGCCGACGATGTATGTGCTGGGGATGCTCTTTATCGTGGACGGCCTTCGGCATGCCAACTTGCCGCTCGTCGAACTCTCCTTGGCAGCCACGATTTCAGCGGCGGTCTATGTCGCCTTGACCGGCCATATCTGGAGCTTCGGTGCCAACCTGGCCAACATCGGCACCCAGTGGGGCATTTCCGACACCATCGGCGGGCTCAAACGAACGTCCTACTGGCTGCCGGCCATATCCATCGGCATCACGGCCGTAACGTGCGTGATTGGGTTTGTGACCGTCCTCAATCACGATCAACTGAATTGGCGAGTGGCCGTCGCCCTGGCCCCCGCGATTGCCGCTTGGGGTATCTCCTGCCTGGCACAAAAGGAACGCCAGGAACTGGCGCAAATCGGAGCCCTGTTGCTGGCCGGATTATCCGTGGTCTTCCTCGGCTGGGGACAACTAGAGCCGCAGTGGACGGAAGGCCTGCTGCTGGAACGAGCCTTCCGCCTATTGATGGCGTTGTCATTCCTGACGCTGATGTACGGACTTGTCTTGCCGCGGTTCCTATTTACGACTGGCTCATGGAATTCCGCTACGCGCAAGTCCGGCTATTCGGCCGGAGTCTTGGCGATTGTCACGTTCGTCGCCGTCCTCGGGCTGGAAGTCGCCTTGTTCAAACCGGGAATCGGCGCTCCCGTAGCCGATCCGCAAGTTGCGGCGGTGGCGGTGGTGCTGGTCGCTCTCGTGGCCGGATTATTTTCGATGGCCCTGCTGCCAGGTCGCGACCCGTTGGCCCTCGATGAAAAGGGGCGGATGTTTTATGTCTATGGAGCCCAGGCGGTAAGCGGCCTGCTGTTCGCCCATCTCTATGTCTGCCGGCCGATGTGGTTCGATACAGTTCTGCGGCCGTATTGGCCCTATATACTGCTCGGCCTGGCGTTCGCCGGCGTTGCCGCCGCGGAGCTCTTTCAACGGGCGAAAATCCGCGTCCTGGCGGAACCGTTCCGTAACACCGGTGGCCTGCTGCCCCTCATTCCGGCGCTGGCCATGCTGGTTGTTCCCGCGGAACATGCGCCGAAGGCCGACTATGAGTTGGTGCTGTTCCTGGCGGGCCTCATGTATCTGCTGCTCTGCATCGCGCATCGCTCCATCCTCTACGGAGCCGCTGCGGCCGTGGC
>CAYUJE010000050.1:23132-24926 GCA_964444865.1 uncultured Pirellulaceae bacterium | reverse complement strand
AGGGCGGCTGAGCGAAATTGAATCACGTTCTCAGGGGGCGGTCATTACGAAGGAGCAGGCCATGCAGAAGAATTCCACGAGTCGATTCCGGTTGCGGGACTGGGTCTTTTTCGCCGGCGGCAGCATCGCTGCGGCGGTGGCGACGACGATTATCTTCTGGCCTTCGCCGAATGCGGAGGTGGCGAAAGTGGAGGCGACTCATCTCAAGTCGGAGGTGCTTTCGCAAGATACGAAGGATTACTCAGAGGTCCTCGCAAGCATTTCCCGCAGGAATCAGTCCGTTGTCCGATCAGCGGGAGAAACTGCCGCTGAGTCTAAAGATTACTCAGAAGTCACTTCAAAGATGAAGAAATCGATGCCTGAGTCCTCGCCGGCGGGGGCCAGCACAGGTGCCGGTGGAATGCCGGGCATGCCTGGTATGGGCGGAGGTTCTGGCGGTGGCGGCTACCCAGGTGGGCCCAATTCCGGGCGCTTTCAAGGAGGGGCTGGGGGATCCGGAGCGATGGCAGGAATGCCGGGAGGAGGAGGACTGGGTAAAGGGCAGCATTCGAATGGTGGTCCCGGCGGCGGAAAATATCCCGAAGCCGGTGGTTACCAGCCGGATTTTGAAGGTGCCGGCCCTGGTCTTCCCGCTTCGAGCGGCCCCAATCCCTATCCACCTGCCGCTCTAAAAATCGAGCCGGCAGCTCCCGCCGCGGCAGATCCGATTGAAATCGCAGTTGCGGAAAGTATCGAACTCACTGTACCTGCGCCTCAGGCAGCCCCGAAGAACGATTTTATGAAGTCCAAAGGGGCCATTACCGGTACCGGTCTTACTGGGCGGGGAGAAGCGGCTCGCGGCAGTATGACTGCGCGGTATGGCGGCACGGCACCAACCAAAGAAGAAATCGACCGTTACCGGATGAGTCTCGCCAGGCAGGGGCATGATCGAAGAACCGATGACCTCGCCCAACTCCACGAAGGTGAGGCGAGAGGCGAAGCCAAGGGCTACGACGCGAGCTTGGAAGACACTCGCAGATTAGTTAGCGGCGAACAATACAACACCATCGTCGAAAACCAGTTCCTCGCTCCCACCATCGAGCCCCTCTCCACCTTCTCCATCGACGTCGATACGGCGTCCTATTCCAACATCCGCCGCTTTCTGACCGCCGGGCAAATGCCGCCGCCGGCTGCGGTTCGGATTGAAGAGATGGTGAACTATTTTGGCTACAGCTACGCCCAGCCGAAGGGGAAAGAGCCGTTTTCGGTGAACATGGAAACGGCGGACTGCCCGTGGAATCCGGGGCACATGCTGCTGCGGGTCGGCCTGAAGGGGAAGGAAATCGAGCGGAAGGCCCGCCCGGCCAGCAACCTGGTCTTCCTGCTCGATGTCAGTGGCTCGATGGCGGATGAGAACAAGCTGCCGCTGCTCAAGACCACGATGACGATGCTCATCGGCGAACTCACCGAGAACGACCGGGTCACCATCGTGACGTATGCCGGCGATGCCGGGCTGAAGCTCGAACCGACCTCCGGCGACCAGAAGGAAAAAATCACCCAGGCCATCAGCAGCCTCTCCGCCGGCGGCTCGACCAACGGCAGTGCGGGGATTGAGCTGGCGTATCAAAAGGCAGCCGAGGCGTTCATTAAGGAAGGGACCAATCGGATCATCCTGGCGACCGACGGCGATCTGAACGTCGGCGTGACGAGCGACGAGGCCCTGGTGAAGATGATTAAGGAGAAGGCGGCTGGCGGCACGTTCCTGACAGTCCTCGGCTTCGGCGAAGGGAACCTCAAGGACGGCAAGCTGGAGCA
>CAYUJE010000050.1:16909-23032 GCA_964444865.1 uncultured Pirellulaceae bacterium | reverse complement strand
GTCGCCAGCTTCGGCATGATCCTCCGCGGCAGCCAGCATCGCGGCAGTAGCAACGCCTCCGCCGTCGCCGAAATCGCCGCGGGAGCCATTGGAGAGGATTCCAACGGCCTGCGGGCGGAATTTGTGGACCTGGTTCGACGGGCGGAACGGCTGGGAATTAAGTAATTGGAGGGTGTATGATGAGGAGTTGAGTAGATAAGGAGGTGAAGAGATGAAGTGAGAACCTCGGTCGCGTCATCTCCTCATCCCATCATCCCTTTATCTCCTCACGTCAGTTGCTGCCCCACCCACATTGATCTCTCCCCGAGCCTAACCATGCGTCGATCTATCTTCCCCTTAGCACTCGCGGCAGCCGTTATCCTGGGAGCCCCTTCCGTCGTCTGGGCCAGGGCCGGCTTCAGCCCCGTTGCCGCCCAGGACCAGCCGCTCGAGGACAACGGGCTTTGGCCAGTGAAGATGGTGGATCTCCTTAACGATCCGTCCCGTACCGTCGGCTGGAATTTCTGGTTCAGCGAATGCCCCAACGATGTCAACAATTATGTGTTCGTGGCGAAGTCCACGGACGACCTCAATCGCATCCTCAAAAAGCTGGCGGCCGTGGACGCCAAAGGGACAACCGTCGTCCTCGCGCTGGGGAAGGAATTCCCGGTGGGGGGCTTCGCGTTCCTGAAGAAAGGGAACAACGCGGCTGCCGTGCTGGCCTTTGGGAACCAGGGGATCATCAACCAGTGGTACTTCCGTCTCAAAGAACCGGAGGGGGAGCCGGGCGTGAAGAAGTTCGGCGTCCATCGCTACACCGAGCCCCCCAAGGCCATGCCGCCGACCCTGACGATCTACGTCGAAAACCCCGCGGTGAACATCGAGAGGCTCTCCATACCGGCCGAGATCACGGTTAAAACCACCATCACCAAGAAAGAACGCGCAGCCCGCAAAGAAGACGCCTCCGTCAAGGCCATCGACGCGCTACTCCTGCGGCGGCAACGGGCCGCAGAACTGCGCTAGCCGTAGAGTTCATGAGCGCCAGCGAAATGCACGCGTGACACAGTCCGCCCTCCGAGGAGCGTCAAGCCTGATCGCGATTCCAATACGCGTGCATTTCTCTTCGCTCATGCACCCCGCATTCAGGGACTTGACAGACACTTGGGATATGTGTACAGTTGAGTCTATTCGGGCCGGCGCGAAACCGGCTGATCTTTGACAAGTGAATTTGTTTGTTTGCGAAAGTATGTCGCGAATGCGGCTTGCTGTTGGGACGATGGGATTCCAATCCCGTCCTGAGAATTAGTTGTGATTCGGACGGGACGGGAGTCCCATCCTACGGGGGATTTTCAACGGACCCCCGCTGAAAAACCCCCCTGATTTTTCAGCGTTTATGGGGCCCCCATACCCCGGTACGCCGCTGAAAAACCAGGGGGGTTATTCAGCACCCTTCGTTCGGGGATCAACCGCGACCAGGCTCGGCTCTCTCTCGCTGGATGAGCAGGCAGGTGTTAGGCTGGTGGAACTTCCTCCATTGCCCTCAATTCCATGAGCCCTCCTCAAGAACCACCTTGCGACGACGCGGAAACCCAAACGCAGCGACTGGCGAACGGGGTGTCGTCCGCCGATGCGCCGACCAAACAGGGTGGTCCGGAGGGGAATTCCACCAGCATCGCCACGGCAGAGCAGGGGGCGGATCGCAAGACCAATCCGGCCGCGTCAGCCACGAATTTGCGCCCACTTCCCATAATTCCTGGCCACCGGGTGCTGGGGGAACTTGGACGTGGCGGGATGGGGGTGGTTTACAAGGCGGAACAATTGGCCTTGGGGCGAATCGTGGCGCTCAAGGTGCTCACAGCCGGCGTGCATGCCAGCCCGGGGGAACTCGCCCGCTTTCAAAGCGAAGCAGAGTCGGCCGCCCGCTTGTCGCATCCCCATATCGTGCAGGTGTACGAAGTGGGAGAAGCGGCCGGCTGTCCGTTTTTCTCGCTGGAGTTCGTCGCCGGCGGCAATCTGGCGGAAAAGCTCCGTGCTCAGCCACTTTCACCTCGGGAAGCCGCGCAGCTCATCGTGACGATTGCCCGCGCGGTGCAGTTCGCCCACGATCAGGAAATCATCCATCGCGACCTGAAGCCGGCGAATATCTTGATGACCCCCCAGGGCGAGCCGAAGATTGCGGATTTTGGCCTGGCGAAGCGACTGTCGGCGGATAGCCAGACGAAGACGGGCGAGGTGATGGGAACGCCGAGCTACATGGCCCCCGAACAGGCGACCGGCGTGACGAAGTCGATCGGCCCGGCGTGCGACGTCTATTCGCTCGGGGCGATCTTCTTTGAGATGTTGACCGGCCGTCCGCCGTTCTACGATCCCGATCCGGTGGAAACCATTTTGCAGGTCATTTCCGACGAGCCGGTCTCCATCCGGCGGCTTTCCCCGACTGCGCCGCGCGACCTGGAAACCATCTGCCACAAATGCCTGGAAAAGCAGCCGAAGAAGCGGTATGCCAGTGCCGGCGACCTGGCGGCCGACCTGGGACGATTTCTCTCAGACCAGCCCATACTCGCCCGGCCGACGCCGGCGTGGGAGCGGGCTTTCAAATGGACCAAACGGCGGCCGGGAACCGCGGGGATAATCGCGGTCGTGCTCGTTGCCGTCATTACCATTCTCAGCTACGGCGTCCGGAAGAACCGGCAGTTGGCGGCCCAACGGGACCGGCTGCTCAATAACTTCAATTTGGCCATCGAGAATACGGGCCGACGCATTCAGCATGCAGGTCAATCGACCGACGGACTCCTGCGAGACGAACTGACCTTTCTCACTGTCATCCGCGAGCAAACCGGCTTTGAAGAGGAGGTGCGGTATGAACGGGCGAAGGCCGCTCGGATGGCGGGAGATATTTATCGCGAACTGGGAGAAAGGAAGTCGGCTCAGGAAGCCTATTCGCAGGCGAGTGAAGAGTTGCATTGGCTCCTGCAGAATGACAAGCACAATCTGGCATATCCCTGGGACCAGGCCTCGGTACTCAGTGGCCAAGGGCAATTGCGAGCGGATGAAGGAAAGCTGGAAGAGGCCGCCCAAGATTTTCAGTCCGCGATTGAAATTTACACAAAGCTTCATGAACGTGCCGGCACGAAAACGGATGCCGGGCTGCAGCGGGCTACGGTCGAGGGCAACCTGGCGGTCGTTCTCAAACGCCTGGGAAAGACGGCCGAGGCCATTACCCATCAGGAACGAATCCTCAAACTGCGTAAAGACCTGCTGACCGTGGACCCCGGTGATCCACTCTATCATCGCGACCATGCAATCGCGCTGGGGAGTCTGGCGGCGAGTATATTGCGTACCAAACCGCAGGAAGCGGAGGAGTATCTTTTGGATGCGCTACGAGAAGTCGACCAGTTGCCGGCAAACGTCCAGTCGGAGCAGCTCGTGCGAGAATTCACCGCAGCTTCCCATGGAAACCTGGCCTTCCTCCTGGGCAGGAAGAATCGCGTCGCCGAGGCCAACGCCGAGTATCGGCAGGCAATGGCGATTATGAAGAAGCTGGTGGCCAGTTATCCGGATGTGATCCGTTATGAACAAGGACTCGCTGATATCCACCACAATCTGGCATTTCTGCTGGCAAGCAATGGGCAGTTTGCCGAAGCCATTGTCGAAATGGATGCGGCCGAGAAAATCTATGGTGGCCTGGCGACGAGGCATCCCGAGTCTTCCCATCTCAAAACGGAACAATTGCGACTCGGGGGACTGGTCAAAGAATTGAAGGAATCCGCCAAGGCAGGATCGCCATGAACGAGACGCGAGCGGACGGAAAATCATGGACTAGTTCGTTAACCGCACGGCTGGGTGGACTGGCACTCGTTGTGGCGGTAGTCGTCGGCCTGATTTACGCCCTTGGTGGATCGCTGACGCTGGAATCGTTGGCTGCCCGCGAAGCCGAGTTGCGGGAGTTCTATCAGGCACATCCTGCGATTACGCTGGCCGTAGCATTCTTGCTCTATGCGGCAGTGACGGGGCTGTCCATTCCCGGAGCCGTGCCCTTGTCCCTCGCGTTCGGCTGGCTGTTCGGATTTTGGACCGGAGTGGTGCTGGTCAGCTTTGCTTCAACCACGGGAGCCAGTATCGCCTTTCTCCTGAGCCGCTACCTCATCGGAAGCTGGGTGCAAAGCCGATTTGAGGAGCGACTGGCGGCGTTCAATCGGGCGATGGAGAAAGAGGGCCCGTTCTATCTATTCACGCTACGGCTGGTTCCGGCAGTCCCGTTTTTTGTGATCAACGTGGTGATGGGGCTGACGAAGATTCGGCTCACCATGTTCTGGTGGGTCAGCCAGCTTGGCATGCTGCCGGGAACCTGCGTTTTTCTTTGGGCTGGCGCAAATACGCCCAGTCTGAAAGTAATCCAGGAAAAAGGTGCGGGGAGCATCCTCAGCCTGAATATCATTCTGGCTTTGGCCGCGCTGGGTCTGTTCCCCCTCGCGGCACGGTGGATTCTCCGTCAGGTCGCTCGAAAGAAACAGGCCGCCATTCCAATGCAATGACTATTGCCCACCAGCGGCCGCTGCCGGTTCCTTCGCTTTAGATTCCACTTCCTTCGCGACCTTTGCGGCAGCCTGAGCGTCGCTGGCTCTCTTGATGAGCTGCTCCACAGCCTCTTCGCTGGTTGCACCGGTAATCTGTTCGCGATGCCAACCTTTATCCGTTTTGGCATAGACGATGAGCTGCGGAATGCTGTTGCCACGCATCAGGTGAGCAGCAAGGTTGGCACTTTCATCCGTGTCCACCTGAGCGAAATTGACCGTCTTCAGTTTTCCCCCGGTTTGGAGCTTCGGCATCACCGCTGATTTCATCGTTCGACAGCCAGGGCACCAGTCGGCACCGACCAGGACCAGAATCGGTTGGCCGTTGACCTCGGCCTGCTTGTACGCCTCATCGTACGATTGGGGTCCTGCCGCCAGAAGCACGGTTTGCATCATGAAACCAAAGGCCAATCCGGTCATCGTCAAATCTCCTTGCGGTTGGGGTGCGTCAAAATCCTGCGAAACTGGCAAGCCAGGGAAAGGGGAGAGTATAGGGAAACCTTTTCCTCGTGTCAGCCAGGGGGGGAACTCGAATGTCGGTGGCTTGCGTTTGTGTCGCGCAGGCAGTTCCAAGCCATTACCCTAAAAGGACTTGCGATTTTTGAAGGCCGTCGAATGGGACCGCAGGCCGTTGGCATCGAACCAGAGCAGAGACCGAAGCCGACGAGAATTTTGATTTTCTCTTCACGGGAGAACGCCGTTACTTCCAATCCGCAAACAGCGCCTCAATGAATTCGTCGGCGTGGAACACGGCGAGGTCGGTAGATTTCTCACCGAGACCGATGAACTTGACGGGGACGGCGAATTGCTCGCGGATGGGGATGACCACGCCCCCTTTGGCGGTGCCGTCCAGCTTGGCCAGGACGATGCCGGTGCATTTGGCGGCTTCGGAGAAGCCTTTGGCTTGGCTAAGAGCGTTCTGGCCAGCGGTGGCGTCCAGCACCAGCAGCACTTCGTGCGGGGCATCGGGGATTTGCTTGGCAATGACGCGGTAGATCTTTTCGAGCTGTTGCATCAGGTTGGATTGCGTCTGCAAGCGGCCGGCCGTATCGACAATGCAAACGTCTGCACCGCTTTCGACCGCCCGGGCCACCGCTTTGTGGGCGACACTGGCGGGATCACCGCCGGGCGGCCCCTTTTCAATTTCCGCCCCCAATCGATCCGCCCAAATCGTGAGTTGATCCACGGCTGCGGCACGGAAGGTGTCGGCTGCTCCCAGAACGACCTTTTTATCTTGCCCGCGGAAGTGCTGCGTCAGCTTGGCGATGGAAGTTGTCTTTCCCGATCCATTCACTCCCACAACCAGAATCACCGTTGGCCCGCTCGCCGCCAGGTTCACCGGCCTTTCGGGTTGGGCGAGGAGTTCTCGCAGTTCCGCCTTCACGACAGCCAGCACGTCCTGCATGTGAACGACGCGTGCCCGGAAGTCGATACCGATCTTGTCTCGAATCCGCGCCGCCGGACCGACCCCCATGTCGGTTTTCACCAAAATGGCGAATAGCTCCGTCAAAAACTGGTCATCAACCAGCCGCCCTTCTTTTTTGAAGAGATCGCGAACATCGGTGTTGAG
>CAYUJE010000050.1:0-16809 GCA_964444865.1 uncultured Pirellulaceae bacterium | reverse complement strand
GCCATTCGCGAGATGCGCCAGTTGTCCGCCAACTCGTCCAGCTTGGCGTCGATTTCGGCCCGATTCTTCCGAACGCCCGCCAGCAGCCCGCGGGCGAAAGTGATTAATTCCTCGTCTGCTCCCAATCGTCGGCGCAGAAATTCATCCGCGGCCGCCAGATTGCGGTCGGGATTTAGATCGTCCTCATACAACACCTGCAAGACGATTTCTCGGGCTCGACTGCGACGGGGAGCGGACATGGAAGCGAGACGGTTCTCCTGAAAGGCTGGATTTCGACTGTCGTTGGCGACGGTTCATTATACACAGGGGGCCATTTTTGTCCGGAGGCCGGGGAACGCCAAAGGGGTGATTCGCCTGGGAGGAGGTTGCTTCGGCTAACGCTTCTGCACGTTTGCCGGTGGAAAATCGCACAAAGGAATGCTCTTTGTCGGCTCCGCGAGAATTTCCGCCAGCGTCGTCCCTGCGAATGCCTTTTCAACCATCGCCAGCGCGCTATCCAGCCGCCGGTGCAGTGGACAAAGCCGCGCCCCGTGGGAAGCCAGCCCCAGGGGACAGGTCTTGATCCTCTGAATCGGCTCGACGGCATTCACCACTTCCAGGATGGTCAAGTCCTTAGGCTCTTTGGTCAAAGTCATTCCGCCGCCGAGTCCCCGCTGGGAATGGACCAATCCCGCCCTACCCAGGGCCTGCAGCACTTTGGAAAGGTAAGCGCGGGGGACGTGCGTCGCCTTGGCTATCTCTTCCGTCGTGCGGGCCTCCGGAGACTGACTCGCCAGATAGCAGACTGCCCGAAGGGAGTATTCCACGGTTTGAGAAAACACAAAGGCCTCGCCAGAATTATAAATTGGATATTGACATCCAGATATGGGCCGGTAAACTTGACGTGAAACTGGACGCTGTTGTCCAGTTTAGGTCGGGGGTGCCGAGATTGTCAACTCGCGCCGAAAATGGCGGAGGCATTGTCGGCGAACCCGCAATCAGTCACTTGGTCCCGACGGGATCGTTTTTTTCACGAAGGAGTACCCATGAATCGCAGTTTCGCATTGACCGGATCCATGTTGTTTCTCGCGGGCCTAGCCGTGCTCGCTTTTGCCGTCGAACCGCCAGCCGAGACGAAGAAGGCGAGCGACTCTGCCAAGCCTGCAGAGGCGGCAGTTGAGCGATCTCGCAAGACGGTTCGCATGCTTGACGACATCTTCAAGCAGACGGTCGTCCTCATCACCGATAAGTACGTAAACGACACCGACGACTTTGCCGCCGGGAGTGCGGCGGTGCTGCTGTTCAAGAACATCTCGAAGGCGGGGCATCAGCAAGTTCGCTTGCTCGACGCCAGCGGCCAGCCCTATGAAAAAGCGAATGTTGCGAAAGATGCCTTCGAAAAGGAAGGAATCAAACGGATGAAGGCCGGTGAGACGTTCTACGAAGAAGTGGTCAAAAAGGACGGCAAGTATGAACTGCGCGCGATGACCCCCGTCCCCGTCGTCTTGGATAAATGCGTCATGTGCCACGCCCACTATGCGGAGGCCAAGAAAAAGGGGGAAGTGGTCGGAGCCATCAGCTACATCATCCCCATCGAATGACGCGGCTCATCGCGGGAGTGAACTCTCGCACGCAGTGAAAAATGAAACGAGTAGCACGCCCCAGGCTTTGCCTGGGCGTGCTACCCAGGGAACATGGTCGCTCGAAGCAGTCTCCTTGCGGTGTCGCTGAGAGCAAAATCTTGAGGATCGCTATGAAACGGCTGTGGTTGTTCTTTGCCCTCGTGCTCCTGATCTCCTTTGCTGTACTTGGCTGGGTTGGCACGCGCATTTATCAGGAAGCCCCGCCGATTGCCGACAAGGTCGTTACGACGGAGGGCAAAGTCGTCGTTCAGGAAGGCGAAATTCAGGCCGGTCAGAACGTCTGGCAATCCTTGGGCGGAATGGAAGTTGGTTCGATTTGGGGACACGGCAGTTACGTCGCTCCGGATTGGACAGCCGACTGGCTCCACCGCGAAGCGGTCTTCATTCTGAACCACTGGTCCAACGCCGAGTTTCAGGCGGATTTTGAGAAGCTCGGGATGGAGCAGCAAGCACAACTCAGCGGCCGGCTGACCAAGTTGATGCGAGAAAACACTTTCGATCCGGCAACCAAGACCATCACGATCGACCCTTTGCGTGCCGCTGCCTTTCAAGCCAACCTCGATCACTATTCGGATGTCTTTGCCAACGGCAAGAAGGAGTATGCCATTCCGGCAGGCGCGGTGACCGAGGAATCTCGACTGCGAGCGCTATCCGCCTTTTTCTTCTGGTCGTCGTGGGCCGCCTCGACCAACCGACCCAACGCAGAAATCAGCTACACCAACAACTGGCCCTATGAGCCGCTCGTTTCCAACCGCGCGACCGGCGACGCGGTGGTGTGGACCGGAGTGAGCATCATCATGCTGCTGGCGGGGATTTCCGCGATGGCCTGGTGGTATGCCTCGCGCCGCTCGGAAGAAGGCGAACCAGTCCCTCCGGCCACCGATCCGCTGGAGCGTTGGACCACCACGCCTTCGCAACAAGCAACGATCAAATATTTCTGGGTCGTGTCCGCCTTGATTCTGCTGCAGATGCTGCTGGGTGTCGTGGTGGCCCACTATGGGGTTGAAGGAGACGGGTTCTATGGCTTTCCTCTCTCAAAGTGGCTGCCGTACAGCGTGGCTCGCACCTGGCACGTTCAATTGGGGCTCTTCTGGATTGCCACGGCCTGGCTGGCGGCGGGATTGTTCATCGGCCCCTTGGTCAGTGAACAAGAACCGCAGGGACAAACTTTGGGCGTGAATGTACTCTTTGCTGCCCTGCTCCTCGTCGTTGTGGGGTCTTTGACTGGCGAGTGGCTCAGCGTTCACAACTATATGTCCGATGCAGTCTCCTTCTATCTCGGTCACCAGGGTTATGAATATGTCGATCTGGGTCGGGTCTGGCAGATTGCCTTGCTGGTCGGACTTCTGCTGTGGCTGTTCTTAATGATTCGAGTCCTGCTGCCGGCACTGCGCAAGCAAGGGGAGCAGAAACAACTGGTGACCCTCTTGGCGGTTTCCACGGCGGCCATTGCCCTGTTCTACGGTGCGGGACTGACATGGGGCCGGCACACCAACTTGTCAATCGTCGAATATTGGCGCTGGTGGGTGGTGCATCTCTGGGTGGAGGGTTTCTTCGAGGTCTTCGCCACCACGGTCATTGCTTTCATCTTCATGCGGCTGAATTTGATTCGCCCAGGAGTCGCCGCAGCCGCGGCTTTGCTTTCCGCGACGATTTTCCTCTCGGGTGGCATCATCGGCACCTGTCATCACTTGTATTTTTCCGGAACGCCCCCCGTGGCCCTCGCCTGGGGCTCTGTCTTCAGCGCGCTCGAAGTTGTCCCCTTGGTGCTCGTGGGGTTTGATGCCACGGAAGACCTGCGGCGATCGAGAACTTCCCCCTGGGTTCTCCGCTACAAATGGCCCATTTACTTCTTCATCGCCGTCGCCTTCTGGAACATGGTGGGAGCCGGCCTGTTCGGTTTCATGATCAATCCTCCGATCGCCCTGTATTACATGCAGGGACTCAACACCACGCCGCTCCACGGGCACGCGGCACTGTTTGGTGTCTACGGCATGCTCGGAATCGGGCTCATGCTCCTTTGCCTGCGCGTGCTCGTTCCAGGGGTCGAGTGGAAAGATGGCCTGCTGCGGTTTTCGTTCTGGTCGCTCAACGGTGGCTTGATGGCCATGTGTCTCCTCAGCCTTCTCCCAGTCGGGTTGATGCAGACCTGGGCTTCCGTCGAGCACGGATATTGGTACGCCCGCAGTTCCGAATTCATGCAATCTCCACTCATGCAGAACCTGCGCTGGATGCGCGTGCCGGGCGATACGGTGTTCTTTCTGGGGGCAGTTGCTCTCGTGGTATTCGTGGCAGGACTCAAAACCGGCCATTCTTTTCGGAGGACCAAGTAATGGCAATTCATCACGCACAACCGGGCGAAGTCATTGACGTGCGACCGCTGGGGGCCGCTCTTGCCACGGCCAGCACTCAAACCCTCGTGAAGACCGAGACAATCGAAGTGATTCGCCTGGTCCTGCCGGCGAGCAAAGTCGTGCCGCCCCACAAGGTCCGCGGCGAAACGACTGTGCAGTGCCTGGAAGGAAAGGTGGCGTTCCAAGTGGGGGGAAACGAGCATGAATTGACCGCGGGAATGCTGATCTTTCTGGCGGGAGCGGACGAACATTCCCTCCGTGCCATTGAAGCTTCTTCGCTGCTCGTCACGATTCAGCTCATTCCGAAGGCCGCCAAGGCATAAGCCGTAGGCCGTTGAGACGGCAGGCGAACCATCTGGTCATCTTGTGCCTTGTGACCGGCCCAAGCTCCAAGTAGAATGATCCTCGCTATGGGATTTGCGGCCGCTTGCAGCCTTCAATCTGCTAAAGAGCCACCAGCACCCGCACCGGCAATAAGCCAATCTGCGAATAGGGCACTATGCCCTGGGTGCCGATGATTCCCGGCCAGGTTCTGGTCGGGTGCTCTGGCGTGATGGTCCTGCTTCCGAGGCGGCTTGCATTCCCAGCTTGGAATCGGAGCTTGGAACCTCATGTCCTCTTCTCAAAACTCATCTTCCAACAGCAGTGGTCGCAATTACGGCCCCTCCACGCTCGCCATTCATGCCGGCGAAGCCCGGCAAAAAATCGGCGATGCCATCACGGACCCCATCGTATGCGCTTCGACGTACACATTCACCAGCACCCAGGCGGTGATCGACTTCATCGAGCAAAAACAGGAGCGCGAGGAGTACGGTCGTTACGGCAATCCGGGCGAAAAAGTGGTCGAGAAGAAGCTCGCCGCCCTGGAAGGGGGCGAAGAAGCCATCCTCTACGCCAGCGGGATGGCGGCCATCGTCGGTCTCCTGATGACGAAGCTCTCCGCGGGGGACGAAGTCATCTTCTTCGACGAGTGTTACCACCGCAGCCGCGAGTTCTGCACCAAACACCTCTCCAGGTTCGGCGTTGTCACGCGGCAAGTCAAAGCCTGCGACTACGACGCCATGGCAGCCGCGATCAATCCCAACACGAAGCTGCTGGTTAGTGAGTCTCCCACCAACCCGCATCTCTCCATCGTGGACCTTCCTCGCTTTGCCGAACTCGGCAAACGACACAATGTCGAAACGCTCATCGATGCCACGCTCGGGACCCCCTACAACATCCGTCCCATCGAGCACGGCATCGATTACGTCCTCCATTCCGCCACCAAGTACCTCGGCGGTCACAACGACCTGCTGGCCGGCGTGATCATTGGCTCCAAGGAAAAACTGGAGTCCGTCCGCAAACTTCGCGGCATCATGGGGGCGATCAATTCGCCGCACAACATCTACTTGCTGGAGCGAGGACTGAAAACCTTCGAACTTCGGATGCAGCGGCACAACGAAAACGGCCAGGCCATTGCCGAATTCCTGGATACGCATCCGCGAGTGGAGAAGGTCTATTACCCCGGCCTGGAATCGCACGCCTACTACGAACTCGCCCGCAAACAAATGCGGGGCTACGGTGGCCTGGTCACCTTCCTGGTCAAAGACGCCGACTGGCGGCAGACGGCTGACATCGTCGACGCTACCAAAATCGCCCGCATCGCCCCCAGCCTCGGCGGCGTGGAATCCCTCATCGAGCAGCCCCTCGTCATGAGCTACTACGAGTTGCCGGCCGCAGACCGCCAACGCTTCGGCATCCCCGACAACATGATCCGCCTGTCGTGCGGGATTGAAAACACCGAGGATTTGATCGCGGATTTGGGGCAGGCGCTGGAAGGGAAATAGGCAATTCCATTTAAGGGAGCACGCAAAAAATGAAATACCTTTCTGCCTCCCATTTTTCTGCCTCCATCTTTCTGCCAGATTCCTAAATAGCTGGCAGGAAAATGGAGGCAGAAAGATAAGAAGACCGATTAGGCGGTAGGTATTCTATTTTCGGAATCATGCCTAACGCAAAGTCGCGAAGACGCAAAGGTGTTAAGAAAGAGGTGAATGAATGCGGAACTAGCAATGCCCCTCCTCTTCTCACGTGCAGTGCATCTTTCGTATCTCTTTCCTTCTTTGCACCTCCGCGCCTTAGCGACTTTGCGTTAAAGCGGAACACTCACCGTCCGCAATGCATTTCGCCGTTTATTTTCGCCGGCGCAATTCATCGTCATAGTTGTCGTATCGATCCATTTCCGGATCGTCCCAATCCACGCGATTACCCATTCGAGTCAGCAAGTGACGTTGCTCGGAAATGGAGAGCGGCTCGTCGGAGATGAGCGAGCGAAGCTGCTCAAAGCGGGAATCTTCCAGAATGACATAGACCTTCTGTGTAGTGGGATCGACAACCCGGATCGGCTGGTCGCCTGCTTGTTGGAGGTCCTGGACTTGTTCTGGAGATAAAATCGTCATACCGATATTTTAGGTTAAGGTCGGGTCTGGTGTAAACAGAAAGATGAGCCGGGCGGCAGGGGCACGGGTCGGAACAAAAGGTAACGAAGGAAACGAAGCAGATGTCGTTCAAGCGGAACGATGATCAGGCTTTCTTCGTTCCCTTTGTTTCCTTCTGTTTCATTTCTTTGCGATCGGCGACGCGAGAGAATTCAAATTAGTGCAGAATCAGTTCACCAACCGAGGCAAGCTCGGTGGGAACCCGGCCACTATTCCTCAGACGTTTCTATTACATCTAACAGTCCGTCACAAAACGTGAGCACCGGACCCCGCGGTTTGCCCTCGTTTTCCTCCGCGACCACTTGCTCTATTGCTTTTCTTAGTCGTTCTTTTTCAGCATCGGAGGCTTGTGCCAGTTCACCAGTGATGTTTTCGATCATCCGCATGGCGTCATCTGGATCAACGCTGTCGTCATCAGCCAATTCGAGAAATAGCAGCAGATCAATCAAGCAGCGCTCCGACGTAAGCGAGTCTTTTCGCTTCTTTCCTTTCTTGCCCTCATCTCTCTTCGCTGGCGGGCTGGCGGATCCTTCCCGTTGACCGACTGGAGCCTTGACAACCTCTTTTGCCTTACCCGTTATCAACGGCCAGAGTCGACGGTCGATGGCATTTGTTTCTTCGGGTCCGACAGGTTCCGAAGTTGCGACTATGAAAATGCCATTTCCCAAAAGTCGAACGGACTCGACATGGGGCTTCAGCAACTTCAGAATCTCGCGAGGTTTTCGCCCAAATGCCCGCTGACAAAGGGTTGCGTCAAAAAAGCATACCGGAGAAATGCGTTGGGGAGAACATCGACTATTTGAGCCTGGAAGCGTGCTCTCACAATCTGCGAGAAGGATGGAATCCTCCTGGATTTCAGCGACATAAGCGTCGAACCACTCGATGAGCAAGGGGCACAACGAATTTACGAAGGACTGATAGTCCACCTTTCTAGAGTCAAAATCAATCGAAATGTTGTCATCGCTCGAGCCTTCGTCCTCGGTTAGATCCCGATGCGAATACAAAAGACTGGCGCTGATGACCTTCGCGACCATGTTTCTCTTGATCGAGAAATAATCGCAGCCCGGTGGCGTATTGGATTCCGGAACGGGAATCTTGCCCTGCAGTCCCCAGGGTGACGGCAGCATTTTCCAGCGTTTGATCAAGTCAGCGTGCTTCTGCTTAATCGTTCTGCCGTCGGCATGTCGGGAGCGGGCGGAAAAATCGAATCTCATCGTGGATATTCCTGCACCGTCATTGGCAAATGATGATTAAAGGGTGCGGCGTCATGATTTCCTCCCCCTCTGAATTAGGATTAGTTCTGGCAGCACCGTCCAGTCTCGCAGAAAGACCGGTGGCCCCAAACCCCCTTCTTTCTTGGACGGGGGAAGCATACCGAGATACTTGAATGACTTGGGTGGCGGTTTTGATAGCCAGCCCAATTCCATATCCCCTTTGTTACTGTGGTGGTTGGAACGGAGGATCTCGCGGAGTTCCGGATTATTGAGATCCGGCGGTTCCGTCCCAATCCAGGGGGACGCCGCGACCAGGAGCATTGTTTCCTCATAATACGGATCGTCCCCCATTTCGCCCCGTCGCAGCACACGACACGCACCAAATCGCCCATCCTCCAACTGGCAAAGGAACACAGCACCTGCTTCAGGGAGTTCGTCGTCGGTGTAGTCGCCGTAGAGATCGCGAGACAGCCGCAGAAGCTTATCAAATGTTGATTTGACGACATTCCTGCGTTGAGAGGCAAAATCACCGCCGGCAATTTCCTCGATCTGGGCGTCAAAAGTCTCCAGGTAGCGCCGCTTCCATTGGGAAACGATATGCGGTCGGGGTGGGTGCCCTTGGCAGCGTTCGCAGACGGCCACCAAAATGGCCAGCCACGGCATCACTTCATCTTCAGCCTTGAAGATGTCAAGTTTCGTGTTCTTGAGCTGCTTGCCAACGCGATGCACAACCTCGCGCACGAACGAATCACGAATGTCACAAGGGCTATCGCCATCGAAGTTGCCAGGTCCCCATGTACCCATAGTGTTTTTCGGAAACTAGGACGAAGGAGAATAGGGGGGACGCGATTTTACGATTGACGTTGACGTAAATATGGTGCATCAAACCTGTCGTTCGCATTGTAACACCTGCAAATCTCTAAAACCCCTTCGGCACCGGCGCGGTGAAGCTCCTCGCGGGATATTCCTCGGTCGCGGGCAATTCGAGGCGCACGGCGTGGAGCAGTAGCCGCTGGTTTTCGTTGGGGCGTGGTCCGTAGAGCCGGTCGCCGAGGATGGGGGAACCGAGGTGGGCCAGGTGGAGGCGGAGTTGATGCGTTCTTCCCGTCTGGGGCCAGAGGCGGACCCGCTGTCTGCCGTGGGCAGCGGTTTCGAGGGAATAACGAGTGACCGCCCGCTGTCCGCCGCGCTCCACCACCGTCATTCGGTCCCTTCGCTGGGGGTCGGGGCCGAGCCGGACGTCGATGACTCCGCTCGGCTGCAGGCGATGGGGAGTCGCCACGACCGCCAGATATTCCTTAACAATCGTGTGGCTCTTAAAGGCGGCATCTAAATACTTGTTGATCGGTCCCGGCCGCGTCAGCAGCACAACGCCAGAGGTATCCCGATCCAGGCGATGAAACAGAATGAGTTCCCCAAATCGGGCGCTCGCCAGTTCCAGCAGATTGGAGGTCGGCGAGAATCGTTTGGGTTCGCTGAGCAGTCCGGCTGGCTTGTTGATGGCTATCAAGTCCGCTTCCTCAGCAATGATCCAGGCATCGTTGAATTTGACAGGGGGAGGAGCCTTGGGAGCGGGGGGGCAGGCGATTTCCAAACGATCGCCGTTTTGCACTTCCCAGGAAGCGAGCCATACTACCCTTCCATTCAGTTTCACCTTTCCGGCGGCAATCAAACGTTGCACCGCTTGCCGCCCCCAAAGTGGAAACTGTTGGCGCAAAAGGCGATCTAGCCGAGTGGATTTCGTCAGCCCCCGCGCAGTGAATACGGCTTTGGTCGCTTTTGCCATCGCGTAAAGTCTACCGCCGGGCTTGCGACCTGCCGACCTGACCAAGTCGGACCACCCGCAGCGGAAATCCGTTCACTTTCACTGAAGCGGGTTCGTGGTGTACACTGAAAAGTAAGGGAAGACGCCCGTCGCTAGCTCCTTATGGGCTAACGGTTTGCGTCAAGGTGAGTACAATTCACCCCCCCGAGCGTTCTAGGTTTGGAACATGAAAGTGGCGGCAATGCCCGAAGCGACTGGAATAGACCCTGTCGTCCTGATCCAGACCTACCAGGCTGGCATTTGGCGGTATTTGCGCGCCTTGGGATGCGACAGCGCCCAGGCGGAGGATCTAACTCAGGAAACCTTCCTGAACGTCCTGCAAAAACCGTTTCAGGATCTGGGGCCGGCCGCGACCTCGGGTTACTTGCGAAAAGTGGCCTTCAACCTCTTCATCTCCGCCAAGCGCCGAGCGGGAAAGGTGACGGCTGTGGAAAATGTGGAACTGTTGGACCGGACTTGGACCAGTTGGGCAGGAAGTGATAACGGTGAAACGTTAATTGAAACCCTGAAGGATTGCCTGCAGGGAATTAGCCAGCGAGCGAGGCTGGCGTTGGAATTGCGTTTTCGCGAGGACAGTTCGCGGGAAGCGATTGCGGCAGCCCTGGAAATTACCGAACATGGAGCCAAAAATCTGATGCAGCGGGCCAAGCAACAGCTCCGCGAGTGCATTGAAGGTAAATTGAAATGACCCCTGACCGCGAAGATCCGATTCTCGACGCCATGCTGGAGGAAGTCCTCGGCGGCCGCACGCCGCCGGACCTTTCCGCCCGCATTATGCAGTCGCTCGCGATCCGCGGCGGTGCTTCCCCCGTACAGCGCCCTCAGGCCAGTGGCTTTGCCGAGCCCGCTGCTCCTCCGCTCCCCCTTCGCGCTGTGGTGCCGCCCGCCGTTTCCGCGGCAGCTTCACACGGCTCCAACGGCTCATCAAATGGTCATGTGCAACTGGCGGTGAATTCGTCGCGGTCCCGCAAGCAATCGAGTTCCGCATGGCAGACGGTCGTGGCTGTTTCTCTCGTCGTTCTTTTGGGTGTTGGACTGGGTGCGATTGGAATCATCGCTGGTCGCAACCCGAATGTCGCTAAAAAGGAACCCAAGGAAATTGACAAAGCGATTGTCAAGAAGAACACGCCCGCTCCCGACAAATCCCACGAGACAAAGCCGCTGCCGGAAGCGCCGCAAATTGCCAAGGTGCCCGAGACGACTCCGACCCCGGCACCAAGCAAAACGATTCCACCGCCGGAGGATACCAACGTCAAGCCGGTTCCTGCTTCTGGTTTCCCCGAGCGAGACTATGCGATAAAGGCTTCTCCCGATGCGGAAGTGACTTCGTTTGTGAGCGCCGAATTGCATCGCTCATGGACGGAGAACAGCGTGAATCCCGCGCCGCAGGCCGCGGATGGGGAATGGTGCCGGCGGGTATTTGTTCGTTTACTGGGGCGCATTCCTTCCGGCGAAGAGACGCTGGCCTTTTTGAACGACACTTCCAAGGGCAAGCGTGAAAAGCTGGTTGATAAGCTGCTGACGGATGATAAGTACATCGAGCAATATGCGCAGTACTGGGCCGGCGTGTGGGCCAACGTCCTGATCGGCCGAACCGCGGGGGCGCAGGAGGGGGTGGATCGGGCTGCGTTCGAGCAGTATCTCCGCCATTCGCTGGCTGAGAACAAGCCGTATGACAAACTGGTCTATGAACTGCTGACCGCGACCGGCACCGCGAAGCCCGGTGCGGAGGACTACAACGGCGCAGTCAATTTTGTGCTGGCGGGACTGAATGAAAACGCCACACTGGTGACTGCCCGAACTTGCCGCGTCTTCCTGGGGCAGTCTTTGCAGTGTGCCCAATGCCACCAGCATCCTTCCCAGGATTGGTCCCAGCAGCAGTATTGGTCGCTCAATGCGTTCTTCCGGCAAGCACACATCGAAAGAACGGCGGCCGGGCCGCGAGTGGTCAACACCGACTTCTACGACCGCAAGGGTGTGACGACGGAAGGTGAAGTCTATTACCAGCAGCCCAGCGGCCAGTTGAAATCCGCCCTGCCGCAATTCATTGACGGCAAGCCGATTGAGCCGAGCGGTTTGCTTTCGGAAGTGAATCGCCGCGAAGAACTGGCCAAGCTCATCGTTCGTTCCGACGATCTGCCGCGGGCGCTCGTCAATCGGATGTGGTCCCATTTCTTCGGCTATGGGTTCACGAAGCCGATTGATGACATGGGGAAGACGAATGCCGCCACGCATCCGGAGTTGCTCGACCGGCTCTCCAAGGAATTCGTCGCCCGCAACTACGACCTGAAAGCCGCCATCCGCTGGATTGTGCTGAGCGACCCGTTCGGCCGCTCCAGCGTGGTCCCGGTCGGCAGCATGGCGGACAGCCCGCAAGCCGGCACCGTTCCGCTCTTCAGCCACTACTACACACGGCAGATGCAGGCAGAAGAAGTTTATAACTCACTCCTCGCCGCCGCCAATCTGCGGAGCAAGGCAGGGGAGAATGCCGACGTGCTGGCCCAGGCTCGCGTGGATTGGTTGGCCCAGTTCAATCGCAATATGGGAACCGACGACGCCATGGAAGAGAGCCACTTCAACGGCTCCGTGCGGCAGACGCTGGAGATGATGAATGGCGAACTGATTCGCCAGACCGCCGGCAGTGGCAAATCGGGTTTTCTGCCGGGGGTCATCCAGAGCAATATGCCTGTCAACGAAAAGATCGAGCACCTGTTCCTCGCCTCCCTCTCGCGCAAGCCCACCGGCCGTGAGCTCACCGCAATTCAAAAAATCCTGACAAACTCCAAAGACAAGCCGGCAGCCGCCTTGGAAGACATCTGGTGGGCGTTGCTGAACAGCAATGAGTTCATTCTGGACCATTAAGGGCCAAATGAAGTCGAGAGAGCAAGCTAAACGATATGCAGCCGCGGAGCGGTGGGACTAGCCGCCATGACTCGGCCTACGATGCTGGCGGCTTGATGTTCTCCTCGCATGTGGGCAAGAAACGTCTCCGCCCGCGATTCGGCGATCCCCAGCAAAAGTCCTCCGCAAGTCTGCGGATCAAACAACACCGCGAACTCTGGCTTTGTTCTCAGTTGCTCGCTGGCGACCATTTCGGTTTCGATCTGACGATTGGCCGGCGCGAGGGTGCTTTCCAGCCGCTGCTCCAGCAATTCTCGAGTCCCTTCCAAAATGGGAAGGTCCGTCAGATTCAACTCAGCCGGCAGGTTTGCCGGACGCAGCATTTCGAGCAGATGGCCCGCCAGTCCGAAGCCGGTGATATCGGTGGCAGCGGAGATTCCAAACTCATCGAATAAGGCCGCAGCGAGCGCATTGGATTGGAGCATGGTGGCAACAAGCGGGCCGTACCACTCCGCCCGGCAACGGGCCTGCATGTGAGCCGCGAGAAGTACTCCGACACCCAGCGGTTTGGTGAGGATGAGGACGTCCCCTGCTCGCAGCTTTCCCTTGGAGCGAACCGACTCCGCCGGTTGTTCGGCAAGAATCGTATAGCCGATGGTGACATGGGGGCCTTCAATGGTGTGTCCACCGGCGAGAGTCGCACCCATTGCCTTGAATTCTTGCAGTCCACCGGCGAGAAGTTCATAGAGCAGTTGCGATTGTTGCCTTTCGGGACCGGGGGGAATTGTCGCCATCGCCAGTGCGGCGATCGGCTTGGCACCTTTGGCGAGGACGTCGCTGGCGGCATGCAGCGCGGCCATGCGGCCGACGAGGTAGGGATCGTCGAGCGGAGCCTGAAAGAAATCGACGGTGGCCGCAATCACTTGTCCCGGCGAGGGGCGGAGGATGGCAACATCATCGGGAGATTCAAGACCGAGAAGAATGTGCTCGTTTTGCGGAATCTCCAGCCTGGCAAGCGCTCGCGAAAGAATTGACGCCCCCACTTTGCCGCCGCAGCCGGCGCAGCGCATCTGCTCTCGCGTTAATGGCTCAAGCATGCCAGATTCCGCAGACATCCCGGGCGAATAATCCTGGTACATGTCCATGAACTTGCCGTCAATTCGATCCTTCAGCCACCAGGCCCGTTTTCCTTCGAACGAGAATCCCCGATATTCGCCGAGCGCGATCCCATCCCCGCGATTGAGTAGCTTGAGGAAGCCTCTCTGCGGCTGGTAGCTCGTGAGCGGCGACTTGTTAATCGCTAACTGAATGTTCTCCCAGAGCACCGGCCCCTCTCGCACGGCAAAAACGCCGGCCTTGGGAAGCTTCTCTCCATCGATGGTGCCGGTGTCCCCCACGGCGAAGATGGGCTCGCCGCTCGTCAGTTGCAAGGTGCTGCGCGTCCGCAAAAAGCCGCGGTCGTCCTTGGGGAGATCGAAGTGTTTGAGGAGGGGCGGTGGAGCGGCGCTGGTGAGCCAAAGAACAAGGTCGCCGGGAACGGAATCGCCACTGTCGAGAGTTGCAGTCCCCTGTTTGACTTGGGTAACTCGTCGTTTGAGTAAGACTTTCACACCTTGTTTGTCGAAATCCCGCTGCACTCGTTTGGCCAGACCAGCGGAACTGCCTTTGAGAAGTCCGTCTCCGGAGTCGATAACTGTGATCGCAAGAGGGATATCTCTCAAGACTTTGCGAATTCTTATCGGGAGGCAAAAGGCAATCTCCACCCCGCCAGCCCCGCCGCCGACGATGGTAATCCGAAGGGGCTCTAGATCGGTAAAGCCGGCGGAAACATCAGGGAGCTTACGCCTCCCGCTCGCCAGGAGTTGCAGCCGCTCCTCCAGCCGCCGCAGGAATGTCTGCATGGGCTTCACTTCGAGGAGTGAATCGTCAGCTTCCTGTAGACCGGCGCGGTTGGGGACGGACCCGAGGCCTATGGAGAGGACATCAAATGGGAGCGGCGGACGATCGGCGATCAGCAGTTCGCGGCTTTGCGCATCCAGCCCGATCACGTCCCCCACGATCAGCCGCGCCCCAGCGGCGGCACAAAGACGGACCAAGTCAATTTCCATCCGCTCGGGCGGATAGAGCCCCGCCAGCACCCCCGGCAGCATGCCGGAGTAGGTCGCCACCGGAAAGTTCGACACGCACGTCAGCCGGGCCCCCGGTATCGGCCCCATTTTCCACATCCGCAGGACGTGCGCGTTGGTATGCCCCACCCCGAGCAGCACGATGTCATGTTGGGGGAGCGTGGATTGCATGGGCGACTATGCGAGCAGCCGCTCCACGCTTTCCAGCAACTTGTCCATGGCGAAGGGCTTGCGAATGTATTCATGCACGCCCAGCATTTCGGCATAAGCTTTATGCCGGCTCCCTTCGTTGGCGGTGATCATGATCACCTTGACCTCGGTCCCCATCGACTTAAGCTTTTCCAGCACCAAGAAGCCGCTCCGCTTGGGCATCATCATGTCCAGAATCACCAGGTCGGGAAGATCCTTCTCCGCCATCGCCAGACCCTGATTACCGTCGCGGGCGATGAGAACCTCATACCCCTTTTGCTTAAGAGCGAACTGCACGGTATCGATAATCTCCGCGTCGTCGTCGACGACCAGCACTCGCTGGGGCTTGGCGGCTTCGTCTTTTTCCTTGGCCATGGTCACTCCTAGTTTTGGCGGGCTGCACTGCCCTCAAGGCCATGCTCCTGCGGATTGTTTTGCAGATCTCTAGCTTATAAGAGGCTGCCCGTGCAAGCAACGCGGGCGGCTATCCCTCCTTCGCGAACAGCACCCCCTCGTCATAGGCAACAACTCCCAGTTCTTTGAAAATCGCCACCAGGGAAGAATCACGAGCGAAGAGCTGGGTCTCAATCACTGCCGCTCCGTTTCGCTGCAAATCGAGGAATGCCTCGGCCAGCAGAAATGTTGTCATTCCCTCAGAACGAGCTTCAGAAGTGTCTTCGAGACGGACCATGCCAACGGCCTGCACGCCCCAGGACTTGGAAAGGGGAACAATATCCCAAAAAGTTGCGGAGATCAGAGCGTCCTCGCTATCCTTAAAACGCAACTCGTAGCGTGTTCGGTTAGCGTGCATCCAAACGCACGATTCCCACCAATTGTCTGGAGTTACATCGTGGACCGAGACGACCTGGCAGCGACGGCGGAGTTGCATCAGCCGGCGATCAACGGGAGTTCGAAAATCTGTCAGAGAGCGATTCAAGAGGATTCTTCGTTCTCGCTCCCGATAGCCCGTGCTTTGAAACAGGGCCGTTTGCTCCACATCGGATGCCAGTACTCCTGGCAAGCGACTGCCCCCGTAGAGTCCCAGGTAAAACGGATTGACCGGAAATGCACAACCACCAAACATCTGGCGCACGCCCCGGCTGCGAAGGTATTCTTCGCTCGCCCGCAGCAGTTCCGCCTGAATTTGCGCCCGCTGTTCGTGGGGAGCAACCAGCAACTGGCAGGTGGTGCCGAGCGACATGTCGAGTTTCGACAGGTCGTCGCTACCGCCAAAGCCAGCGTGGACAAAGCCGATCGGCCGTTTTTCTTCTTCGGCAACAATCAACCCCTCACGATCAAAAAAGGGGCGGGCGAGGACCAACTCTTCTATAAGACGCGGAGTGAGCCCCTGCATTCGTCCGTGGATCGGCGGCTGGCTGCGCCAGATTTCGGCGAGTGCCGGCGGATCCCAATTCTGGAAAGGTCGATAGCGAATCAAAGGAGGGGCCGACTCGAGAGGCGGGGGATAACACATTCAATCTATGTCACTATGGCCCCGCGCGGTAGCCGAGTTACGGCAAGAATGGGTTGCAAAGAGATTCCGCGGCTTAAATTACAGCTTTACTCCCCATGGGAGTAGCAACAAAGCCTGGTATCCGAGTTAATCCAACGCCACCAGAATCTGGTCTCCCTCGACCTTGACCGGAAACTTGTCGTGCACAAGGGATTTGCTGGTTTGATGTTGCCCTGTGCTCACATCGAACTGCCACCCGTGCCAGGGGCACGTGATGATGCAACCTTGCAAGTTGCCTTTTCCGAGCGGCCCCCCCTGATGTGGGCAAATGCCGTCGAGGGCATGGATGGTCCCCTCGACGTTAAAGAGAGCCACGATTCGGTCGCCAGCAACGCATTCTTTCGCTGTTCCCGGCGGAAGTTCATGGACGGCGGTAACTTGGTGCCAAGTGGTCATTTTTGTTGTTTGGTTGATTGTAGAAGTTCGCCAGAGGAAAGCCAATGTCACTGCTTACGATTCGACCGATTACTCCGTCGCAATAGTTGCCCCTCTCTCCAAATCTCCTGTACCATAATGGTTCGCTGAGCCGCGGGGGCGGCCGGGGTTTGTCTGTTCCGACTTCTAGCTGGAGGAATCTACGATGAAACGACTTGGGACTTCAATTGGAGCGATGTTTGCGGCTGGCGCTTTGCTGTCCGTGTGTCTTGC
>CAYUJE010000049.1:23255-25042 GCA_964444865.1 uncultured Pirellulaceae bacterium | reverse complement strand
CCGACAACTTCGCCTGGCACAAGGGTCTCGTCCCGCCGATGGAGCACGCCTGGGCGGGTCTCTTAACCGATTTGCAGCGGCGGGGGCTGCTCGACGACACGCTCGTCGTCTGGACCGGCGAAATCGGCCGGACGCCGCAAATCAACAACCGGGCCGGCCGGGACCACTACGTCCGCTCCTGGACCACCGCCCTCGCCGGCTGCGGCATCAAAGGGGGCACGGTCTATGGCTCTTCCGACGAAGACGGGGCGGAGGTGAAAGACAACCCGGTTACCGAAGGGGACTTTTTTGCCACCATTTATCACGCCTTGGGCATCGACCCCACCACAGAAAACTTCGCCGGAGTACGCCCCGTGCCGCTGGCCCCGTTTGGAGCGAAGGTGGTGGGGGAACTGTTTGGGTAGTTCAAATCCGGCGTATAATGTAGAGATGCCATTTGCACCACAACAAGACTGGAACGCATTCGCCGCCCAAACAACTGCCGAAGATTCGGCTTGGATACGGGGGCTAAGTACGGAAGAGCGTTTCGCCTTGTATGCGGACATGTTTGGGATCATTTGGAAGGCGCGACAGAACGGACTACTCGGCGACTGGGACGAACTGGACAAGTGGAGCTGGCAGCGGAAACTGGCCGACCGTCAACGGTGTGTGGAGGCTTACAGGAAATTGGATGAACTCCAACATGCACGAACCGCTGAAGGAAACTCTGGTTGATGCGGTCAAGTTTCTTGACGCCCAGCAAGTTCCCTATGCCCTGATCGGCGGTCTGGCAGTGTCGCTGCGGGGCCAAGCACGCATGACGGCAGACGTTGATCTGGTCATTCTTGCGGATGTGCCCCGCGGCTTGGCTTTAGCGAATAGTTTGGATGGCACCAATTTCAAACCGCTATTCGACGGCATCGCCGACGTCATTGAAAAGGCCTTCATTCTCCCCCTTCGGCATCGAACTACAAACGTGAAGGTCGATCTTGCATTGGGTCTTTCAGGTTTTGAACACCGAATAATGGCCCGCGCAGAGCGACTTTCTATTGGCGGCTCTCAAATCGCAGTTGCCACTGCCGAGGACCTGCTGATCATGAAGCTTCTGGCAGGACGACCGAAGGACGAACAAGATATTGAGGGGCTGATGATTGCCCAATCAAGAACTCTTGACTGGAACTATTGCTCGCAACTCGCCAAGCAGTTGGGAGATGCCTTGGGCCAGGATTTGGTAACTCGCATCACCGCGCTACAAGTCAAGTCAAAGTCTTAAGCCAATCTGGACCATCCATGTTCACCCCCACCCTCCAATACCAACTCACCTTCGAAGGCCTCTGGCCGAGTGCCGTTTCGTTTCTGGGTTCTTCCCGCAGAGTGGCCGCCGGAAATCAGAAGGGGGAGATTTACGTTTGGGAATTGCCGGAGACGCCGCCGGAGATTCCTGCCGAGGAGAAAGAGAAGAACAAGGAACGAAAAGCTCCGAATGTGAATCCGGTGCGGCGGCTGGAAGGGCATACCAATGCTATCTCGTGGCTGAAGTATGATGCGGCTCGCAAGCAACTCATTTCCAGCAGTCTTGACCACACGATTCGGCTCTGGAACATCGAAGCCGCGCCGACGGGAACTGCTGAGGCGATTCTCGATGGCGATACCCGCAAGGAGCAGTTTAAGCGGACGAAGAAAGAGGAAATTCTGAAGGCCCCGGGGGTGAGTGTGCAGACTGTCGGCTCGACGAAGTCGCTGGAAGCTCATCAAGATTGGATTAACGCTCTTTCTCTGAGCGCCGACGGCAAGCGGCTCATCAGTGG
>CAYUJE010000049.1:4135-23155 GCA_964444865.1 uncultured Pirellulaceae bacterium | reverse complement strand
CGGCCGATGGCCAGACGGCACTGGTTTCCGAATATCGCTATAAGCGGGACGACTTCGATATCCCCTCCGCGGCGCTGAAGCTGTGGCACACCGTGGATGGCTCGGAGAAGCTCGACCTGCTGAAGGTGCAATTCCCCAAGCTCAAGCCTGAGGGCCGTACCTACGGCGACGGCCAGCTTTGGCGAAACTTCGTCGGCAATGGCCTCATCGCTGCCGCGTTTTCTCCGGACGGCAAGCAGGTCGCTGTTGGCCAAGGCGGTGAAACCGATACTGGCAAGGTGCATCTGCTGGATACGGAAACCGGCAAGCTCCTCAAGACTGTTTCCGGCCATCAGTACGGCATCACCGCTCTCACTTATTCCAAAGACGGCCTCCACCTCTTCACCGCGGGCCGGGATACTTGTGTCCGGATCATCCAGGTCGCCGACGGCAAAGAAGTCGCCGTTCTCGGCACCCCTCGCGGCGGCCAGTTCAAAGATTGGATCTCCGCCATCAGCCTTTCCCCGGAAGAAACCCACCTCGCCGCTGCTGACATTTCGGGCCAGGTGGCGATTTGGAAGTTGAAGTAGGCGGGAGCGAATCACTTCACGGAGAGCGAGCGCCCGTTGTCCTTGGGTCGAAGACCGAGAATGAAGGGGACGGCGATTTCCGCCCACTCGTCCGGCGAAGGATAGCCGGCAGCGGCGGGGCCGAAGGCGCTTTCCAGCATCTCCGTGTTGATGATGCCGGGGTTGAGTGGAATGGCGGCCATGCCTGGGGGCAACTCCGCCGAGAGAGCGAGCGTGAGACCTTCGATGGCATACTTGGTGGCACAGTACGGAGCGACCTGCGGCGAAGTCGACCTTCCCCAGCCGGAGCTGAAGTTGACGATGATTCCCTGCTGACGATCCACCATCGCGGGAACGAAGTGCCGCAGGACGTGGAAGACCCCTTTGATGTTGACGTCGATGACGCGCGAAAAGTCCGCCGTGGGCACTTCCCACAGCGACTGGCTGCGGTTGATGATCGCGGCATTGTTGAGGAGCAAATCGGGGGGGCCGCCATCTTTGAGAACGCTTTCGGCCCAGCGCTGGACCTGCTGCTCGCTGGCTACATCCACGACATCATAGCGATGCGACTTGCCAAACCGCGTGGCAAGCTCTTGCATCGCTTCCTTGCTCCGCCCACAACCGATGACGGTATGCCCTCGCTCGATAAAGCCTTCCGTCATCGCCAGCCCCAAGCCGCGGCCTGCACCGGTGAGGAGAATTCGCCGTGTATCTGTCATGTTTGTGCTTCCAGAAAAACAGTCGCAAGTATGGTAACGTGAACGACATGCCCTTGTCACTTCCCGAGCGCGAGTTTCCAGCCTACTCGTACGTGCCGGGAATGTTTCCGCATCCCCTTCGCGACCCAGCGGGGCACAGCTTTGGTGCCACCGTCGAGTCCTGCCAGCCGCTAACAACGGAAAATGCCCGGCAGCACAAAGAGTACCTGTGGGGCATTCAGCTTTTTAATCAGGGCTATTACTGGGAAGCCCATGAGGCGTGGGAACTGGTGTGGCATGCCAGTGGACGCCAGGGAGCGACGGCGGATTACTTGAAAGGACTCATTAAGCTGGCCGCGGCCGGGGTGAAGACGCGGGAAGGCCGGCCGGAAGGGGTGGCCCGCCACTCCCGCAGGGCTGCGGAGTTGTTTCGCGAAGTGCAGGGGTCATTGGTGGCAGAAAACGGGTCCCCTTTTGGCCTTCCTCTGAATTCCCTCCTATCGACCGCCGAGCAGATTGCCGCACATCGTGAAGATTACAGGAATACCAGCCAGGCACCGGTGGTGAAGACGCTTCCTTCCCTGCCGGAAAGACTGTAGCGGGGGCACCGGCGGCAGCGGGGTCGATTCCGCATGGCGGCGATTGTGCTAAAATCGCCGCATGACTTCATCCAAAAAAAAGCATTGGGTCGGCTTCGACCTCGGCGGCACCAAAATGATGGCTGCCGTTTTCAGCGAGGAATTTCGTTCCCTCGGCCGCAAACGTCGCAAGACGAAAGGAATGGAGGGGGCCAAGGCGGGGATGGAGCGAATCATTGAAACCATCAAGGATGCCTTGGAAGAGGCGAAAGTCAGCAGTGACGACATCGCGGGGATCGGGATTGGTTGCCCCGGAACCGTGGATCTCGACCGCGGTGTGATCCTCGACACGGCCAACCTGAGTTGGAAGAACGTGCATGTGAAGACAATTCTGGAAGAGGCGTTTGGAGCACCGACGGTCATTCTCAATGACGTGGATGCCGGCGTGTATGGCGAGTATCGTTTTGGTGCGGGCAAGAATTCTCGCTGCCTGGTCGGCGTGTTTCCTGGGACTGGCATCGGAGGGGGCTGTGTCTACGAAGGACAGATCATCCGCGGCAAGACGATGTCCTGCTTTGAAATCGGCCATATGCAGGTGACCCCCGGCGGGCAACTTTGCGGCTGTGGGCGTACGGGTTGTCTGGAAACCGAAGCGAGCCGACTGGCGATTGCCACGGCGGCGGCGGCGGCAGCCTTTCGTGGCGAAGCCCCCAATCTGCTGAAAGCGGCGGGGACCGACGTGGCAGCCATTCGCAGCAGCGTGATCGCGGAAGCCATCAACGACGGCGATAAGGTGGTGGAGCAAATTGTGATCCGCGCGTCCCGCCTGATTGGGAGCGTCGTTGGCGATGTGGTCAACTTGATTGCCCCCGATACAGTTGTCCTGGGGGGTGGACTTGTCGAAGCCATGCCCGATCTGATCGTGACCCATGTTGAAGAAGCCGCTCGCAATCGGGCGGCTCCGCCGATGTCCCGTTCCTTCAAGGTGGCAGCCGCCCGCCTGGGCGACGACGCAGTCGTGCGCGGCGCGGCTGCCTGGGCTGAAAGATGCCAATCTTTAGCGAGCGCCGCAAAGTAGTATGACCGCTCCGGAAACCGTTTCGCTGCCTTCCTCTCCTGCCCGCACGGTTCGCCCGGCTGCGGTGATCGATATCGGCACGTCCAGCATCCGCATGGCCATCGCGGAAATTCAGGGAGGAGGAGGTGTTCGCATCCTCGAAACCCTTTCGCAGGCGGTCAATCTTGGCAAGGACACTTTCACCCGCGGCAGCATCAGCAAAACCACGATTGAAGACTGCGCGCGTGTCCTGAAAAGCTATCGCCGGATGCTCAAGGAATATCAAATCGAGCAGCCAGACCAAATTCGCTGCGTCGCCACAAGCGCCGTGCGGGAAGCGGCCAATCGCCTGGCGTTCGTCGACCGTATCTATATTGCTACCGGCTTTCAAGTGGAGCCCCTCGACGAGGCCGAAGTCAGCCGAATCACGTTTCTAGGGATCCAACCCTTTCTGGCCTCGGACCCCACGCTCGCCGGTGCCCGGGCGGTAGTGACTGAAATCGGCGGCGGCAGCACGGAACTGTTGGTAGTGAAAGGTGGAGATGTCGTTTACTCCCACACCTATCGGCTCGGCTCGCTCCGCCTGCGGGAGACGCTGGAAGCGTTTCGTGCCCCGACGCTCAAAGTTCGCAACCTGATGGAGTCCCATATTCATCGCACCGTGGAGGAAGTGGCCGAGCACGTCAGCCAGGACGGGCCGACGGAAATGATCGCCATGGGGGGGGACGTTCGCTTCGCCGTTAAACATCTTCAGCCCGAGTGGGACGGAAAATGCCTGGCCCGGCTATCAGTCAAGCAGCTTGAGGACTTTACGAATAAAACGCTCAATCTGTCGGATGATCGCCTGGTGCGCAGGTATCGCATTAGCTTTCCCGAGGCGGAAACGCTCGGGCCTGCTCTCCTGGCCTATGTGCTGCTCGCCAAGGAACTTGGTCGCACAGAAATCCTGGTCACCAACGTCAACTTGCGTGATGGATTGCTCACGGAAATGTCAGCCGGGGCCGCCTGGTCCAAGGAATTCAGCCATCAAATCATCCGTTCGGCCATCGATCTGGGTAACCGCTTTCAATTCGACGAACAGCATGCCCTGCATGTTGCTGAACTCAGCGGAAAGCTCTTTCAGCAGCTTAAGGACGAGCACCAACTCCCTCAGCGAGCCGAAGTGCTGCTCTATGTCGCCGCGCTGTTGCATGAGGTCGGCCTGTTCATTAGCAATCGCAGCTATCACAAACATTCGATGTATTTGATCCGCAACAGCGAGCTATTTGGACTCGGCAAAAAGGATTTGCTGCTCGCGGCCCTGGTGGCCCGCTACCACCGCCGCGCTTCCCCACAGCCAATGCATGAAGGATATGCCACGCTGGAACGCGACGAGCGAGTCGCAGTTTCCAAGCTGGCGGCCATCCTGCGGATTGCCATCGCCCTTGACGAATCCCGCAGCCAGCGGATCCACGAAGTGATTTGTTCCCGCGAAGATTCACGGTTGGTCCTCTCCGTACCGATGGTCGAAGATTTGTCGCTAGAGCAGTTATCGCTGCGACAGAATAGCTCGCTGTTTGAAGAAACTTTTGGAATGCCGGTGCTGCTCAGGATGGCGAAATAGCGGCTGGCATATTCCGTGCTTTAACTCGTATTCAAAATCCAATTTCCGCACACGGAGTGTGCGGGCTACTTTATGTCCGACTCCACCCGCTATTTCAATCGCGAACTCAGTTGGCTGGAATTCAACCAGCGGGTCCTGGATGAGGCGCGCGATGAATCCATCCCCGCTCTGGAGCGGCTGAAGTTTTTGGCCATTTCGGGCTCGAATTTGGATGAATTCTTCATGGTCCGCGTGGGAGGGTTGCGGGTGCTGATTGAGCAGGGTCTCACCAGCCCCGACCCTTCTGGGATGACCCCTTCCGATCAGCTCGCCGCCGTCACCGGGCGAGTAAGGCAGATGGTCGCCGATCAGTACCAATGTTTTGCCAAAGAGCTGGAACCCCTACTGGCAGAAGCCGGCATCAAGCGGCTGACCGGAAAGAAGGAGCTCAGCGAACGGCAGCGGAAAGCGGTGGAGCAAGTCTTTGAGAACGAGATTTTCTCCACGCTGACGCCAATGGCGATTGTCGCGCCGGAGAATTTTCCGCTGCTTTCCAACTTGTCGTTGAGCGTCGCTGTGCAACTGAAACCCGCAGCGGATTCCACAACGCCGCGGTTCGCGATCATTCCCTTGGGCAGAACGCTCTCTCGCCTGCTGACGGTCGGTTCGGACCGGGGTTATGCCTACATACTTTTGGAAGATGTTGTGGGCCTGTTTTTAGATCGCTTTTTTCCGGGTGAGGAGATTGTCTCGTTCGCTTCGTTTCGCATCACCCGCAATACCGACTTTTCGCTCCGAGACGATTTGGCCCCCGATCTGCTCGCCGGCATGAAAGGAATTCTTACCGCCCGGAAGCATGGAGATTGCGTACGTCTGGAAGTGGGCTCTCCGATTGCCAAGGAGTTGCGAGCCTTTCTGCAAAAAGCGCTGGAAGTGGAAGATCAGGATATTTACGAAGTTCCCGGGCCGCTGGAATTGTCCGTCTTCATGCCCCTGACCGATCGCCCCGGTTTCGACGCGCTGAAGTATGAGTCCTGGCCGCCGCAGCGGTCGCCAGAAGTCGAGCCGGGCGTCAGCATGTTCGGCATTCTGGCCCGTCAGGATGTGCTCCTTTACCACCCCTACCAGAGTTTTGAGCCGATCTTGCGGCTGATTGAGCAGGCGGCCGTCGACCCGGATGTGCTGGCCATCAAGCAAATCCTTTACCGCACCAGCCGCACCAGCCCCATCGTGGCGGCCTTGGCGCGTGCCGCCCAAAACGGCAAGTACGTGACGGTCATTGTCGAACTCAAAGCCCGCTTTGATGAAGCGCGCAACATCCAGTGGGCCCGCGACCTGGAAGAGGCCGGCGTTCAGGTGATTTATGGAATCAAGGGATTGAAGACGCACGCTAAGCTTTGCATCATCGTCCGCCGCGAGCCGCATGGCATTCAGCGGTATGTACATTTCGGCACCGGCAACTACAACGAACTCACCGCCCGCCTTTATAGCGACGCCAGCTTTCTGACGAGCAATGAGGAACTCGGTGCCGACGCGGTCGCCTTCTTCAACGCCATCACCGGATATTCGCAGCCGCAACGATATCGCAAAATCGAAGCAGCCCCAACGGGCTTGCGCACCCGTCTGCTGGAATTGATCGACGGCGAGACTCAGCGCAAACAGCAGGGGCAAAAGGCATTCATTGACGTCAAAATCAATTCGCTCGTGGATCCGGAGATCATCAATTCGCTTTATGCCGCCAGTCAGGCGGGAGTGCGCGTGCGGCTGAACGTTCGCGGCATCTGCTGCCTGCGGCCGGGAGTGAAAGATCTCAGCGAGAATATCACCGTCGTTAGCATTCTGGATCGCTATTTAGAGCATGCCAGGATTTTGCGGTTCCATCACGGAGGAGATGACCTGGTGTTCATTTCCAGCGCCGACTGGATGCCGCGAAACATCGACCGCCGGATTGAATTACTGATTCCCATTGAAGACCCGCCCAGTCGCTCACGGCTGATTAGTGCCTTGGAAACCTACTTTGACGACAACCTGAAAGCTCGCGAATTGCAGAGCAACGGGACTTGGAAACGCGAAAAGACCCGCAAAAAACGCCGCCGCAGTCAAGAACTGCTGTACGAAGACGCCGTCCGTCGCCTTAAGAACGCGGAGCAATCACAGCAGACCGTCTTCGAGCCTCACCGCGCCCCGGAAAAGGACTCCAGCACGATGCCGCGGACCAAATGACGGCTCTACGCAATACTTACTGCTGCTGCTTGTTTTTTAGATCTGCCATTGCTGTTGCCAGGGCATCGCCAAAGCGGACAAAGAACTTGCCGCTTCCCATGTAATGGTAGGGCCGATCGCTGCCGACCAGTGAGAATTCCAACAAGTGTTTCGTCCAGTCTTTCTTGAAAATCTCTAGCGCCTCCAGTGCAAAGAAGGGATAGCTCTCGACGGAGGCAACAGTGTCTTTAAATTCCGGTGCTGCCGCCGCTTCGCGCTGACCAACGGACACTGCGTTCTTATCGACTTCCTCTTTCGTTACGCCGGTCCCCATGACGCCAATAACGAACGGCAAATTCGGCACTTGATATTCCTTCCGCACATCTTTGACGAAATGGATCATATTCTGTTTGTAGTTGTCGCGGAACGCAGGCGAAAACTGGTCGTTAAAACCCTGGAACCAGACAAACCCGGCCATCTCAAAGCCGGCGTCCGCGTCATAGTCAGGATGGTGCTTTTTCAAATCCTTCAGCACTTCGTGAACGGCAGTGTTCATCATCCGATAGTTGAGGCCGGCATTCTCCAGAATTTTCTGGGCATCCGGCTTCGCCGCCTCTTCCTTGCTCAATTCATAAGGACCGGCTGACGGCGGACGGAAGTCATAGTTCAAAGATTTTCCACCCCAGGAAGTTTTGATGAGCAGAATCGGGGCATCGAGCTTCTGCTCCAGCGAGAGCCCGAAGCCAAGTTCCGGGCCGAGTTTGTCCGGACTTCCCCCATAGCCAACGGTTAGCGGCCCCGACCTCTGATGACCATCCGCAATAGAGGTGATGTAGACTCGCTTGGAAACCGTAAACGCTTCCTTGATTTTCTTGCTTTTCTCGTCGTACTCTGCCTGGAGCTTCTTGATTTCGTCTTGCGCCGCGGCTATTTCGTCGGGCTGGGTGATCTTTTTGGCTCGCAATTCTTCGCTTAGCTTGTCTCGCTTGATTCGCGTTTCAAGTTGCTCTCTGGCTGCCCCGGGAGCTATCGCCCCTTCTTTGAAAACCAGCTTCACAAGTTCCTTAACCCCCGGCTCTTCCGACGTGAGCATGGTTGGAAGCGTGATGTAATTGGCGTGGCCGACCATATTCGACTGGCCCGCCAGAATGAAAACCTGAACTTTCTTCTTCACCGGCTCTGCGGCTCCACTCGACAGCGAACCAAGAGCCAAAAGGAACGCGACACAAGCGGATACCAGTTTCATTCTAGGCAGCATTGTTTTCTCCATGGAGTAAGCACATCTTGTCGGCAGAACATTCTAAACGAATAGGGCGAATCTCATTTGCGAGTGGAGGGCATCTGAGCCCTCGAATCCTTCAGCCATTGCGCAAGACGTTCATTCAGCCTGGCCGCAATCTCCGGTTTCGCTGCGGCGAGATTCCGCTGTTCGCCAATGTCGGTGGACAGATCGAACAGTTCCAGGGAATCGTCGTCGTACCGACGGATCAACTTGTATTGTCCGGCGCGAACCGCACCACCAGGCCGATTGGACTTATGCCAGGCGTAATGAGGATAATGAAAAAACAGCTCGTCGCGATTCAGCTCTTCGTTTTGCAGCAAGGGACGCAGCGACTTGCCATCCAGCTTCTCGCCTAGTTCAATTTTGACATTCGCGGCATCTAGAATCGTGGCGGCAAAATCCATGCTGATGACTGGCGTGTGGTTCACGCTGCCGGGAGCTACCGACTTTCCCGTAGCGACCAAGCCTGGCCAGCGGATGACGAGCGGAACTCGCAGTCCCCCTTCGTACAGTTCCCCCTTTCCTGACCGGAGGGGTCGATTGTCGGTGGCACCTTCCCAACCGCCGTTGTCGCTGGTGAAGATTACGAGGGTATTGTCCGCGATTTTTAGTCGGTCAAGTTCATCGAGTACCTTGCCGACCGCGCGGTCGATGGCTTCAATTTGACCGCCGTAGATTGCGTTCTTGAGGCCAGGTCCTTCCTTGCCTTTGTAATTGGCAACCAGTTCCTCCGGAGCTTCGAACGGATAGTGGGGATTGTACGTCCACAGGCAGACAAACATCGGCTGCGTATGTTTGGCCTTCATGAACTCGATCGCTTCATCCGCCAGCCGATCAGTCAGGTACTCCCCCTTCTTCCGCGGTTTGATGGCGGGAATGCGGTAGGGATCGAAGTACGTGGGTGGACCACCGAATCCACAGCCACCGATGTTGACATCGAAGCCTTGATGCTCGGGCCAGAAATGTGGTCCGCTGGTGGGCGGACGCTTGCCGTCAGGATCTCCCGAAAGGTGCCACTTGCCGAAAAAACCGGTCGCGTACCCGGCTTTTTGAAGGCGTTCGGCAATGGTTACTGTTTCCAGCGGCAACACATGTTCGGCAGGCGGCGGTTGAAGTGGCCGGTCTGCAGGCCAGAATGCCGGGCCGTCCTGGCCGTGCTGCGTGATCTGGAGTCGAGCCGGAGCAAGCCCGGTAATCAATGCCCCGCGGGTCGGCGAGCAAACAGGCGCGGCTGCATAAGCACTGGTGAAACGAACCCCCTGCGTGGCGAGAGCGTCGATTCGCGGCGTGTTCAGTCGTTCGTTCCCCTGGCAATGCAGGTCCATCCAGCCTTGGTCGTCCGTCACGATGAGCAAGACATGGGGAAGTGCCGCCTGGGAAATGTGCGTATGAAACTGTGCAACGAAGGCAAGCAGAAGCATCGCTCCAGCGCCGCGAAGCAAGGTGGTTACAAACAACGCTCGCCTCTTCTCTCGCATAAGTCACATACTTGTTACTTCTTCGCTTCCCCTTGGGGCTTTAAGAATACCATAGCTAACGGGGGGATTGTCAGATTCATCGACCACATGAATCCGTGGCTGGGGATGGGGACGGCATTCAGTCCGCCAATGTTGCCAACTCCCGAGCCACCATAGTGGGGCGCGTCGCTATTGAGCAATTCTTGCCAGAAGCCGCCGTGAGGAACTCCCACGCGGTAATTCGGGCGAGGCACCGGGGTGAAATTGATCACGACCAGAACTTCGGAACCGGGCTCTTCTCCCAGTCGCAGGAAGGCCAGGACGCTCTGCTCCGCATCGCCTCCCTCGATCCAGCGAAAGCCCGCGGGGTCAGTATCCAGTTGCGCCATGGCGGGCTCGTTTTGATACAAGCGATTGAGATCCTGAACCCAGTGCCGGATGCCGTCGTGCGGCGGCGATTCGAGCAACTTCCAATCGAGCACGTTATCGTGGTTCCATTCGCGGCGCTGCCCAAATTCACACCCCATGAACAGCAGTTTCTTTCCCGGCTGGGCGAACTGATATCCCAGCAGGAGTCGCAGGTTGGCGAATTTTTGCCAGTCGTCTCCGGGCATTTTCGTCAGCAGCGAGCCCTTGCCGTGAACGACTTCATCGTGGGAAAGGGGGAGGATGTAATTCTCGGAGAAGGCGTAAACCGCGCGAAAAGTGATTTGATTGTGGTGATGTTTGCGGTGCACGGGGTCATTTTCCAGATACGCCAAGGTGTCGTGCATCCAGCCCATATCCCACTTGTATCCAAAACCGAGTCCGCCGTCATAGATCGGCCGCGAGACCTTGGGCCAGGCTGTCGATTCTTCAGCCGCCGTGATGATATCGGGAAATTCCTTGTAGACCCGCTCGTTAAAGTGCTTGAGGAAGTCCACGGCTTCCAGGTTCTCCCGTCCACCGAACTGATTGGGAATCCACTCCCCTTCTTTGCGCGAGTAATCGAGATAGAGCATCGAGGCGACCGCATCCACGCGAAGTCCATCCGCATGGTACTTGTCGAGCCAGAAAAAGGCATTGCTAAGGAGAAAGCTGCAGACTTCGCTGCGGCCGTAATTGAAGATGTAGGTCTGCCAATCGGGATGAAATCCCTGCCGCGGGTCGGAATGTTCATAGAGGTGCGTACCGTCGAACTTTCCCAGCCCGTGAGCGTCGGTGACGAAATGGGAGGGCACCCAGTCCAGGATGACGCCGATGTCATGCTGATGCAGGTAATCAATCAGGTACATGAAGTCCTGCGGCGGACCGTAGCGGCGGGTCGGCGCGAAGTAGGAACTGGTCTGGTAGCCCCACGAACCATAAAACGGGTGCTCCATGACGGGCATCAGCTCAACATGGGTAAATCCCATGGATTTCACATGCTCGACCAGTCGCTCGGCCAAAACGCGGTACGAGCAGACGCTTTCGCTTCCGTGCGGAGCCAGCATCCACGATCCCAGGTGCACTTCATAAATGGAAATCGGCGCTTTCATGGCGTTGTGCTGGTGTCGCTTGGCCATCCACGACTGGTCGCGCCAGGTGTAAGCCAGATCCACCACGACCGAAGCGGTGTCGGGGGGCGTTTCCGCGGCAAAAGCAAAAGGATCGGCCTTCTCCTGCGTGAAATTCTCGTGTGGCGATACGATCCAGTACTTATAGCGTTGGCCAATGCCCACACCGGGAACGAAGCCTTCCCAAATTCCAGAATTGCCTCGCGGCGCAAGTTTGTGCGAACCCTTATTCCAACCATTGAAGTCGCCAATCACAAAGACTTCACCGGCGTTGGGAGCCCATACGGCAAAGTGGGTTCCGGAGCAGCCGCCAACTTCCATGAGATGGGCACCGAGCTTGTCGTAAAGTCGGACATGGGTACCTTCGTTGAAGAGATACAGGTCGTCGTTCTGCAAGAGTGAAGAATTCATGGACGATCCTCGGCGAGTGAAAGTAATGGAGTATGGTCCGCGGCAATTGCAGAGTCAGGAGTCTTGGCTCGAAGTCCCACTCTGGCTTCCTGGACCTGTTGCAGGAGGGCGTCGGTTTCGGCGTTTTCATACATGGCCCCGAGAGTCAAACGATGTTTGCGACGCCAATTTGGCCGGTCGGTCGAAGTGCCTGGAACATTTTGCGGCAGCAGTTCCAGCCATAGATCCTCCAGAGCAATCAAAAGATTTCGGGAATCGGAACGGGCGAGCCACAAAAGCAAGGCATCTCGGATTCTCTCGCTACTCGGCTCACTGTCCTGGTCGGCCAGCAGTCGGCTCTGCCGCAAATGCTGCACGAGCGCATTGACAATCGCTGTTCGCCTTGCGCGTTCCACGGCGATTCCCTGTTCATCAAACAGCCCCAATTGAAAGAGATCCTCCAAGTCGAGTCCCTGGAGAAATGCCGCGAAAGTCGGCATGTCATGGGTGTTGATGCTGGCAACCGAAAGGGCCGGCGGAGAGGCGAGCGGCTCATCCGCTTGCGGCTTCAATTCGTACTGCACCACATAGGTTCCACTGATGCCGTGGCGATTCAGCATTCGGTTGACCGCGGGCGGGACGGTCCCCAGGTTCTCGCCCATCAACTGTGTCTGCTGGCGATGCGATTCCAGGCAGAGCACGGCATACATTTCTTCGGCTGGATAATTCACAAAGACTCCTTCCGAGGCAGGCCTTTCAGCCGGCACCCAGAATTGTCGGTGGAGTCCCATCACATGATCGATGCGAAAAGCGCCTGCCTGCTGCATCTGGCACCGCACGCTCTCGATGAAGTAACGGTAACCCGTGGCCCGCAGTCGCTCGGGATGGAGCGGAGACAATCCCCAGTTCTGCCCCTTGGTAAAGACAGCATCTGGCGGCGCTCCCACTGCCACGGCCGGCACAAACAAATCCGCGTGACGCCAGGCGTCATATCCGTTTGGGTGAACGCCGACGGGGTAATCGAGATAGAGTGTTGACTTGTCGAGGTGCATGTCACTGGATAATTTCTCGACTTGCACGCGAGTCGCCCACTGGGCAAACAGGTGATACCAAAAAGCTGCCTGATCAAAATCAGCAGAGTCAAGCTGTCCGGCCCGTTGTCGCTCCGACCATTCCTGCCAAGGTTTGGAGTTGCATTCCCAGACAGCACGAAAGCGAGCATAGTCTTCGAGGAATGGATCGTCGTGAATTGCCTGCTGAAATGCATTCCAGCGAGAGCCGCGCTGATGAAAGAAATGTTGAGAAAGTAATTCCAGCACCCGGCGGCGGAGCGACGACTGTTGGCGATAGTCGACCAAAGGGGCGTCGCGAAGTGCCTGGAGCTCCTGCTGAAAGACCGCGGAATTCACCAGTTCAGCCGCCGGTGCGCACTCCCTCAATTCCGGAAGCTGGTCGATGGCCAGATAGAACTCGTTCCAGGCCCGTCGGCTGAGGGGAGCATAGGGGCTGGGGTCGAAGGGCTCCTGCAAATGGACCGCCATCAGCGGCAGAGTACCCACGACGCGACCATTCCAGGCCTTCAGCCAACTCCCCACTTCCGCCAGATCGGCAAGATCACCCGAACCCCAATTGCGGTTGCTCCGCAACGAATATACGGGCGTCACGACTCCCCACTCGCGCGAAAGTTTACGACCTTTGGCGAGAAAGGCTTTCCGAGGTGCCGAAATCAGCGTGCTGGTGATTCTGGTTCCATCATATTCCACGTGCAGCTTGTGATAGCCCAGCGGCAACTTGGGCGGAAGCTGCAAGATGCAATCGTGATTTTCCCCAGTCCGCGTCATATCGAGTGTTTCTCCTCCCTCCAATTGCAATGCGCCGCGAACGGAATGCGTGCCGCCACTGCCGGGAAGCCGAAACTTGATCGCGCGGCAACTGCCGTTCCAGGCAATGAGGACGGGATCGCATACCCGCTCCTGGGACTCGCGGCGTTTCGCATCCAATGTTTCCTCCGCCTCCGCGGCGGAACCGACGGAGACTCCCAAGGCGGCGAGAATTCTCTGCAGAGATTCCAAGGAAGCCTTGCGGCGCACTTTTCCGACATCGAGGTAGGATGACTGAATGCCAAAAGTGCGCGCGAGCGACCGCAGGAGTGTCGAAAAAGATGGTTTCTTCATGTCCTTAGGCCTTTGCCTCGAGAATTCTCAGGATTCCTCCCAGTGGGACGCGGACCCAGGTGGGCCGGTTGTTCAATTCGTAAGCCAATTCATAGACCGCCTTCTCCAGCAAGAACACATCGAGCAGTGACTCAATTTCCTCGGCTCCCTGCGTCGCAAACTCTGCCTGGCCAATCGTTTTGACGTAGGTGGCCAGGAATTGTGTGCTTGTCCACTGGGACCAGAACTCGGCCCATTTCTGAAAAATGGGAAACTCCTCTTTCTGGATAACGCCCGCAACTTGATTGTGCAGGACCGTCTGGCTGGCGTAATCGAACGAGCGGATCATTCCCGCGACGTCGCGTAGCGGCGAACGTTTAATCCGCCGCTCGCTGAGTCGGCGGGCCGGCTCTCCTTCAAAGTCGATAATGACAAAGTCCTTGCCGGTAAACAGGACTTGACCCAAGTGATAGTCGCCGTGGCAACGAATGCGCGAACCGCTCAGTTTACTGCCGACAACCGTGCGAAAACTGTCAACTAACTCCTGCTCGACGAGCAGCAATGTACGGGCATCTTCCTGCGCATCCTCGGGGAGACTTTTGACTTTGCTGCGAAGTGTTCGCAAAGTCCGGCGGGCCAGGCCTCGCATCCCTTGATAGAGCGAACGCTGGTAAAGTTCCGAAAAGGGCTCGGGGGCAAAATCGGGATTCTCCGGCGCGGAAGCGAGTGCCAGGTGCATTTCGGCCGTGCGCTGACCGAGCAGCGCCGCGGATTCCAGGTAAGAATTGCCCAAGTCTCGAGCCAGAGGGGGAAGCGGATCCGCCGAAGCCGCGACCATGCCGCCGGAAGGAAAATCCTGTGCGGACGGGGGCTGGGCGCGGTGAGTTGTCTCGATGCGCTCAAAGAACCGATGGACGTTGTCCAGCGTGTACTTCCAGGCATCTCCTTCGTTGCGGACGAATGCTTGCAAGATGCCGACCGTGGAAGGCTGCCCGGAATTGTTGTGATAATCCACGGAGCCTGCCACCTGCGGCGAATAGGGAAAGTGCGCCGTCTCCGACAGGAATCGCCCAATTTCCATATCGGGATTCATTCCTTCATCCAGTCTGCGAAACAACTTCAGCAATAGTCGATCACCATAAATGATCGTGCTGTTGCTCTGCTCGACCTTCAAGGCACGGACGGCCAATCGGTCCGAGGCGGAGCCTCGCAGGGCGCGGAAAGACCGGAGCGGATGGCCAGAAAGGGTTCCCGCATTCCCTTGGGCCCTGCGCCGGTTGCCAATCATTTCCAGCATCAGTTGTCCCAGTTCTTCTTCGCCAAAGGCGTCGTACAAGACGCCAGTGACGGTCCCTTTTCCAATCGTGAGTTGCAACTCGGCCAACAGCGCTGGCGAATTGTCACCGATCAGTTGCGTCGCTTGCTGACCCGTGGCAAAGCCCACCGGCAACAGGTAGGTCTCCGGAATATCGTTGACGTACTCGACTCGCACGAAGAGCAGGTGTACTAGACTTGCGGGATCATCTCCTTCTAGCGGAACTACGTCGGCAATAACTGTGGTGCGAATGGCCTTGGCTTTACCCGAGAACCAACGGCGTTTCACCAGCCACTCCGGCAGAAACTTAGCCAGCGAGTCCCGCCCTTTGCCGTCGAGCACCTGGTGCCATTTCTCTCGGGCATGCAAGCTGGGCAATTTCTCTGCCGTGGAGAGGGTGACGGGGGCGGGTTCCGATACGGCGAGCGAAGGCTCGACGCTTGGCTGAATCGAGAACCAGTAGAAACTGTGCGGGCCCAGCGTGAGCAGGTAGGGGAGTTCGCCGATTCGGGGGAAGGGAGTCTGGCCGAACAATTCGGTCGGCGTACAGCCCCGATACTCCGAAAGGTCGAGTTCCACAAACTGCGAAAAGCGGGAGAGGTTCGCCACAACTAGGATGGTTTGCTGATCGAGCGTGCGAAGATACGCGAGTACACGATTATTTTCTGGCAATAGAAATTGGAGCTTGCCGCGGGCAAATACGGGTGTCTGCTGCCGCAGGGCGATCATTCTTTTCATCCACCAGAACAGCGAAATGGGATTTCTCCGCGAAGTTTCGACGTTGATGGCTTCGTAGTGGTATTCGTGATCGATAATCACCGGCAGAAAAAGCTGCTGCGGATTGGCGGTGGAGAAACCGGCATTTCGATCGGGGCCCCATTGCATGGGGGTGCGCACGCCATTGCGATCACCAAGATAGATATTGTCCCCCATGCCGATTTCATCGCCGTAGTACAGCACGGGTGTGCCAGGGAGCGACATCAGCAGGGAATTGAGGAGCTCAATCTTTCGCCGATTGCCTCCCAGCAACGGCGCGAGCCGGCGGCGAATACCCTGGTTGATGCGGGCTTGGGGATTGTGGGCGTAGACGCTGTACATATAGTCGCGCTCTTCGTCAGTCACCATTTCGAGCGTCAATTCGTCATGGTTGCGCAAAAACATGAACCACTGGCAGACATCGGGTATTTCCGGCGTTTGCTGCATGATGTCGATGATCGGGAAACGATCTTCCATCTGCACGGCCATGAACATCCGCGGCATGACGGGAAAGTGAAAAGCGGCATTGCATTCATCCCCGTCGCCAAAGTACGCCACGGCGTCTTCGGGCCATTGATTAGCCTCAGCCAAGAGCATCCGGCCAGGATAGTGCTCGTCCACGTATGCCCGAATCTCTCGCAATTGCGCATGCGTTTCGGGCAGGTTTTCACAATTCGTTCCATCCCGCTCAAACAAGTAAGGAACCGCATCCAATCTCAGGCCATCCACACCCATCGAAAGCCAGTGATCGAGCACCTGATAGAACGCCTTCAAGACGTCCGGATTCTCGAAATTGAGATCCGGCTGATGGCTGTAAAAGCGGTGCCAGTAGTAAGCCTGGGCGACGGGATCCCAACTCCAATTGGAATGTTCGAAGTCCTTGAAAATGATGCGGGCATCTTTGTACTTTTCGGGCGTATCGCTCCAAACGTAAAAGTCGCGATGACGGCTGCCGGGCTTGGAGCGTCGTGCCCGCTGAAACCAGGGATGCTGGTCAGAGGTGTGATTGAGCACTAACTCGATGATGACCTTCAGCCCGCGCTCGTGGGCGGCTTTTAAGAAGGCCTTGAAGTCGTGCAGCGTGCCATAATTGGGATTGATATTGGTGTAATCGGCGATGTCATAGCCATCGTCGCGTAGCGGCGACGGGAAGAACGGTAATAGCCAGATCGCTGTTGCCCCCAAATCCTGAATGTAGTCCAGTTTGCTCATCAAACCGCGAAAATCCCCCACTCCATCGGCGGTGGAATCACAGAACGAGCGCACATGGACCTGATATACAACGACGTCCTTGTACCACAGCGAGTTCAAATCCTTCGTCACGCGAGAGTCTCCTGGTGTCTTTGCCGGACAATCGACTTATGTCCGGAAAAATGTTTGTCTTAGAGAAAGTATTCAAATTGCGATTCGGTACGGACTCGTTTTCGCAGGCGAAAAATATGCGCGGGAGCTACCTGAGGATTTAGCTCCACGAAATTCCGTGAACCGTGCCACAGAAAGCGCCCATCCCCCAACAAATCGTGGGCCTGGTAGGGCTGTTCCACTTCCAAGCCGAACTCAGCCAGCGGGAGTTCAATCCAACCGGACTGGGTATGGTGCGGATCGAGATTGGCCACAACGACAATTACGTCGGCGCCATTGGTGGATTTTTTGCTATAGCAGATGAGCTGGTCATTATCGACAGGATGAAATCGCAGGCTTTCATTATCGTGCAGGGCCGGATTCTCGCGGCGAATCTGATTCACACGAGCAATGAACGGGCTCAGGCTCATCGGCGAGTCCCAATCCCATTCCCGAATCTGATACTTTTCCGAATCCAGATACTCTTCGCTCCCCGGCTCTCGTGGCCTGGCATCGCCAAGTTCGAATGCCGGGCCATAGATGCCGCACGAAGCCCCAAGCGTGGCTGCCAGCACGTAGCGCACCATGGATGCCGCACGGCCGCCAAACTGCAAATACTCGTTGAGGATGTCCGGCGTATTGGGCCACAAGTTAGGCCGAAAGAATTCCTTTGCCGGCGATTGTGTTAACTCCGTGAAATAGGCGGTGATTTCCGGCTTGGTGTTTCGCCAGGTGAAATAGGTGTAGGACTGAGAAAATCCCAGCTTTGCAAGGCGGTACATCACTGCCGGCCGGGTAAACGCTTCCGCCAGAAAGATGGTTTCCGGGTAGACGGCTTTGACCTCGGCGATCACCCATTCCCAGAAGGCCATCGACTTGGTGTGCGGATTATCGACGCGGAAAACTCGCACCCCTTCCTGACCCCAAAACAGCAGGACGCTCTTGAGCTCTTCCCACATATTCCGCCAATCTTCGGATTCAAAATCGAACGGATAAATATCCTGGTATTTCTTGGGGGGATTCTCCGCATACTGAATAGTGCCGTCCGGTCGCTGGCGGAACCAGTCTGGGTGCGCGGCAACATAGGGATGGTCCGGAGCGCACTGGTAAGCAATATCGAGCGCAATATCGATTCCCAGGCTTTGGGCCTTTGCCACGAGTCGGCGAAAATCCTCCATGGTTCCCAGTTCGGGATGAATTGCTTTATGTCCCCCTTCCGCAGCGCCGATGGCCCACGGACTTCCCACGTCAGCCGGCCCCGCGGTGACGGCATTGTTCTTCCCTTTACGAAAACTGCGTCCGATCGGGTGAATAGGAGGGAAATACAAAACATCAAAACCCATCCGCGCCACGTACGGCAGCCGGGCCTCGCAATCGGCCAAGGTGCCGTGCCGCCCCGGTGTGACACTGGAGGACCTGGGAAAGAACTCGTACCAAGTGCTGAATCGGGCCAACAAACGATCCACTTCGATGGGCAATTCGCAATCATAGCGAGTGGCATAGCGGCGGTCCGTATGCTTGCTCATGAGACTGGCAAGCGCTGGCGATAATGCCACATCGATTTGCAACTGACGCTCGCCGCCTTTCTCAATCTGGCTGGCAATCGACTCCAGAGACTTTCGCTCCTCTGCAGGAACTACCGGCAGGTGCTCGCGAATGATTTGGGTTCCGACCAAAAGATCAACCGCGACGTCTTGCCCAGCGGCCACTCGCTTGCGCAGGTCGCGTTGCCAGGTCGCGAAACGGTCAATCCAGGCTTCGACGGTAAAGAAGTAACGTCCCAGCTTCTGCACCGCAAACGCCCCATGCCACCAATCGTTGGGGAGCGCTGTCAAATCACCTTCACTCCATGATTTTTCCGACTCATGCCGAAACAGCAAGCGGCCACCAAGAACATCATGCCCATCGGCAAAGATTCGCGCCCGAACTTCCACGAGGTCCCCCGCCACCCGCTTGGCGGGAAAGCGGCCGTGGTCCACCTGGGGCGAAACCCCTTCGATCAGAACGCGACTACGCCCGGCGTCAGGGTTGACATGATCTGGCTGCATGAATGACTCCTTCACTTTCCTAATTGATGCCGGCATTTCCACTTAGGAGACTCGCTCGCCCTTTCCTCGACCGGCAGT
>CAYUJE010000049.1:0-4035 GCA_964444865.1 uncultured Pirellulaceae bacterium | reverse complement strand
AGCGTGCGCGATGATTGCCGCCCCTCAGCGGCCAGCATGTGCAAACAGACAAGCTGCGGAGCCGTCACTTCGCATTGGGACAAAAGTCGCCGCGAATGAAGGTCAATGGCATGCACGATGCGGCGCAGTGCCGCCAGGATTCGACCTTCGCAAGACTCTTCGGTTGCAACCATCATCCATGACCTCTGGCGTGGTGGAATGAGAATTACGGTGTTCAAGCTTTCGCAACGCAAGTTTAGGAGCAGACGATCTCCGCTTCTGGCAATGAGCGCAGCCGCTCCAAATCAATCTCGGAAACGACCTCCAGGTCATCGATAACATGCCGGACATTAGCCGCATGTTTGGCCAGGCTGACCGCCAATTGTTTCAGATGAAAAGACTGGACTGTTCCCGCAAGCCAGACTGTTCCGCGGTCCACGCGGATGGAAACGCCTCGCAACTCGCCGCGCCGAGCGATCATGAAAGACCGCATTTTCTGAGCAAACTCTGTGTCTGCCCGGTCGAGGGTCGGCTTCTCGGCGTTCATTGTGTTCGTACTCATCGGACTACTCCTTCGTTCTGGGGACGATCCTTGCTCAACTTGATTGGACCGCCATTATACACTGCACCTCAAATGATTTCAAGTCAAATGATTTGATATGCTATAGTATCGGTACAAATTGGCTGGCTTCTAGAGGATAAATGGCCCAAACCACGCTAGCGGTCCCATTCTCCCTGTGCCAAAGATTTTCTGCTGGTTATCTGCAAAACCTTCCGAATGCCGACGGCTTGCCACTTCAAGTGCGATTCGCCGCGAATTGAAGGCACTCCTGGAGATGGAGCGCCTTTTCACTCCGCAGTTGTGCGGCGTAGAATTCTTCGAAGCTGGAGGGAAGGCGAAGCGACCAATTCGCATCGCTGACGACGCCCGGTTCGTTATAGCGAGTCGTAATTCCGAACAAATCGGGGAAGAATATGACAACTTGCCTGGCCTGGCTGGCAAGCATGGCGGCAAAGCACGAGTTCACCAGTTTCGCTGCATTCGCGGCAATCTCACCGGCCAGTGCCGCTCGCTCCGTGGGAGGAGCCAGGAACTGGGCCAAATATTTTCCCCACGCCAAACCTTCGGTCCCCCGGCACCATTTTTCGGCCAATTGCCAGATGGGGGGCGTGTCGTGAGTGCCAAGCATGATCCAATCTTGCGGCAGAGCGTTCTCGATTCGATAGACGTCCGCTGGATTCACCAAGTCGATCTTTTGAGTCACGCGAAAGCGACCTAGTTCATGCTTTACCATCACGCGGCCGACCGGATAGGGAAGCGTGCTTAAGACCTCGCAGGCCACCGCCTTCGTTTTGCCTTGGAGAGTCTGCTGAAACACGATTTCATCGACAAGGATCGAGTAGCGGTTTACTTGCTCGTCATCCAGATCAGTCACATGACCGTCGGCGTGCAGCGGCTCCGAACGGTCGATCTGCTCCGACCGTGCGATGGCATACTTGGCAATTTGCGGATGATTGGGATCGTCTGGCGACGAAAAAAGTCGCGCACCGTTGCGGACCGCTTCGAGAGGATCGGATGAGTCCGCCCGATAAACCCACGGATCAACCCAACCGTGGGGATGATCGATCCGGAGTCCGTCGCATTCCGCCAGGGCTCGGGCGATTCGCCTTCGAACAAACATCAATGCAGGACCAGGTGCCAGCGACGTTCCAAATTGGGCCGGGTCCAGCACCGAATAACCCCAAGCCTGTCCTTGCAACGTGGTTCGGCTGGGCGGGGCACCGATGCAATAGCCGGGAAGAAACAAATGTTGCCAGGCCCAAGTGTCTTGCAGCGAAAGCCCCACTTGCAAATCACCGAACAGCGATAGCCCCAAACGGGACAATCGAGAGCGCAATGCTCGATGTTCTTCCGCCAGTAGCCATTGGATCAGAGCGTAGTCTTCAATTTCCGCCGCATGTCGATTCCGCAATTCGCGGAATCGTGCTTGGGCTGCAGCCTGATGCTCAACGAGCGGATGGAACAGTCGCTGGTCAAAAGCCCCCTGTTCCGTGCGATGCCATTCATGCCAGGAATCGCTGGCATGCTGGCGGCTTAGCACTCTGTAGAGGGCATCGGGAATCAGCCACCCTTCATGATCCACCAAAAATTCGCGTGCCGCTGATCGGTCGGCAGGCGAAGCGCTGGCAATTACTTCGTCCAGCGCCCGCTGACACGCATCGTATACCAGAGGGTAGGGAACGATTCCCTCTCGCAGTGGCGGAAGCGAATCGCGAATCGACTTCCAAGTCGCTTCGCTCAGCTGACCTCGCTCGACGAAACGACTCAGCGGCAGATCGAGCGGATTGCGTGAGAAAATCGTGGCGTCATAAGGGGAGGGATTGCCGCGACCGGTCATGCCGCGAGGACCGAATTGAATGGCATTGAAGCCTTGTCCAACTGCCCAAGCAAAAAAGCGTTCCGCGCCTCGCGAATAAGGAGTGCCTCGCCCCAGGTCTTCTTCTGGATCGGACGGAAAACTGGCGTCATGAATCTGCAGCACGAGCCAATCGATCTGCAACCTTCGCCGGGCACTTTCCGAAACGCGGTCCGGGGTCATGCAATCATCGTCTCGATCCTGTATCATATCGTCAAGTCAATCGGCGGCACGAGGATTGGCAAAAGTGAATTTATTGTAGTTGAACAGCATCTTGTTGGCTCGCCGGTCTATTACCCGTTGTGCAATCATTGCCTCTGAACGGTAGACCCTTGTTTTGCATAGTTGCCGCTCAAGCTTCGCTTGGGACTGACACGCCGGTAATGCCAGGCACAAACCTCTTTCTTAGTCAGGTAACCGTATGACACGCATTTGGCCGGGGCAACCCTATCCGCTTGGCGCCACCTGGACGGGAACGGGAACCAATTTTGCCATTTTCTCCGAGCACGCGACCAGGGTCGAACTCTGCTTGTTCGATTCCGTGCGCTCCAAGCGAGAATGCGCACGCATCACGCTGCCCGAACAAACGGATATGGTCTGGCATGGTTTTCTTCCGGATGTGCAACCGGGACAGTTGTATGGCTACCGAGTCCACGGACCCTATGAGCCCCAAGCAGGACATCGCTTTAATCCGCATAAGGTCATCCTGGATCCTTACGCCAAAGCGATTATGCGAAAGACCAATTGGTCCGACGCGATGTTCGGCTATCGAATTGGCGACCCCGCCGAGGACCTTTCCTTTGACGAACGGGATAGCGCGGCCTTTGCTCCGCTGGGCACCGTCATCAATCCGGCGTTTAGCTGGGGAAACGACCGGCATCCCCGCACCCCCTGGCACCATACGGTAGTCTACGAGTTACACGTCAAAGGATTTACCTTCAAGCATCCGGACGTCCCCGAAAAACTGCGCGGCACTTACGCGGGCCTGGGCTCCGAGCCGGTCATTCGTCATTTGAAGAAACTAGGCGTGACGGCCGTGGAATTGCTTCCGGTTCACCATCATGCCGATGATCGGCACCTGGTTGCCAACAATCTCGTCAACTACTGGGGCTACAACACCTTGGCCTTCTTCGCCCCCGACATGCGTTATTCTTCGCGCGGAGGCGCGGGAGCCGTGCGCGAGTTCAAGACCATGGTTCGGGCTCTCCATGCCGCGGGAATCGAAGTGATTCTAGACGTTGTCTATAACCACACCGCGGAAGGGAACCAGATGGGGCCAACGCTGTCCCTGCGGGGAGTGGATAACGCAGCTTACTACCGACTCGTAGGAGATCAGCCCCGCTACTACACGGACTACACAGGTTGTGGCAATTCCCTCAACATGCGGCATCCGCGTGTGTTGCAACTGATCATGGATAGTTTGCGGTACTGGGTGCTGGAAATGCACGTGGACGGGTTCCGCTTTGACCTGGCCAGCGCGCTGGCGCGCGAACTGCACGAGGTCGATAAGCTGTCTGCGTTCTTTGACATCATCCACCAGGACCCCGTCTTGTCGCAGACAAAGCTCATCGCCGAACCTTGGGACCTAGGAGAAGGAGGTTACCAGGTCGGCAATTTTCCGGTCGGCTGGACGGAGTGG
>CAYUJE010000048.1:0-25083 GCA_964444865.1 uncultured Pirellulaceae bacterium | reverse complement strand
CGCCCGGCGGCCAATTCTCCTACGCGCTCGATACGACGCCCACGGCACTCGAACTGATCATCACGCCGACCGTGCCGAGCTATGTCTGGGACCAGGACGGCAGCGGCACGACGCCCGTCACCGACGGCGCCGGCACTTGGACTGACAACAGCACCGTCTTCTACAACATCACCGCCGATGGCCCGGCGATCTACCACAATGCCGACAACTACGACGTCACCTTCGGCAGCGGCGGCGCCGGCGATGCGGTCACCCTCGGGAGCGACATTCGCGCCGGCGGTTTGCTCTTCGGCTCCTTCACCCAGTTTTACTTTTCCCAGCAGATTCCGCGGCATCGAAGTCGTCAGCGGCACCACCGCCGGACTATTCTTGCCGCCGAGTTGCAGGATGACTTGTCCGACAAAACGCCCCTCTTCCAGAGCCCAGCGTTCATCGGGAACCGCTCCGTTGGGCGAGAACTGCGTGCTGATGGCGCAATTCACTTCCACCGTCGAACCGTCCGTCGTCGTGAGCAATACCGAAACCGTGCTCAGGCTATCTTTGGCGGCATCGGGATCAATGACTTCGACTGTCAGAGGAGCTTCAAACGCCACGCCGCTGATCTCCTTGCCCGCCGTGGGAAGGACCGTGATTTGTGGCGGCTGCTTGGAATCGGGGGGCGCGGGAATGACCCGGGTTTCCAGAATACGAATTCGCCCCTGGCTCGGCTGATTAACGTAAACCACATCTTCCCGAGGCACTGCGTGCCCCGGGAATGTGTTGTGCGTATCGATGTAGCGGACGTAAATCCGATCTCCCGGCTTCACCGTCAGCTTGTCCTTCTCCTGCTTGGCCGAGGTATCGACTTCCTTGGTGAAGATACCACTGTACTCCTCGGTTTCGATCGCTTCGAGTTCCACGGGTTCACCGTCGTTGACGACGACTTGTAGTTTTAGCGTGTCACGCTGGTTGGTGCGGTCCTCGTCGTAATCGAGCACTTCCACGATGAACCGATCGCCAGGCTCCACCCGCTTCAAGTCCTTGCGAATCGTGTAAACATCCCCGACATTCGTGCGGGCGAAGTCGTAGGCAATTGGACGGACGTTGGCGTTGAAGTAAGTCGCTTGGAGTTTGCCCGTAAGTATCTGGCTCGCACCAGAATCGCTCAGAGTCAGTTCGTCGGTATATGTTGCCGTGACGGTATCCCCCGCGGCAATTTCCAGCACGTTGTTTGCCGCCAGGCCGAGGACGTCTTCTTTCGTGGGAATGAAAACTTCCCCAGGACGGACTCCGCCAATTTCGACATTATTGATAGCGAGTGCTTCACCCAAGTATTCGCGGCAGACGAAGCGAGTGTAGCGGAGTTGCCGGGCAGGGAAGCGGAACTCCCAGTCGTTGTTGGCGACGATTACGCTTCCGGCCACCGCCGGTTTGAGCGTGATGCCATACAAATTAAGCAGTCCTTCACCCTTGATTTCGACCGCTTTAAGAGCGAGTGTCTGACGGCCAGCCGTTTCCACCAGGATGGTGCCGACCTTTTCCAGAACCGGTTTATCCCAGCCGCCGGTATCGGGAACCGCGCCGGCAACGATTTGCTTACCGAACTCAAGATTGTAACTGCCACCTGCACCAGCATGGGAGAATTGCATCCAGACTTCATACGCACCCACGGTGGGAGCATCAAACTCCCAAGAGGCTGAGTCTTCCGGGGCTGCCCAGCCTGCCAGAACATCGCGGCCATTTTCTTTCACGGGGCCGAATTTTTCGGACTTCTTGCTCAGCTTGGCTGAAGTGATGAGCAGCGGCACGCTCCCCGCACCGCCAGTCATTGGTGCGGAAGCGGCACGCTTTTTCGCCGCAGCACTCTCCAAATCAAAATCGAGCGGACGGAACGGTCCGAGTTGGACCTGAGCATTATTCAGGTCGCTGCGGGCCAGCAAGGCCTCTACTGGCAGCTTGCCATCGGCATGAGCGGCGAAAATAGCCAGATCATGCGTGCCGGCATCGAGCCAGAGGTCCACCGTGCGACCGCCGGGGCCAAGTTGCAATTCTTCGCGATTATCAATGGCTAGCGCCGTGGTCGCGGCATTGACTTGAATGCGGACCGCACCATCCCGGGGCTGGACAAACTTTCCGTTCCAGATGACGGCAAAAGGTTTGTTGTAATTTTCATCCTCTTCTTTCCAAAAGAATTGCAGGTGTTCCGATTCACTTTCCGCGATTGGCTTGGCGTTCTTGCTGAAATCCGCCACCTGTTGCCAGGTGGTATAGCCGGTGAGATTGCCTGCATAAACCCGCTGGCTCATTTTCCCGTAAACGCCAGTAACTGGCGCGGCCGGGGGGCGTTCCGGGTGACTGGCAATGCGGAACCAGAACTCGCCATCCTGGCTGCCATACAAATCGCCGCGGACCGGCGCATTCTTCGAAACATCGGGAGTCGAAATCCGCACCCGCGTAGCAATCCGCAGGTCCTTCATATCTACGGTCAATTGCTTCGGAGTTGCGCCATCGGGATCGCTCATCCAAAAGGTTTTGAAATCCCTATCGATGGCCATCAAGGGGTTGTGGTCGATCGCGTTATCCGAAGCGAGCGCGCCAGCGGGAAGTTCGCCTGTTTTGCTGGTTCCTTCAAACACTCCCGTGTGGGATCCCGTCTCCAACAAGGTGACCTGTACCTGGTCGCCACTGTCGGCAGTGAGCTTGACGACGATCTTGTCGGCATCGTTGGTCAGGTCGCGATCACCGTCCTTCACACGCAGATAAATCTCGTTACCTGGCTTGATCTGATTAGCGGGTCGAACGAGCGAACGGCGACGGTCCTGATTTTCTTCGTCGATAACCTCCCGTTGCAGAATCTCGCTGAACGATTCCTGTTTGCGATCTTCGATTTTGCTGCTGGCAACTTCAAACTTGGCATCGGCAGCGACTTGAATCTCCACGTCGGATAGTGGAACGCTTTTGAATTCGGCTTTGAATTCTTCGGGATAGTCGCTCTTGATGACATCATTTCCCGTGACTTGCAAGACATGGTCACCAGGCACAGCCTGGCCCAAGCGAGTCTCCAAATCGACACGGAACAGTCCTTTGCCGGCACCAGAACCGGTCAGGTAAACCAATTCGCTATCGCCACCAGGTTGCGTGGTGACGCGCACCGGAATGCGATTGTGCCCGCGGCTGATGCCAAGGTCGCTGTCGTGAACAACGATGGAAAGGGGCATGCCCGGAACGTGGCGGCGTTTGCTCGCGCGGCCCAAACGGCCGACCGTCCGGAGCAAGTTGAGCTGGTCGATATATTTCTCTTCCGAGCCATAAACCTCGGCCAGATTGTAGAGGGCTTGATTGGCGAGTTCCACGCTGGGAACTCGCTCGAGCACTGCTTTGAAGATGTCGCGTGCTTCGTCCCGATCGCCACGACGGAAGGCGAGGACGCCGCGGAGGAACTCCGCTCGTACGACGACGTCGATTTCCGGGTTGTGCGAGAGCTTTTCGAACACCAATTCAGCCTGGTCATAGACCTTCTGAGCCATGAACGTCTCGCCAATGCCGAACTCGGCTTCGATGGCCTGCGGCGTCATCGGATAGCGATTGACGACCGTGGTGTACTCGCTGCGGGCAATGTCGTAGCGCTGTGCCTTAAAGAAATTCTTGGCCAGGCCAAGTTGCATTTTAGCCTTGGTGTTGGCATCGACCTGCATTGACTCGCTGAACTCCACTAGCCAGCCGCGAAGGATTTCCTCGACCGCCTCGTGATTCGCATCTCCGCTGGCTGCCATTAACCTGTCGCAGATGAACATCAGGAAATCGGGCGGAAGCTGGTTGCGATTGGCATCGAAGAGAGCCTTATTATTCAGATACGAATCAAAAGCCAGTCGCTCGTCACCAAGACGATAGTAAAGCGCAGCTTGCATCAGCGGGGCGAGCGGGCTGTTCTCGTCAATCGTCAGGCCCACGCTGCCTAAACGGGCAAAAGACTGCGTGGCAAGATCGCGGGCTGCTTTCTTTCGTGGTTCATCAACGTTGGGGATATTCGCCAGCATGCCCGTGGAAAGCACGGCTGCCGCCACGAAATCCCTGCGGGTGACGGCGTTCTGTGCGAACGGAGAGAGCCGATCCCAGTCGTAGTATTCGTTGCCGACGAGACGGGTGATCTTCTGCAGTTCCAAAAGCCGTTTCGTCTTGTTGGCCGGGTCTTCGGGCAGCGTTTCCAGAATGGCCATCGCCGCTCCACCGGAGGCAGGATAAATTTCAACGGCAGCTAAAGTAGCGTAGAATTTCTGTTTGACGTCCTCTTTCAACTCGGCGTTGGCTCGGATGGCGTCGAACCACTGGTTGGCGACCCAAATATCCATATCCCAGGGACGGAGAGGCCGCTCATTTTGCCGCACTCGGGCTTCTTTGAGAACCCGTTCGAAATTCGCGAAATCGCCCGCCTTGAAGTAATCATCCGCCAGCCACTGGGTGTAGCGGCCGAAGAAATCGGTGTCATGCTTGAGCAGTTCGGTAATCACCGGCAACCGCTCCGCCGGTGTCTTAAGTCGCGTGATCAGCCGTAAGGCGCACTCGCGGGATTCGGAATACTGCCGGTTAAGGGCGACGCAAGCGGTCCAGTGAGCAACCGCCTCCGTTTCCAACTGATACTTCAGCAGCATATCGCCAATGCCACTGCCGTAGACCGGATCGTTGCCAAATTTCGCGATGGCCTTGGTCATCCAGGCATGGGCCTGCTTGGCCATGTCCGCATCGCTATTCTTGTCGGCCGCTATGAGCAGTCGCCGCCAGATGTCGGGGTTGTTCGAAAGCGGCTCGAACTTCAGGAAGTTCACCGCTGCGGCTTTGCAGTCCTCGGGCTTGCCATAGTCCGTCGCCGATTCCAGCCATCCAAACGCAGCAGGAAACTCCGTGGGAAAACGTTTGCACCAGAGGGCATAGACACGAATCATTTCTCCCCGCTTATTGGCGGGAGAGTAATGGCGGAACCATTCCATCTGCGTGGTGAGCAGGTACCTTGCCGCCGAGTCGTTGAGCTTGTCAAAGGTCGCAGCATCCAGCAAGTTGTTGCGGATCGCTTCACCGGGACCGTACTGATTGTTGCGCTGCTCGGCAAATGCCGTGGTGAGAGGATCAGTAGCAGCCTTTTTGTATTCCTCCATCGCCAGGGCAGCATGAGCAGCATGATCCTTATTCTGCCGCGCGGCGGCAGCCCACGTTTTCACCATGTCGCGGAAAGTCGCCAGATGAGGATATTGAGCCCTGGCAGCAAAGATGAGGTTCAGGTCGCTTTTGAATTCGTCGTCGCTGGCGGCGTTGTAGAGCAAGTAATCAATGGCGTTGGATGTATGGGCATCGTCGGTCGGTGATTGTGAAATCAACTCGCGGAACATCTGTTTTGCCTTGGCCTTGCCTTGCACCATGTCCTTGTAGTGATCGCGGTAAATCTCAGTCGCTAGCACATACCGCAGGTAATAAACTCCCTCTTTCTTTTGAGAGATGGCAGCAAGGAGCTTGGCTTCGCTGTCGACGATCTGAGCCGGCTCAAAACCGTTCTCGCGAGCGAAATAGGAGGCGTTACCATTGGTAGCCGGATCATCCGCAAGTAGCGACGCAAAGGTCTGCAGTGCCCTCGGTTTGTCCCCATTCGTCAGGAGCGATATGGCGAGATAGCTTTGCAGTTGAAATCGGTCCGGGCGAGTCGGATATTTTGCCACATATTCGTTGACGAGCGCTTCCATCTCAGCCGGTTTGGCGCCAGCATGGTACAGGCGAAAGACGAGGTTGAAATGCACCAACTGGTCATCACGAATCGCGCGGGCTTTGCGGAAACTTTCCGCGGAATTAGCGTGCTGGCTGAGATTGGCCTGGTTTTCCGCCATGTAAAGGTGGAATTGCCGCTGAGCTTCGTTATCGCCGATGAGGTTCTTGGCAAGTAGCTTGGTGCCGACCGCAGTGGCCTTGGCCCATTGGCCAATCCGTCGCCATTCCCAAAACGAATGATGTCCAAGCTCCTTGGCGAATTCGCCGGCCGGAAGCTTCTCCAGCATTTCGTCTCCCAATTCCGCGGCGGCAGTGATGGTTTCGCCCGTATTGGCCAGGCTGTACTGCTGCACCGCAAGCGCACCATAGCGTCGGCCAATTTCATTAGGTCCTTGTCGCTTCCAAACGGCCATGCAGGCGTCCGCGGCACGAGCCCTATCTTCGAGCTGGTTCATGGCGTTCGCCAGACGGATCTCGACGTCCGGACATTCCGGCTGGCCTTCGTAACGTGCGAGAAACTGCCGGCAAGCAGCGGAAAGGTCCTTGTTGCGGCTGATGGCTTCCAATCCGTCGATGAGCTTGAGCATTACCGCCTTGTGCCGCGGATCGGTTGCATGGGAACCGGCAAATTGCTGCCCCACGCGAACCAAGCCAAACAAGCGACCATCCTTATGATACAAATCTACAAGTTTGACCATCGCTTCGGCAGCTTCAGGCGTGTTATCCTTGAATTTGCCAAGCTCCGCTTCCAAAGCCGCCGCCTGTTGGCCGATGACATCGACGGCCTTCTCTTCCGGCTTGGGTGTAGCGGGCTGCTCCTGGGCGAAAGAGAAGCTGACCAAGAGGAGCAAGGTGAAAGAGAGTAGGTATCGCATAGTTTTAAATCTGAGTGGACTAAGTATTTGTAAGGCAGGCTTTCATCCTGTCCAGATCCTTCTTCGTTGGGCAGGCAGGAAGCCCACTCAACGGACTATCCTCCAGCCTTGGTCAGGGCTTCAGAGATCTTTTTGGCATCGGCGGCGAGCGGACTTTCAGGGAATTCACTGATGAGTTGATCGAACCGCCGTTTCGCATCTGCCTTGCGGTCCATGCGATAGAGGCAGCGGCCGTAGTTAAACAGAATCACATCCAGAAACTTTGCGTCGGGCTGGTTGTTGAGAACGGTTTCAAACGTGTCGACGGCCCTGGCGTAGTCTTTCTGGATGTAGTAATAGTTGGCCATCTTGGCAACCGCCTCGCCGACTCGGCCACTATCCGGGAACTCGTCATAGACCTTTTTGAATTCCTGAAAGGACCGGTCCTGCAACTGAGCCGCGGCAGCCCCTTCGCTATTCAAGGCCATCTGTTCGTAACACTCAGCAATGCCGTACTGGGCTTCGCCGCGAAGCTGGCTGGTTTGCATGGCCACCAAGCGAGAATAAATACCGATCGCTCTTTGAAGATCACCCTGTTTGCGGGCAACGTCGCCAAGTTGCAACAAGGCATCATCCACAAATCCGCTCTGCGGAAACTCACTCTGCAGCCTCTGGCACATGGCTGCAGCGAGGTCGAGCTTGTCCATGGCAAAATAGATGTGCCAGAGCTGGACGTAAGTTTGCTCCAGGAGATTACCCCCCAGTTTACGAGCATCTTCAGCCACGTCTTCGCACACACTCAAGGCCAGCAGGTATTTTTCTTCCGCCTTCTCCTTGAGTCCGAACTCCTTGTAGCGATTGCCAATGTTGGTCAGCGCGTCCGCCGTTTTGAGCTGAGTTTGGATGCGCAGTTCCTGGTCGGAGATTTCCGCCTTTGTCACGCGCACGCCGCCGATGTTCCCTTCCAAACACCGCGCCACCGATGTCACTTGCCGCACCCCTTCGTGGCTATGAACTTCATCGAGATAAGAGACTCGAACCTGGTCGCCAGCAATGGCTTGAAGAATCTGATCGCCGACAACAGGCTCCTCGGCCTTTTGCAGGGAGATCGTCGCGTTAAAAACACCCGTGTGGAGGGTACCGTCGTCCGCCGGTGAGTCACCTGCCGGAACATTGACCGTGGCAGGCGTTTTTTCGTTCTCGCCAGCTTCCCCTTGGGTACCGGGCTTGTTGACCTTGGTGCGGGTAGAAACCGAGGCGGCAAGTTTGGACTCAGTAAGCACGACTTCCACTTTGTCAACGAGCTTCCATTTGTCGATCTCCGGCTCAGCGGCAGGAAGAACTTCCGCCGGCTTTTTGGCGGGGTCCGCCGCCGGAGCCGTGGCGGGGGCGCCTGCTTCTTTGAGTTTGGCGGCCAATTCTAACTCCACTTCAGATTCGGTCTTGAGCCGATAGACCTCCACAACCGCAGAGAGCTTGTCGGCGGCGTCGGATAAATCCTTGTCTGCATCCGAAATTCGCACGTTGACGGCTTTTCCAAGTACCACGCCGTTTACCGTTTCGCTGAATGCGCCGTCGGTGATCGCGGTCATGGCAGTGCCAACCACCTGTACTTCTCGAGTGACGGGAACCTTGAGTTTTTTCTCGGCGGTGTGCTCGTCCGTGTAAGTAACCTGTATCTTGTCGCCACCGCGGACTTCCAATATGCCGTTATTGGCCTGCGGACGGCCCAGCTTGGAAGGTATGGAGCCCAGTACGAGCCGTACATTGCGTCCGACCGGATAGGCATCGACAAGCTCTTCATCTCCCCCCGTCGTTTTGCAGAGAACCTGGACGGTCTCGCTGGGATCAAGCACCGCTAAATCCGCATCTTCGATCTTGATGAAGAACCGCTTGCCCGCTTCGAGCTTCTCGGCCTTGCCGCTTTCTCCACTGAGCGTCGTGCCTACCTTTTCCAGAGCTGTGATGGCACGGCTGTAGTGGCCGAGTTGGAAGTGGCCGAGGCCGATGTAGTAGTACGCCTCGTTTACTTGCGGGCTGACAGGGTACTTCTCCACAACTTCTCTCATGATCTGAAAGCTCTTGCCGAAGTTACGGGCGTGATAGAAGCAAATGCCTGTCTTGAGAGTTGCTTCGGCCCGCTGTTCTTCGCTACGGTTTTCTTCCGTCGCCACCTGCTCGAAGTGGGCGCGGGCCTTATCATAAGCGCGGTCGCGGTCCAAAAAATAATTTCCGAGACGCAGATGCGCCTCGAAACGGTGCTTGCTGCGAGGATATCGCTCGATCACGGACTTCCAGATTTCCACAGCTTTGGTCGCTTCATCGGCGTCGAGACGCGCATCCCCCGCTTCCAAGAGTTGCTTGGCGGCCCGATCCTCGACGATCGAACCGCGTACAGGTGAGGACTTATCATCGGCGGGCTTCTCTTGGCCAAGGACCGACAGAGAAGAAATTGCCAACAAAAGACACGTCGCAATTTTGCGCATACGCATTTCCCAAATCAAAAGAGCCAACACGCGAGCCGCTAGGGGCAAACTATTCACAGTATTTTCCGAGAGGCCAAACGTCAAGAATTTCCGCAAGGGCATTACCTACTAGTGGCGTAGCCTTTGTCGAACGTTACGGTTGTGCCGGAGAAACATCCTTCTAGCAAAACGGCCCGGCGGAAAAGCGCAGCGCTCTCCACCAGGCCGTGATTTGCAAACTCATTCTGCAACACGGAGGGCAAGCAAGGAGCTTGCCCCGCGGTTAGGCAAACAGTTCCTTGACAACTTCGCCCTTGTCCACCAGCTTCATGGGCCGCTTGAGCGGCGTCATGACTTCCTTGGAGGCGTCGATGCCCAAGGCGTGGCAGACGGAGGCGTGGATATCCGGGACGTTGACCGGGCGATCCTTTGGCTCGGCGCCATCTTCGTCGGATGAACCGATGACTTGGCCGCCCCGAACGCCGCCGCCGGCGATAAAGCAGCTGAAGACGCTGGCCCAATGGTCGCGACCTTCGTCTTTATTGATCTTAGGAGTGCGGCCAAATTCGCTGAGCATGATGACCATTGTTTTCTCAAGCATGCCAGTCTGGGCCAAGTCGGCAATCAGCGAGGCCAAAGCAGGGTCCATTACCTCGCCGTGGTCACGCATCGCCGGGAAAGCGTTGGAATGCACGTCGAAACCGCCCCGATTGATCTGAACGAATCGAACACCCTTTTCTACCAACCGCTTTGCGAGTAGCGCACCGCGACCAAAGGGATTGTCGCCATAGCGATCGATGACCGACTTGTCGACCTTGCCGAGTTCGAAAGCTTCCAGAGCTGGGCTCCGCATTAATCTGACCGCATCATCAATGGACGTCTGCGTGGAAACCAGCCGTTCATCCTGGCTGTTGCCATTGAACCGCTTGTTAAACCTTTCCAAAGTTTCAAGCCGTTTGTTGCCGCGGAGTTCGGCGATCCCTTCTGGGAAGGCGAGGTAGGGGTCTTTGTCGCCAGGGCTTGGCACAAAATACGCCTCGCACTTCTGTCCGAGATAACCGGCCCGCGGAGCGAGGCCGCTGATGGTGATGTACGCGGGAAGATCTCCCAGGTTTGGCATCTCGTGGGCGACCACCGAGCCCATGCCGGGGTGAATCAGATTGGGGCCAGGTAGATAGCTGGTTTGCAGTTGATAGGTCGCCCGACCGTGGTCTCCCTGCGTGCCCGCAATGGAGCGAATGAGCGAGCAGTGGTGCATCTGCTTGGCAAGTGTGGGAAAAATCTCGGAAATCTCGACCCCAGGCGCGGAGGTCTTGATCGGCTGGAAGTCGCCTGCGGTCGGACGTCCCGGCTTGGGATCCCAGGTATCAATATGAGTCATGCCGCCGCCATTCCAAAAAAGAATGACATTCTCCGCCTTGGCAGCGTGATCTTTGCCGGCAGCAGCGAGCAACCGCGGGATGCTCATCCCCAGTAAGGAAGCGCCTGTCGCACCGAGCATGGCGCGACGCGTTAGCCGATAACCTTCACAACCGATGGTCATAATTAGACTCCTTCTGGTTTCAGTCAAATCGTGGATGAGTGGATCGTTATTAGTAGCGAGGGGTGGGTAGTCGTAAGTCGTGATTTACGGAAACCACATTACAAAAACCACAGTCCACGCGGTTTACGGCAGAAATCGGAATTCGTTGCAGTTGAGCAAAATCCAACGCAGGTCAGCTACGCCATCGGCCGCTGTTGCGGCTGAAGCGATAATATCCTTGCCTTCCTTGATTTCATCCGCGCTCGGCTTGCGAGTGAGGATTTCAAGATAGGCGAATTTGACGGCTTCCTCGGGATTGGCATCCTTTCCATTCACAAATTTGGCAATAGGCTCAAGGTCGCCGACGCGGGCTGCTTCATGGGTGACGCGGCCGTTAAGCATCATCAGGGCCTGTCTCATCGAAGCGCTGTCGTCTCGCAAATCCCCCAGGTCGGTGCGGTTTGGCTGGCCGAAAACCCGCAGGAAATGCCCTTCGGGGGCGGGAGACTGCATGCGAAGGGAGGTGTTGAACACGGGATTGTCGTCGATGGTGCGGGTGACGGTCTTTTCAACATATTCCATTTTGGTCCGCATCATCTTCTCTTGCATCATGCGCTGAGCTTCGAGTTCTTCCTTGGACATCACCTTCATCTCGTCCACTTCCGGCTCATCATCGCTCGCCTTGAGCAGAGCCGTGAAATCCAGTTCAATCGCCTCTTCCAGGGCATAACTGCCGCCACCAGCCGCCATTTTTTCTTTTCCTTCCATCCCCTTCATCGCGGGCTTGCCAGCGATCTTGATGAGTTCGGCTGGTTTGCCGGTGCTATCTTTGGGAACACGGACGATTTCGGTGAGAACCTTGGTGTTCTTGCCGGGGCTGTGCTTGGGTTCAAACAAATGTCCGGCGGTAACGACGCTGTCGTACATGGACTCGGCAATCATTCGCCGCATCGGTGTGGCCAGCAGGGCGACTTCCATTTCCTGGCGGGTTGGTTCATCGGTCGCTTCCGGAGCGTGATCCCGCTGGTAGGCATCGCTGGTGACGATCAGCTTGACCAAAGTTCGCAAGTCGTAGTCACTGGCCACAAGTTCGTCCGCGAGATAGTCCATCGCTTTTGGATGGGCAGGCGGGTTGTCGGCTCGGAAGTCATCTACCGGCTCCACGAATCCACGACCAACTAAGGTCTTCCAGACGCGATTGACCAGAGCCCGCGAGAAGTAGCGATTTCGCGGATCAGTCACCTGCTTTGCAAGCTGTTCGCGCAGCTCGCTGCTGCGATAGCCGCCAGCAGAAGGGTCGATTTTACGGATATCCGCCTTAGCTTCGGCAGTGACGCCCGCCTCGGGTAGCCTGCCACTGGCAGTCTTGGTAACTTTTTCAGCCGTGTCGTTGAGAAGGTCGTCCACGGATGGACCCTTGGCAAGCGGCTTGGCTTTTGCGTCTTCTTTTGCCTTGCGAACATTTTCAAGACGGGCCAAATAATCCGGCTTCTTTTCAAACGCAGTCAATCCGAATGGGAATTTGGCAGGGATCGGCTTACGCTCGGCGTCGGGCGCCGAACCTTCCGGAGGCCAAAGGATTGTGTTTTGCTCGCCTTCAGTGGCATAAACAACGCGAGTCAATTGGCTTTCGTAGCGACGGGTCTTGCCGAAGTATGCGGCCATGTCATAGAAATCGCGGCGTTTCCAGACGTCAAACGGGTGGTCGTGACACTGGGCACAACCGATGCGAACTCCCATGAATACCTGCGAGGTAATGCTGGCCATGGCGAGCGGGTCGGCGTCGTCACCGAGAATAAAACCAGCTTCCGGCACCTTGTTGGCCTTGCCGTTGGTGTAAATCAGACGACGACACATTTCGTCATAAGGCATGCCCGTCTTCACGGCATTGTGAACGTAAGCAATAAGAGCTGGCCCCCCAGTGGCATTGGACCTAAGTCGGAGCATGTCCGCATAAAAGATTGTCCAGCGATCCGCAAACCGCTCGTCGGCGATGAGCTTATCTACCAGTTTTTCGCGACGACCTTGTTGGGGCCAACTGGCAAATTCACGGATTTCGGCTTCCGTGGGTATGCGGCCGATGAGGTCAACATAAACCCTCCGCAAGAAAACATGATCTCCCACGATCGAAGTTGCGGCCTGCTTTACGCCCGAAGCTCGATTCTCTTGGTCAACGATCTTGTCGAGGTCTGTCGCCGAAAGCGGGACCACAAAACCAATCAAGGCGAGCGCCAAACCCCATCTGGCAATATGCCGCACGATAAAGCTCCTTGGCAAAATATTATCCTGCACCCTGTTCTTAGAGTGCATCCCAAACGAACGAGTCAACCTAGAAACGCGTTGCCGGCACTATCGTACTCATAAGCCGACATTTATGTCAACCATTTTTCCCTAAATTGTTTGGCTGCGCTCCTAGAGCGGAGTTGCTTGAATATGGCAGCAGGGGGTGCAAGCGTTACGGACAAAGACTTGCCGCTGAAGAGAAAACCTGCCGATTTTCATTAATTCAACCCGCTAGAAGCGTGGGAAGCGAAGACCTGGCCCCCGACGGCTGATGGTTGTCATCGTCTTTGGATTAGCGTTTTCTCTTCTTGGCGATGCCGAGCGCCTCTTCAATGTCCTTCCGCACCGCAGACGTCTCGTACTTCTCGTCCATTTTTACCCGGAGAAGCGGTAGTCCGGCGGCAGTGAGCGCGGAATTGACAAACCGGTCGCGGGCTCGGCGGTCGGTTCGGCGCTGAGAATAGTCTTCGAGTTCGATGGCGAGCTTTACTTCCATCGTCTCCCAGTCACAGATGACAAAGTCGATGTGCTTGCCAAAAATTCGGCTTTGCCAGATCTGGTGTTGCCGCGTTTTGGGGCGAACTTTGATGACGTCTGTCAGTCGCACCATTGAAAGAATCACCCAATCCTCGCGAACGGCGGACTGCAGAGTACGAAAGAAATTAATCTCGGCAGGGCCGAGCATCACGCCGCGACGCTCGTAGGGATAGGGAGCTGAGCGTAGTGAAAAGAAGCCGATTAGCAACACCGCCGCAACGGCGACGACGCCGGCGGCAATTTGCCAGTTTTGAAGAAGAAGCTCGCGCATGATGGCCGCCTGGTTCTCGTGGCTCGCTGAACGGGGCGTCCGTGCCGCATCTACTCGTCATCGTCCGGCGCCAGAAATTCCTTGAACGGGCCCCAGCGACCACGCAAACTCCACCTTAGTCTTCGGCCGGTCGCAGCGGCTGTAAGCATGGGGGCGGTTGTATCTCCCAAACTCAAAGACGTCCTAACCGTTGCAAGTCGAATTCTCATCGCGTCAAGCATTATTTTGCGGGATACCATCCTGCGGATTCGGCACTCATTGGGAATCTGACCTACGGTTGCGAAGAGGCCTAAACCATCCTTGGGGCACGCGCATGTCCGCCGTAATCGAATATCCGTTTCAGACCGCCTTTCCGCAAATTGAAGCGGATTTTTCCGGCGAACTTGTTCCGCTTTCCGAAATCCTGCGGCGGGCGTTTGGTACGTCTTTTAGCTTCTGGATGCATGAATCCGGAGAACTTGCTCACGCCACTCTCCTGCCGGGAAGCAACGATCCCCTCCGTGGAGAGCTGGCCCGAGTGATGACCAGCAGCGAGCCTCAATTCATTCAAGACGAAGACAGCATTCTGGTCATTGCCATTCCGATTGGCCTATCCACCGGCGACAAAGTGGTCGCGACAGCGGCTTTTGTCACCCGCAATATCGGTCAGAACGAGAATTTGGCTGGTCCAGCTCAGTTGCTGGGTTTGAGCGATGAAAAGGCTGCGCAGTGGATGAGCCGCCAACCCATTTGGTCACCCGATGCGTTGTATCGCCTGGCGGTGGTGGTGCAGGCGCAGATACTTTCGGATCTCCGTTGTAAGAGACTCGCGGTCGAGGTGGAGAAGCTATCGGACAATCTGGCAACCACCTACGAAGAAATATGCCTGCTCCATGGTGTGACCCAGAACCTTCGCATCTCCGCTGACGATGAACATCTCTGTCGAATGGTTTCGGATTGGCTTCTGGACTGCTTGCCGGCTCAATCCATTGCGGTGCAGCTATTGCCGGTCGCTCGGACGGGTGAAAACACCTACAAGGCGAGGACCGAAAGCGTCCTTCTCAGTTCAGGGAATTGCCCTGTCAATAATGTTGAATTCACCGAATTGATCGAGCAGTTGCAACTCAATGCCGAGTGCGGCCCTCGTGTCATGAACGACAGGGCAACCACGGTTACGGGTTGGCGATTTCCTGGAATCCGGCAACTCATCGTGGTTTCTGTCGCGGAAGGGGATCGAATCTTTGGTTGGCTAGCGGCATTCAATCATCGCGAAGAAGGCGAATTTGGGACCGTCGAGGCTAGCCTCCTCAACTCTGTCGGAGCGATGGTCGGCATCCACGCAGGCAACCGCGACCTGTATCGCGAGCAAAGCGAGTTTTTGGCAAGCGTGGTGCGAGCGCTGACATCGGCCATCGACGCCAAGGATCCATACACCTGTGGACATAGCGACCGCGTGGCTCGCGTAGCCGTCCGATTGGCCAAAGAACTGGGACACGATCCCGCGACGTTGCACACGCTCTATATGGCAGGCCTGCTGCATGATATTGGGAAGATTGGCATCGATGACGCCGTGCTCCGCAAACCCGGAAAACTGACAGACGAAGAATTCGACCAGATCAAGCAGCATCCGGAACTGGGCTATCGAATCCTCGCCGACATTCGCCAGTTTGCCAGCGTCCTCCCCGCCGTACTGCATCACCACGAACAGTGGGACGGTCGCGGCTATCCCTTTAAGCTCACCGGGGATCAAACGCCCAAACTGGCTCGAATCGTGGCGGTGGCCGATGCATTTGACGCAATGTCCAGCGACCGACCCTACCGCAAAGGCATGGATTCGGCCAAGGTTGATGAGATCTTGAAGGCGGGTGCTGGGAAGCAATGGGACCCCGAAGTCGTAGCCGCATTCTTTGCGGTGCGTGACGACATCACCGCGATGAGTGCCGAGGAACGGGCAAATCTGACGCTCGACGTTCAGCAATGGGTCTAGCCGCCGAGTATGAACTGTCGGCCCGCTCAACCGTGCGCCTTGTTTAAAAGCAAGGCAATACGAATGGCCGCCCCAGACCCAGCGATCTTTACCAGCTGTCCGTCATCGCGCTCTCCATTCCGGAGCCGCACCTCGACGGTTAGCAACTGTCCTACTAAAATGAGGCAGGTCTTCAGGATATTTATCTGATGGACCAGCCTTACCCTCGCCTGCCACTTTGGGCAGATGCGAGGTTAGTACGATTTACCCTCTTGGATGCTTTTCTGCATGTCGCGCCGCGTCGTTGTAACTGGCCTGGGACTCGTTAGCCCGCTTGGGAACTCCCCAGAGAAGCTCTGGCAAGCGCTGTCGGCTGGCCAAAGCGGTGTCGTGGCTCTCCAGTCGGTTCCTGCCGATGCTTTGCCGACGAAGGTTGGAGGAGAAGCTCGCGATTTCACTGGCTCGATTGAAGATTTTGGCCCCCTCGAAAAGACGATGGGACGAAACATCAAGAAGAGCTTGAAGATGATGTGCCGTGAAATCCAAATGGGTGTGGCGGTGGCTCAACTTGCCATTGCTCATTCCCGATTGTCGTTGACGGATGTGGACCGGGACCGGGTGGGGGTGCTGTATGGCTCGGATTATATGATGACCCTGCCCCAGGATTTCGCCGATGGAATCCGCAGTTGCCTGAACGAGCGGGGAGAGTTTGATTTCACCAACTGGGGCGATAAGTTCAAGAGCACCATCGACCCGCTCTGGCTGCTCAAATACTTGCCTAATCTGCCGGCTGCCCATATTGCCATCTTTAACGACTTGCATGGGCCGAACAACTCGCTCACCATGCGGGAAGCCTCCAGCAACTTGGCGGTCAATGAAGCTTACCAGACAATCTCTCGCGGCCATGCCGATGTGATGATTGCTGGCGCAACTGGCACCCGCATCCATGTTGCCCGCACGGTCCATGTGGTTACTCAGGAAGAAATTGCCGAAGGGAACGGCAATCCTGCCACTCTTTGTCGTCCCTTTGACCTCCAACGATCCGGGCAGGTGATTGGCGAAGGTGCCGGCGCGATCATGCTCGAAGAGCTGGATTATGCCCATGCTCGCGGAGCGACGATTCTGGGGGAAGTCATCGGCTTTGGGTCGAGTTCCGTGACCGATGAGTTTGGCGTGGGTCGCCTGGATCAAGCGGTTCGGAATGTTTTGGCCCAATCACTTCGAACGAGCGGTCTGACGCCCAAACAGATTGGCCATATCCATGCCCACGGTCTGGGATCGCACAAATCCGATGCTGCCGAAGCCCAGGGAATCCAGGAGATTTTCGCCTCCCACCCCGATGTTCCCGTCACGGCTGCCAAAAGCTACTTTGGCAATCTTGGCGCCGGGAGCGGGCTCGTGGAGTTGATTGCCAGCATTCTCTCACTCCAGCATGGCCGTCTGTTCCGGACCCTCAATTACGAGACGCCCGACCCGCAATGCCCCGTAAAGGTCGTCACGTCGGAGGATGCATCGTCCGGCGATAATTTCATCAACCTCAGTATCACTCCGCAGGGACAGGCGAGCGCTGTGGTTGTGCAGCGGTATGTTGCGTAACCGTGCGAACGCGTTGATTTGCTCTGTTTACTGCCAACCTTCACAACCTGGCATCAAGCGGCAACTCGTTGGGAAGTGCCACGAGCAACCAGCCACGAAGTGATTTGGCATATCCCGACGATTCCCAGCAGCAAGCCGGCGAGCGGCAAGATGTGAGCAATCAAGGCGGCAATGCCGAGGACCACGAAGGCCACTCCCGCGATGGGCGAGCGAAGGACCGCACCAAGTCCACTCTTTACACTGCGGCGAGTGAGGACCCAGCCCAGGGCGATGATCGCCACCAGCCAGAGGATCCCCGTCAGCCGCGTGGTAAGGAAGTTGGAAATGGGGCGGGCATTGATCGCCAGGTCGCCCCCGGTGGTGGAGAACAGGAATTCTTCGTATTTGCTGGTGTCCAGCGGGATTTCCACATCGAGGCTGGCGAAGCCGGTCGGTTCACCGGTTGATGCTGCTGCGACTCCGGAGTTAGGATCGCCGAAATCTCCGGCGTTTGCCGTCGCCGCAGTGATTGCGGGGCCCATCGCGCCGCGCGGCCGATTTTGCGGTCCGAAGCCACCTCCTCCCATGCCACCCATGCTGCCACCCGCTGGCATCGACCCGCCAGGTATTCCGCCACTGCCGGATTGAGGCCCGCCTTGTCCAGGCATACCCGGCATACCCCCATTCTGGGCAAGGCTGGAAGAGTCTTGTGCCGCCTGTGGCTGGCGAGCAGGCATTTGTTCCGCTTGTTGCTGAAGCTGCTTGGACTGAGCGTCCAACCGCTCGCTGTAGCGTTGGAGTTGGTCTTTTTGCATGTCGCGGCGTTCGTAGTCTAGCTCTTGCTGAGCTTTGTTTTGGCCATTTTGCTGCCCCCCCTGCACCTGTTGCTGAGCACCTTCCTTGGCATCATGAGCGGGTATTTGCTGGCGACTAAAGTCATTAAGTTGCAATTGCTCTTCCCCTTCGTTAGAAAGCCTTTCTTTTCCTTCACCCGCTTGGGCTTGATTAAACTTCTGGCTGGAAGATTTACCCCCTCTGCCGACCGCAACGCGGGAAGCAGGTGCCATGTCGTCTCCATTTTTACCACCGGGTTTTTCGGCGGACTTGCCTCCCTTGTCGCCATCTTTGCCGGGCATCTGAGCACCCTTCTGTGACAGTGAGTTTTGGGCGAGCCACGCCGGATTGAAAGACTGCGGCTTGCCGGAAACTGGAGCCTGGGGCGGAGGCTGATTGGGAGAGTCAAAATTGCTGCCGTAGGCAGCGGCGTTGTTCTTGGTCCGTTCCTGCTTTTGGGCTGACCAGAGTTCGTTCAAACGTCCCCGGTTATCGGTCCCGTCCACGACCATCTCTTGCTGTTTGGAAAGCTCTTCATTGGATTCCTTCAACAATTTCTCGTTCTCCGAGTTCTCGGCATCGATGACGGTTGCTTCATTCGGATTGGCTGCCCTGTAGCGATAAAGATCCCCCTCAATTTTCCTGAGGTTATTGCTGGCACGAACCTTGGTGTAGTCATCGCCGCTCTCCCACAATTGCTTGGACTGCATGATTTGTTTGTTGTAATAATTGGCGTCTTCCTTGACGAACACCGTGCGGGGCACCAGCCGCATCGTGCCGCCGAATTCCGCCCAGTTCCAGCGAAAGTTCTTGGGTAGATACAGCTTGACGTGACTCTGCTCGACGTTCAGGTTGACGACCTTGATCATCGGGAAAGTCACCTCGGCCAAATCACGGACTGGCTCAATCCGCCCGCCGAACTTGAGAATGACCGGATAGTCTCCTTCCCCCTGAGCTGTTTTGATCAAGGGAATGCGAATGAGACCCGGCTTGGCTGTGGTCGGTTCCACCGGTTTGACCGGCTCGCCGTTGACGATAGCCACCCACAGACGGGCTCCCTCGGGCAATTGCACGTCGAGAAACTGTTCGGTTTCGTTAGCGACCTTGAATTCCACCTGGCTGCGATAGGTGCCAAACTCATCGACGACCAGCAAGTGATCCGCCATGCCGATGCTGGCTTGAGTCTGTTGGGCACGCTGGCGGACCTGCGTCTTAAAGACGAGTTGCGGGGATGACGCATTCGACGAAACAGCAAATGCCTGCGTTATGGAACTGCTGTCGCCGAGGAATGTGCTTAGCTGATCCCAGGCATTTTGTCCCTCGGTGAGTGTTTCCAGTCCGGAGGAGGAATCGACGATCACTTCGTCTCGACCCGAGTTTTCCAGCACCATGAATCGCTGTTCCAACCGCCCCTGGGCGATATCGGGAATAGCCACCACCTGCTTCTGCTCCGTTAGTAATCGGTCGTAAGTCAGGCCCAAGTCAATCTGGCCATCCACAAACTCCGGAAGTACAAAGCGAATCTTCACCCATCCCGCGAGCGGTTTGCCGTCCGGGCCAGTCGCCGGTTCGACAATTTTTTGAAGCACACGGCCGCTTTGGCGGAGAGCTTCCGGGAGGCGGGCTTTCTCAAAAGCCTTGGGAACAATGACAGAAAGCTCGCGCACGCCCGCATCCACTACGTGGAAGCGGAAAAACAATGTCTCTTGAATTTCCTTGGGGGTAATGTGGACGTTCGTCAGCGTGGTGGCAGTGATTTTCGGTGTGCGGGGAGTGAACTTGAGTTGGGCATCGTATTTGGCGGAGCGGAATTTTAAGGCCAGCTTTGCCAGCGGACGCTGCTGTTCGTTGAGCCAGCCGACGACTTCCATGCCGGGAACCCGCTCGAGCCCCGACAAACTGCTGGCGTCCACGTCCATGTCCCGATCCGGCGCGATAACGATTTCCCCTTCCTGCCGCTGCACATCCAGAACTTCCAGCTTGGGAATCGGAAGCTCGCCGGGTTTGGTCCGTTTTCCAAGTTGTCCCAGCAGCTTCAGAGAGAATCGCTGCGGCTGGCCGATGGGGAGGTGCACCGTCAGGAGTTTTCGCTTTTCCTTTTTCCCAGCAACGTCTACCTCTTCGGTGTTGATGGCCCATTCAATGGTCGCTTCGGCACCACTGCCATCCAACGCACTCAGACGATCGATTTGCAGGCCAGCCGGAAGATAGATGCGGGCCCGGTACAGCGGTTCACCCTTGACCTGGTATTCGACCAGGGCATCGAGCGAATCACCGCGGTCCTCGGCCCGAACAATCATCCGCACCAGGGCAGCCGTCTCTTGCGGCAGCTTGCCGGCGGAAAGAGTGAGCTTGAATTGCTCCCGCACAAAGCGGTAAGACTGGAAGGGTACCAGTTCGATTCCCGCGGCGTCGGTATTGTTGGCGAGTTGTTCAGCCGCAGACGTCTGGCCATCGGCATCGGCCCGGGCGAGGTCCGCCACAGTGATGCTCCGCACATCGAGCCGGCGGCTGCGGCGAATGGCGATTTCGCCTTGATGGAGGGCGGCGGAATCCACCCGCAGATCGGGCGCGGCAAACGTGGCCAGATCCCCCTCGCCAACCAGGCCGCGTCGGCTGATTTGGACGGTCAGGTGTTCACTGCCGGTCGCCGCTTTGAGCAGAGTAATGTCAATGGACTGCCGGCCGTTTTCTTCCTTCGCCTGCCAGCCCCGAATGTTCTCGCCGGTCACTTGCTCCACGAGATAACCCGTCGGCACAGTCAGCTTAAAGGTATCGCGGCTGCCACGACCGAAATCGAGCTTGACCTGCCAGACCATGCGGAGGGCATCTTCACGGACATCCACTACGGCCGCACTTTGAGCAGTCAGGTTCTGATCCACCATCCCTTCGGCCACTTTCGGCCGCCACTGCAAACTGAGCGAACCATCCGCCCCCAGAGCCGTCTGCACTTCGTCGTTGGCCTTGGCGCTTTCATAATTTCCCTTGTCGAATAAACCGGAAAGGCGAACTTCGGTCTTCTCGGCAGGCACCGTCAGCGTCAGCGCGGTCGCAGCAGCGGCGGGGACTCTGCCGGCCACAATCCGCCAGCCACCCCGGCGTTCCAGTCCCATGCGAATGGAGATTTCGAGTTTCTTACGTCCCTTGCCGCTGGCGTGGAGCAACGCAACAGCTTCGGGCACTCCCCCTGGCGCATTGGGCATCTGAGCCTTCTGCTCCGGCGGTGCATTCGGTGCGGCGGGGACGGGCTGCACGACTTGAATCCGTGCTGCCTGGCCATCGAGGGTCGCTTTCGCGAGCACTCCGCCCACAAGCGTGAGCGGAATAGTCACGGGCTTGTCGGTATAAAGTTCGATTTCCATCATGCCCGTGACGAGCAAGGCATCACTCTCCTCAAGCCGAGCGGTATAGTTGGCCCCCGCAAGAGCATATGAAGCCGGCGGCGGAACCGTAGTGAGTTTTTTGTCCGGGTTCGCCCGATTCCACAATTCCACATATTTCTCATAAGGAACCAGTGCCTTCTCGGCATTCTTCAGACCGTCTTCTTTGTCCGCATCGTAGGGGATGATGATCGCATCCTTGGGAACAGCGATCGGCCCGCCAGCATCGAGAAACGGGATGAGATCTTTGATGTTTTTGATCTCCACCGGCAATTGAGCCTGCGCCGATGGCGGCGCGAAGCTGCCAATGAGCATCAATAGGAGTACGCTCGTAACCACCGTCGCGGAAACGGGCGATTGCGATGCATTCGATTCAGTGCGATCCGCGAACAAGCCCTGGGTCTTCGCCGAAATCCACTTCCAAGCTCGGCAAACGACTGCCGCGACCAGGTAAAACGGAATCAGCCATAACGCGGCGAAGAAAGCGGCATCAAAAATCGGGCTAAGGGTATCGAGCATCGAGGTGAGCAGGAGCGGCACGGTAGCCGCCAGCATCACGATGATCACGAAGGTCCCCCTTTGGCGAGCCGGCTTTTTCATCAAAGCAACTCCAATCAAAAACAGGAGCATCCCCACTCCCGAAGCCGCCCAATTCATTCGGCGGTCATTCACCACAAACGCCCGCAACTCAGGCTGTTCCCCCAAGCTGTGGAACGAGACGGCAGAAGAGCTGGTGTCGTTTTGGACGTCGATGTTCAGGCTGGAAAGGCCTTGCTCGGCCCATTGCTGGGATTGCTTGATTTCGAGGCTCAGGGTCGGTGTAGGGGCAGAGTTCGGTGTGAGGCCGAAGGCAACACTCGGCCCGTTATCATCCGCCGGCGCTTTCGCTGCCGGCTTGGCGGGTTCGGCGGCGGGGGGTGGAGTTGCCGGTGGAGGAATTTCGCTTGCCGGTTCTTCTTTCTTTTCTAATTCGGGCATGGCCTCCTGGGGCTTGGCTTCGGACATGTCGACCTGGGGAGCCGCAGAAGGAGCTATTTCAAGGGCCATCGGTGCGCCTGCCTCGTCCCCATACATGCTCCGCGCGTCATCGAAGAGCGCTTCGGTTCTTGATTGCTTTGCCAGTCCATAGGGCCTTGATGTTTCACTCGCAAACCTTTCCCCGCCTCGCGGCAGTGGATTCACATTCGCCAATTTCCACAGCCACTTTGCCGCACGAACCGCAGCAACTTCTCGCGGCTGGACTTCTTGGGTGAAGACCGAACCTACGCTGCGGCGGACTTCGTATCCGGTGGGAAGGATCAAAGTCCAAATCAGATTGGCCTGCGGAACCTCCACGGCATCCTTGCTGCTCTCGGCCCGAACTAACAGCCCGGGTGCTTGCGATTGCACTTCGCCGGCCGCGCTCAATTGATCCTTCGTTTCATAGACAACCTGCAAATCACGCCGAATTGAATCGGACTGGGCAGGCAAGGTCAGCAAAAGGCGGTCTGGAACCGTCGGAGCATCACCGGCCCCCGCCGCAATTTCCCGCTGCGGTTTCGTCGGCTGGCCATCGAGAAATACGGACCACAGGGTCGATCCTTCCGGCAGCCGGATTTCGAGGAGCGTAGCTTTCGTTTTGAATGCGTACCGGGCGACCGACTGGCTTTTGCCGTTCTTGGCGACTCTTGTTACCAGTTCCGCCCGTTCCACCAGCGCGGCCGGCAGCGCGTATTGCGTCCGGCGGAGCACGTCCACCTTCACTTCGGCCTTGCCGCCGACATAGCCAAAGCCTCCGACGAGTCGAGGAGAAGGAAAGTACTGGGAAGCGCCATACAATTCCCCCACGTCCACGGAACGTGAATCCGTCTTCACCTGAATATCCAGTTCGGGGCTTCCTTCCACGCCGACCAGCACCGACTGATGCTCCACCCCTTCCGCCCGCAAGAGCGGCAGCGAAAGTCCCTTCGGCTCCGGCTTGTCGTAAGCCTTGGTGAATTGCACAGTGACTCGCACTTCTCCTCGCTGACGCTCGGCCAGCTGCACCACCCAGCGGTTGCGGCCCCCTTCGCTGGTCATCGTGGTTTCTTTAACGACGGTCCCTTCAAAACCCAGGATCGAAACTTCCTTGGGAGTTCCTTCGGGAAGCGAAAAGACGACTTCGCGAGTGCGGGCATCACGCACCAGGTAATGAATTTCGTAAAACGCCTTGAGACTGTCGGTCTCGAGCGTGAAGAAGGAATAAATCTCGGCGGCCAGCGAGGCCGCAGTCCGTTCCACAGCCAGTGATGCCGCGAAGGGGCGGGCCTCGAACCGATAGGCAAGCGACAGCGATTGACCTTCGGGAACGAGTGGGCGGCGCTCTTCGTCAGACAGGGGTGTGAGTCCCGTGAGTTTATCGGGACGAACGGTCAGGTCGTCTTCCACGGCGATACCAACGGCACCGCTTTCCGATGTGGCACCGTCCACGGTGAATTGGGGGAAGTCGAGCTTGGTACTGCTCCAATTCTCGAGCCACGACTTGGGTGTGCTGACTGCCAGAAAACGAATCGCCCTCGTTTGCCCGGCGGAGACGCCGCCCGGCAGACGAATGCGATAGCGCGTGGTGCCGGCGGCATCATCATACTTTTCGATCACAAGCGGATTGCCGGCGGCATCCATCACGCTGATGACCTGCCAATCGGCAGGCACATTCATCCGTATGTCGAACAGGTCCTCAGCAGCGGGAGCCAGTACAAACTGCCCGGAAAGCCGCAGTTCTTTGTCACTCACCACCAACAGGGCACTCGTTTTCACATCCATTTCCGCCGGGGGCTTGGTGATGCTGGCAGAGAGGGAATAGTCGGCCCCAGGGGCGAAGTAAGTCACCACCTGGCGGACCCGTTTAGGGGCTCCAGGCTCGGCTTTGTTGACGGTCTCCGGAATGGCCGACGCAAGCACGGCAGCGTCGAGCGAAAGCAGGCCCGTGGGAGCTATTTTCTCCGTTTGCAGCCGGTCTTCGACCAGCAGCCCAACGACCGCAACTTGGCCAGCCACATCGAGCGGCACCAGACGCGGCAAAGTCCAGCTTTCGAAAACAGGTGGGGAGCGGGTGGCGGAGATTTCGAGCGTGACGATGTCGGACGCCGGCTCGCGAAGCTGGGCTTCCAGCACGCGAGTCTCCTTGCCGGCGACCATCTCGTCCTTCATTTCCCAGCGGGCCAGCAGGGGAGAGTCGACCCGTGTGATTTCAAATCCCGCGGGAACACTGAAGCGAAACTTATCCACCGCACCGTGCATGATGCGGTGCGTGACGCGGGCATGGATTCGCTCGTACCCTTGGGTTATCTCAGTCACCAGCACGCTATTGGCGATGACAATCCGCTGATCTTGCAAGGTCTTGTTGTTGAGCGACATCACCACGGACAGCCCGCCCCGCGGCGGCAGTAGCTCCAATTTGGTGACATTCGCCGCCATGTCATACGACCGGCTGATGACGGAAGCTCCGGCCTTGACCTCAACATTCCCGGGAACCGAAAGGGTGAGTTTTGTGGCCGCGGTGGATGGTAGCGTGAGTTGCAGCGTCTGAGTGGCGGCGGAAGTTTGCAAGAGGGCGGTGAGGGAGAGCTTTAGTTCATGCTTGCCCTTCCCTTCCACGAATAAGATGACTTGACCCTGTTCATTCCGGCCCAGAGCAGCAGCCTTGCCGTCGAGCTGGGCGCTGCGGAT
>CAYUJE010000047.1:0-25156 GCA_964444865.1 uncultured Pirellulaceae bacterium | reverse complement strand
GGATTGGCGTTGCCTTCCCACAGCTTGCGCTGTGGGCTTGGTTCCGGTCGCCGCTGCCGCGGCTGCAAAACGGTTCTAAAGAATTTTGGACAAAATGGCGTCCGCCCTCTTGACGGTTACAATAGAACAGTATACAGTTGTGATTGTTATTGGCGGTCCGCTAGCAAGCGGGCTTTGATCTTTGACATCCTGGTTGTGGTGGAAATTCGCGAAGCTACATCGCGAAAAACGGACGGGACTGTTCCGTCTTGGGTGGCTATGCTTTCGGGGGGTAAAGATGCCACGGGTGATGAATTGGGAAGGCCCCAATTCATCACAGACCCCTGATTTTCATACCGTAGGGGGTGATGAATCGGGGGGGGCTGAATTCATCACGCGGTTTGTGGGTGGAGTTTCGAGCAATCGTCTCCTCCCTGCGGCACGACCATTGGCGACCGTTTGGACATGCCGCGATTCTTTCGCCGCTGCCGCGGCTCTTGATCGACATGGTGCGTCGCCTTCCCACAGCTTGCGCTGTGGGCTGGGGTTCCGGTCGCCGCTGTCGCGGCTGCAAATCTCAATCAAATACAAACCGCTCGTCGTATTCGACTTCGTTGTTCTGCAAATACCTGATGTATTCCGTCTCGAATTTCTCTCTGGCGTGGTGCTCCTTCTGATGGGCGATGTAAAGCTCAAGATCGGTCAACACCGACTTGCTGACCTTAAATCCGCCGTAGCCGATTTGCCAGGCGAATTCGCGGTGCGATGGAAACGTGTCGTGAACCCAGCCGGAGGAGTTGGATTTAATATCGCGCACTACGTCGGCCAAGGTGGCGGGCAATTGGGCCAGCAGATGGACATGATCCGCGACGCCGCCGATGCGAATCGGAACGCCGCCGAGTTCGCGGATGATGCCGCCTAGATACGGATGCAGCCGCTGCTCTAGTTCAAAGTCAATGAACGGCTGGCGATGCTTGGTGCTGAAAATAATGTGAAGGTAGAGCCGCGTGAACGTGTGGGCCATGCGAGCCTCCGAAAACAAAACGAAGGATTTTGAACGGAGCACATTTTAAGACCAGCGATTGGCCAAATGCCAGAAGTAATGTTCTCCAGCCGCGGCAGCGGCGTTAGAACCCCGCCCACTGCGCAAGTGGTTGAGCGAAAGCGAGCGAACAAGAAAGCCCCAGCCGGAGCAGTAGAATGGTGGAACTGCGGATGAGCGTCGCCATCATTGCGACCAACGCGACTCATCGTTGCGCAACGATGATGACACGGGCGACCTCTTTACGCCTTACGCCGCCCTCTTTTCGCCGCTACCGCGCTCCTAAGGGGAGGGGACGTTGCTGACTACGATGCCCCAGGATTCACAAATACCGGCAGGGGCTAGATAAGGGTCTCTGAAGGAGATCCCAGGGATGAGTCAAGTCCGCGCCGACGAAGAAGTCGTGAGAGATTGGCACAGGTGGCCGCACGCCCACGCAGAGCCGTGGGCGTGGCACTCAGCCAACTACGCCTTTGGCCGCTTCGGCTTGTAGATTTCCGTCGCGGTGCCATAGAAGGTCTCGCCGGCGTTCATCAGGGTTTCGCCGAGCGTGGGGTGAGGATGAATGGTTTCGGTGAGATCGCGAACCTCGCAGCCCATTTCAATTGCCAGGGCCGCTTCGGAAATGAGTTCCCCGGCGCCCGGCCCGACGATGCCGCAGCCGAGGAGACGCTCGGTTTCGGGATCGAGGATCCACTTGGTGAGTCCTTCGGTCCGGCCAATCGCCTGTGCCCGGCCGCTGGCGGCCCACGGATAGAGGGCGACTTCGAAAGGAATCCCCTCTTTCTTGGCCTCCTCTTCGGTGAGCCCCACCCAGGCCAGTTCTGGGTCGGTAAAGACGACAGCAGGAATGCAGAGCTTGTCGAATGCCGCGGGCTTGCCGAGGACGACTTCGACGGCGACGCGGGCTTCGTGCGAGGCTTTGTGGGCCAGCATCGGTTCGCCGGCGATGTCCCCGATGACCAGGAAATTGGGATCGGTCGTCTGCATCGATTTGTCGCAGACCACAAAGCCTTTGTCGTTCACTTGCACCTGCGTATTTTCCAGGCCCAGCCCCTTGGTGTTGGGGCGGCGACCGACGGAAACCAAGACGCGGTCGTACAGTTCGGTGCCGAATTTTCCCGGACCTTCGAAGGCGACCTCTACCTTGTCGCCACGGAGACCTAGTGAGCCGACTTTGGTATTGGTGAAGATGCGGTTTTCGAACAGTTCGCTGAGCTTTTTATGAAGGGGTTTGGCCAGGTCGCGGTCAGCCGCCATCAGGATTCCGTCGAGAAATTCAACGACGCTGACTTTCGAGCCAAGCTGGGCATAGACCGTTCCCATCTCTAGACCGATGTAGCCGCCGCCGATGACCAGCAGGTTTTCGGGAATGTCTTTCAGTTCCAGCGCCCCGGTCGAATCCATCACCCGGTCGGAACCGATGTTGAACGCCGCCGGCATGGCGGGGAGTGAGCCGGTCGCGAGGATGCATTTGTCGAAGGTGAGTTTGCCCCCTTCGGGAATTGAAGGGTCGTCCCCTTCAATCCGCATGGTGGTCGAGTTCTCGAAGACTCCCTTGCCGGTGATGACCTTGACGTTGCGGCGCTTGGCAAGTTGCTTGAGGCCGCCGGAGAGTGTGGTAATGACCTTGTCCTTGCGGGCCCGGACTTTTTCGATTTCAATCTTCGGCTGCGGGAACTCGACCCCCCAGTCGCCGCGAAGCTCATCGACTTCCGCAATCACACGGGCGACGTGCAGCAGGGCCTTGCTGGGGATGCAGCCCCGCAACAGGCACGTTCCTCCGAGTCGCGGCTCCATTTCGACAAGGGTGACTTCGAGCCCTTCATCAGCGGCAAAGAAAGCGGCGGCATAGCCCCCGGGGCCTCCACCGAGAACGACAAGCGGCGTGTGCATGGTTGTGGTGGGGTAGGCTTCTAGCCTGCCCGGCAAGAATCAGGTCAGGGCAGGCTGGAAGCCTACCCCACTTTTTGCGAGTCCGATTAACTACCGCGCCAGGAATTCGACCACGATGTTGACTTCCACCGGCAGGCTGAAGTCGCTCGCGCCTGGGAGGCCGACCATGGTCACTCGCAGGCTTTCGGCGTCGAACGTAATCCAGTCCGGAGTGTTGGTGCTGGAGTTTTCCGACGCACCCTTATAGAGATTAAAGATGGCTTCGTTGGGGCGGATCGAAATCACATCGCCGGCACGCAGGCTGTAGGAGGGGCTGGTGACCTTGATGCCGTTCACGAAGAAGTGGCCGTGGACGATCCCCTGGCGGGCTTGCGGGCGGGTTTTGGTCAGGCCGGCCCGGCGGATGACGTTGTCCAGCCGCCGTTCGCACATGGAAAGGAGCTGCTCGCCGGTGTTTCCCTTTTTGGCTACCACCATGTGGTAATAGCGGCGAAGCTGCTTCTCCAGGAGGCCGTAATAATGCTTGATTTTCTGCTTTTCGGCTGAGGCTTTGCCCCAGTTGGAAAGCCGCCGGCCGCGGATATGCATGCCGGGGGGGTTATCGCTGCGGCGATCGAGGGCCTTAGCGGCACCGGCGCTCTCGTAAACAAGCGTTCCAAGCCGGCGATTAATACGTCCTTTGGGACCGTGGTAGCGAGCCATCTGGCAAAACTCCTGCCTCACACTAACAAAAAGGGAAGCCCCTTAATATCGCGAAAGGGGTGCCATCTTACAAGGGGTAACCGGCGTCGTTTTCCGGCCGATTCGCTGGGGTGGAAGGTCGGGAAGCCTGTGACCAGGCCCCTAAAAGGACCTGGGTAAAGCTGTAAATGGCGAAGGAAACAAAACCGCCGAGAAACCCGAACGCGACGAAGCCCACCGCGATGTTCAGCCAGCCGCTACTTCCCGCGGCCAGATAGCCCCAGATGCCTCCGGCAATGCCGCCGACCAAAACACCAGTCGTGGTGACGATCAGAACCGGAAGGCCAAGCGACACTTTTTTGGCCAGATCGCTTGGCGGAGCAAAATATGTCCGGTCAATCTGCGGATGGAAACGCTGCGGGGGAATATCCCTCCCATCCTTGGTCATCGGCCGGTCCCCAATCTCTCGCAGCCGAGTACCGATGACGTTCCCCGCCACATGCGCCGCGATGAGAATTCCCAGTAGCGTCAGCCCGGTCATTACCAGCGGATGGACCAGATTGATCAGCGAGAAAAACACCGCCAAGAGCGTAATGAGCAGGAGCAACGTTCGCAGAGAGAACTGCGGTGGACGAAGTGCACGGCGATAGTCGGAAGGGGGATGCACGTCTAGGCACTCGGACAACGTTGGCTCGATCCCGCCCTCATTCTACCCCATTCTTCCCTGTTCAATCCGTGTTTCATCCGTGACTTTGATTCTTCTCGTCAAAACAGCTCCTCAATCACCTTGCCCGAGTGTGCCATGAAGACGGGGCGGTTTTGCGGCGTGTAGAGCGGTTTGCCGCGGTCGATGCCGAGTTTGGCGTAGATGCTGGCGGCGACGTCGTCGGGGAGGTAGGGGCGGTCGAGGACGTAACCTCCTTCTTTGTCGGTGCGGCCGACGAGTTGGCCGCCGGGGACCCCCGCGCCGGCGAAGGCGTGGGAATAGCCGTGGGCCCAGTGATCGCGTCCCTGAAATTTGTTGAGCCGCGGCGTGCGGCCGAACTCGGTGGCGAAGATGACAAGGGTTTCAGCTAAAAGCCCCCGCTGATCCATGTCTTCAATCAGGGCGGCGAATCCCTGGTCGGTGCTCCCCATCATCTGCCAAGTGGCGATGCCATAGCGTCCTTCCCCACCGGCTTTATCGCGCACGGTTCCACAGGAACCACTGGTGTAGATCAGGTCGTGATGGTCCCAGTTCATATTGAAGCCGCCGGGGGACTCGGGTGTTTGCGGCTCACGGACATCGACTGTGACGAAGCGGACGCCCCGCTCGATGAGCCGCCGTCCCAGCAGATAGCATTGCCCGCGATGTCCGCGACCGTACTTTTCGCGAATGGCGTCAGGCTCCTCGGAAAGTTGAAAGGCGCTCCGCGTGGCGGCATTTGTCAGCATGTCCACCGTTTTTTCGCGGAGGGACTGCATGGTTTCCAGCCGGTGGCCGGATCCTGTTGCCACGCCGACATTCAGGTTGCTGAGCAAATCCCGGCGGTCGAGGAACCGCTGCTGATCGATGCCGGCGAGGAGTCCCAGATTGGGAACCTGCCATTTCGGGTCGGCCAGGTTCCCTTGCGTCTTGAAGACTTTGGTTTCCGGCGGCAGAAAACCCTGGCGGGTCATCGCAGCTTGCTCGTGGTTTCCCGGAATCATGATGTACGGCGGCAGATAATTGCATGCCGAGCCAAGGCGATGCGAAACCACTCCGCCGATATCCGGCATTTCAACCGGTCCGCCGGGAACTTCGCCGGAGAGAGCGTACTGCGTTCCGTCCGGGTGGCCGTTCACGCCACCGTCCTTGTGATACATCGACCGGACGACCGTCAGCTTATCAGCCACCTGAGCCGTTTTGGCGAGCAGCGACGTGAACTGCATCCCCGGCACTTTGGTCGAAATGACGTCGTGGGGGCTGCGATGGTCAAGGGGGATTTCCGGCTTGGGATCCCAGGTATCAATGTGAGAAAGCCCCCCCTGCTCATAAATGAGGAGCACGCTTTTGGCCTTGGCGAGCTTCGCTTCGGTTCTGGCACCGGCGAAAGAAGTTCCGGCCCAAAGGGAAAGCCCGCCGGCCATGCCAAGTCCGAGAAAACTGCGTCGCTGCAAGAGTCGGCTCATGGGTGGGATTGGTTCAGGTGGGAAAAGTCGGCGGGAAACACCATTGTCGCCCACCATCGGCCACGCGGCAAGCACAAATCCCGCTCCTTGCGCCCCTGCGGCTCATTTGTTACAACGGAGACTTCACCTTTCTCTCGATGTCCCCATGCCTGAAGTCTGGTTACGTCCGAACCGCCGAGCGCTCCTTTTGGGGATGATTCTGCCTGCCTTGGCCGTGCTGGCCGGGGCTTGGGGAGTGGCGATCGCCTTGATCACGCAAGCCTCGTTCTGGTGGATGCTTCCGGGGGGACTCATTGCGCTCTTCGGCATCTACCTTATCGGATCGCTGGGTCATTCGCTGTCGCAGCCGCGCGTCGCTTACGAGCCGGGGGAATTGTTGGTCTATCTCGGCAGCGTGGAACCGGTCCGTGTGCCGATTGAAGTGGTCGAGGTTTTTTTCGTCGGCCAAGGGGCGAGCAACCTGCCTTCCGTGAAAGGGAAAGAGCCGGAAACAACGAACATCATTGTACGACTGGCGGAGTCGGCCTCGGACTGGAAGCACCGCGACGTGAACCCGCGCTTCGCCCACTGGTGCGAAGGGTATATCACCCTTCGCGGCGCCTGGTGCGAGCCGATTGGCGAAACGGCGATGCGACACTTGAATAAACGACTGGTGGAGGTGCAAAGGGAGCGAAAGGAACAGACGGCGGCAAAGGCACAGCAGGAGAGTTCTCCATGACACGCCTGCTGGTAAGCGTCCGTGATGCATCGGAAGCACTGGCGGCTCTGCGAGGAGGAGCGGCGCTAATGGATGTGAAAGAGCCTCGGCACGGTTCGCTCGGCGCGGCAACACCGGAAGTCTGGCGGGAAGTTCGCCGCGTCGTCCCCACGGAAGTCCCATGCAGCGCGGCACTGGGGGAATTGAGAGATGTGACTCCCGAGCAAATTGCATCTTGGCGAGACAGCCTGGCCGGCTATCAGTTCGCCAAGCTGGGCCTTGCCGGCTGCGGGGCAATTGCAAGTTGGCGGCAGCGTTGGCAAGAGGTGCTTCAAGAATTACGACCGGAGACTCGTCGCGTTGCCGTCATTTATGCGGACTGGCAATCCGCCGGCGCTCCGCCTCCCGAAGAGATTTTGCGAGCCGCCATCGATTGCGGCTGCTCCGCGATTCTGCTCGATACTTTTCGCAAGACGGAAGGGACGATTTTAAGTTATCTTTCCCAAAAAGAATTGTCGCAAATACTTGGTGCTGCACGCGCCGCCGGGTTCATGTCCGTCCTCGCCGGCTCTCTCACGTTAGCGCTCACTCGCGAGCTACTTCCGCTGGGTGCCGATTTTGTCGCGGTTCGTGGAGCGGTGTGCTGCGCGGGCCGGGTGGGAACGGTTGATGAAACGCTGGTAGCGGGCTTTGCGGAAATTCTGTTGTCAACTAGGGAAGGGACGAATCATTTTTCACCCCCCGCCAAAGCGACATTCGCTGCTTGACGCCGCCCCCCGCTGTTTTGATACTGACCTCTCCGCTTTCATAAGCCTGTGTCTTGGTCTTGTGAAGCAGCTTGTCAGTTCGTGCGTTTTCTTGCCTCGTTCCATCCTTCAACCCTCAGGAGAACATCTGTGTCTCGCTCCCTACTTGAAGCGATCAAACAAGGAGATTGGGAATACGAACCCGCCGGCCAGGATGCCAAAGATTTGCCCCCCACCGTCGCCATGCCCGGTTCCAAAGAGAAACTCGCCATCCTCGCCGAGCGACTGCGGCACGGTCTCCCCCTCTGGAGCGAATCCGACCGCCGCACTTATAACGATGAGGACCAGGAATAATTCGCAGGTCCATCTCGGAGACATCATGCCCGGATTCGCCACATCGGTTAACCACAACCTCGGAATTGCTGCCGCCACGGAACGGCTGAAGACGTTTTTGGAGGATGTGCGCCGCGATCATGGGGACAAACTCTCGGACGCCCGCGGCGAGTGGCAGGGAAGCACTCTGCACTTCGGCTTCAGTGTCTTCGGCATGGGTATCCAAGGGACGATGGAGGTGAGTGAAGCCAGCGTTAACGTGAACGGCAAGCTTCCCCTGGCTGCGGCGTTTTTCCGCGGCCAGATCGAGAAGTCGATTCGGGATGAGCTGGTGAAAGAGCTTTCCAAGCCAGCGTGAGTGGTTAAATGGCGAACGAAACATCACGCCCACGCAGAGCCGTGGGCGTGCCACCCAATTACTTTCGTTTTCCCAGCATGCGCTGAGCTTCCTTAGCGGCGATTTTCAGCTTGCTGCGATCGTTCTTGATGGCTGCCAGGTCGGAGTCGATGATCTTCTGCAAAGACTCTTGGAGCGGGGCCAGATCGGCCGTGGGACTCTTTTGTGCCAGGATGACGGTCGTTTGAATGCCGTTGCGAAGGACAATGACCCGCTTGTTGTCCTTGTCGCGCTCTCCGCGCTCGTCCTTGGCGGCCAAGGGATTGTCCGTCTGCAGCATTTCTTTCAGGACCGGAATGCAGCGCAGGTTGCCATTGCGGGCTAGTCCCGTGGCGGCGTTGTAGCGGGCATTGGGATAGGTATCAATCAACATCTTCTCCAGCCGCTCTTCGGCTTCCGGCCCGCCGAACACACCCAAGGTGTAGGCCGCCACCGCTCGGACCTCGCCGCGCGGCTTATAGAAGGACTCTTCATCTTTTGAATTCGCTGGCGGGGGGGGTGATTCATCGTCCGCTTCACGAGAAGCAGCCAGAACTGTGGGGAGAACGTCTTTCTCTTCGCGAACTTCTTCCGCCCCCACGTTTTTCGCCAGCGTGGTAATCGCTTCCAAGGCACTGAGCTGCACGTTGACATTCTCGCTGGCGGAATCCTTCACACAGCGGAGCAGCACCGGCAGGCCATCGGCGATTTGGAACGAGCCAATGGCCCGGCAAAGGAACATTCGCCGCTTCAGCCGGGCTTCGTCCGGCTTGTCTTTGGTCTTAAAGTCCAAGTCCGCTTCGAGGAGGCTGATGAGTTCCCCGAGCAACTCGGGATCGCTGCGGAGTTTGTCAAATTGCGGGTCGGGGCTGCGGAGCTGCTCGGCCAATTCATAGGCTCGCTGCCCAAAGCTGTCGTCCCGCTTGCGAAGCTGCTGGATGATGGTTTTCGGGTCATCCTGCCCCATGTGAGCGAGCCAGGAGAACATCAGCCAGACCATCACCACCATCGTGACAATCACCAGCGGAATCAAGAATAGCTGCAGAATGAAGCTCCCCGTGGGGGCTTCCACCGGCGGCAGCGAGCGGCTGGGGCGGTCTTCCTCCGCGGAGGGCTTTTGAGAATCAAGGGCGGGCATAAAGTGCGTTTCCGGGAGAGGGCAGCCTCTAGTTTAGGCTCGCCTGGCCACCGCGTCCACGCGGTGTAATCTTGTGACCGCAGTGGCTGCGCTAGTCTTTGGACTTCTCCAATATTTCCTGCCGCATCGCCTCGTACCGCGGATGTTTGGGCTTGAGCCGGAGGATGCGTTCCACAAGCGGCAGAGCGTCCCCCGGGCGGCCGGTGTCGCTGTAGTAGATTGCCAGGTACTCGAGCAGCGCCGGGTTTCGCGGTTCCAGCAGGGTGGCTTCCAAAAGCGCCGCTTCCGCTTCCTTGTGCCAGCCGAACAGATGCCGGAGGAGGCCGACACGGCGCTGCAGCTCTGCGTTTTCGGGGAGGCGGCGGACATCGCGTTCCAGGAGATCAAGTTCCTGCTGGCGCAGCCGGGCCGAGATTTGATAGATTCTCTGGATGTTCTCGCGAGCGATTATTTCGACCTGGTCCATCGGCTGTGAAGGGTCGCTGGATCGATTCGTGTTTAGTTGACGGACCATTTCCTCGGCTTGTTGATCCCACAAGGCCGCCAGGTTGCTGCGGGGACCGAAGATGGTTGGTTCCAGAGCGAGAGCCGTTTCATATTCCCGCTGCGCAGTTTCCGTTGCCCCTCGTCGCTCGGCAAATCCTCCCAGCATCAGGTGCAGCCCGGCACGATCGTTATTGATTTCCGATGCGGCCAGCAACTCCTGCGAGACGTCTTTGAGTTTTCGATAGTCCGCCCCCAGAAAGTCGGCCTGCCCAAAACCGGAGAGTCCTTGAGCCGCCCGGTACCGCACCATGCGAGACTCGTCGTCCAGCAGCGGAAGAAGCAACTTTTGCAATTCTTCCGGCGGCCCGTTCTGCAAACTGTCGATTGCAGCCGCCCGCACCTCCGGGCCTTTGTCCTGCAGCGCTTCCCGTAGGGCGAGAATAACATCGGCTGAATAGCCCGTCTGGGGATCGACGAACAGGCCGAGTTCCATGGCCGCTGTCGCCCGGGCAATGGCTGATTGGGACTTGTTGCCAAGCAGATCGATGAGCTTGGATTTGGCTTCCGGGCGCATTTCGCGGGTCGCCAGCAGTGTTTCGGCAAAGTGCGGCTCTTTTTTGCGCTTCACGCCGTACCATTTTTCCGCCGCAGCATCCGCCCAGTGATTGAGCCGGTCAAGTTCCGCTTTCACGGCGGACTTGCCCTGGGCTGCATCCCGAAGCCAGTCGGCATATTCGGCCGGCCGGTTGGAGGACGGCGATTGGGGATGTTGCTCCTTAGGCAGTTTACTGTCGGCAATGTGGCAAGCGACGCAAGCATTCGGGGTGCCGAGTTTGATGCTCAGGTCGGGGCGTGGAATCCGCAAGCTGTGGTCCCGCCGTGGGTCTACATCCATGTAAGTCGTCGCCGGCATGTGACATTCCACACACTGGGACCCCTTCGAGCCGACCTTGTGATTGTGATGGGCCGGGCTGTCGAACTTGCCCGCGGGATGCGCGAGGTGGCAACTCGTGCAAAGCTGATTGCCTTCGTGCTTCAACTGCAACGAGTGCGGATTGTGGCAATCGCTGCAGCGGATGTTCTTGTGAAACATTTTGCTCTGCGTGAACGAACCATATTCATAGTCTTCACCCAGAATCTGGCCGTCCGCGTGATAAATCTGATCTCGCAATAGCTCCGTGGCATAAAAATCATGCAGCCGCTCCCCCGCCGCATAGCCGCCGTGAATCGGGCTACGGACGGAGTGGCAGGGAGCGCAGGCCTCGACTTGAGCCAGGTTGCTCTCTCCCTTAAGCTTTGCCAGGGCATACCCTCGCTTCCGATCCCAAAACAAGGACTTGCTCTTCGCAAGCTGCACATGCAAACTGCCGGGCCCGTGGCACGCTTCGCAGCTAACGTCCATTTCTGAAAACGTCGTGTGGTAAGTGTGGGTATCAAGATCGAAGTTCCTTTTCAGGTTCGTGCTGTGGCAATCGGCACAGGAGGTGTTCCACCGCTGCGTTACGCCGGTCCAATGGAGCTCATCGTCGGGCTCCAGTTTTTCCTGCACATCCGGCGGGTTCTGATAGAACCATTTCTTCTGCTTGGTGTCCCAAGTTTCCCGCAGCACCTGCACGCGGCTGATTTCGTCCGCGGGCATATCCGCAGGCCGGTCAAATTCCACCATGTACTGCTGCAGGGGAGAGACGCCGAAGACGTACTTCACTTCAAAATCGGCCAGTTTGCCGTCCGGGCCATCGGTATGGACGAAGTATTTTCCGTCCCGCTGGAACATGCGGGAAGCCTGTCCATGATGTTCGAGCTTTTGGTCCTCAAAGCTCGCCAGCACGGTCTCTTTCGTGGCCAGGTCCATCGCCAGGTCATGATGCGAACCGGTCCACAGCTTTGCCTCCTGCTGGTGGCACTCGATGCACGACTGCCGGCCGACATACGTCGCTGTCGCTTCCTCCGGCAGTCCGTACCAGTAATCCGCAGCGATGCCCGCACTAAGGGCCCCGATGATTACTAGGGCCATCGCCAGCAAACCCACGCGGCTTAGCAGCACCCGTCTCAGCGAACTAAATATCTCTGGGGAGCGGTTAGGCGTGTGCGATCGATGGCGTTTGTTCATGTTCCGATTTTACACAAAGGGGTCGGGAAGGGCTTTCGCGGGAAGAACTCCGGCTAGAAGAAAATGCAGGTGCGAAAACTCTTCCTGAACTCGTCCTCGCCGATCCGGCATCGATCCCGTTTCTCGCCTCACGGGGTCGGGAGGGGTTTCGCGACCCCAATCCGCCGAAGTGGACTATCGCACCGCGAAACCCCTCCCGACCCCTACCTCAGACCGCCCCGACCCTATCCTCCCGACCCGTTCCCATAACCGATATACTGGGGTGAGTAGCGAGGGACCGCTCTTTGTCCCCTTTCTCTTTCGTCAGGATTTGCCATGCCTGCTTCTTCGGTGGCCGTGGAGCACGTGCTCGTCGTTCCAACCAGTCTCTTCCAAAAACTAGGGCATTTTCAAGGTTTCTCCAGTGATACCAAACGGTATCTCACGGAGCTCCTCAAGCCGGAACACGGCAGCTACCGTCCGCGCGGGCAGGTGGAGCTCGATCCCAGTTACAAGCAGCTCATTCCCTATGTGCTGTTCCGCTACCGCGATTCGGCTGGCCGGGTCTGCGTTTTTCAATACACTCGTGGCAAGGGCCAGGGGGAAAGCCGCCTGCATGCCAAGCGGAGCATTGGCATTGGCGGGCATATTTCATCGGAAGACCGGACCTGTAAAAGTCCCTATGAGGAAGGGATGCGTCGGGAGCTGGCGGAGGAAGTGCAGATTGACACCCCGTACCGTGCCGGCCTCGTCGGTCTCATCAACGACGATCAGACCGAAGTCGGCAAGGTTCACCTCGGCATCGTTCACATCTTCGACGTCGAAAAACCGCTCGTCAAAGCGCTCGAACCCGACATCATCGAAGCCGGCTTTCAACCCGTGGAAAAACTCAATCTCGACCTGGCCCAGTTTGAGACTTGGTCGCAGATTTGTTTGAAGGCGTTGTTTCTTTAGTAGCCAGCACACTCCGTGTGCTGGCGTCCGCTCACGGAGTGAGCGGACTACTTTCGTCGCAGGATCAGCACCACATCCTGCGTAGCCGCGTCGAGGATTGCGGATTCTTCGAGCGAGTAGCTGAAATCAAACACGTCCACCAATTCCAGTTCGGGCACTTCCGCCAGCAGCCGGCGGAGTTGCGGCAAGGTATAGGTCCGAAATCGGAGTTCGTCCACAATCTGGAATTGGTCGGTGGGGGAATAGACATCCATCGTCATCCGGCAGCGTTCCATCCGGCCGCGACGGTCGACTTCAAAAGTCTGCAGGTGAGTATTGATGCAGAGGTGGCCGCGGCGGGCCGACCAGGATTCTTCGGTGAGCGGTTCCCCTTCGGTGGGCGTAAGGTGCAGGCCGAGAACGTAGACGCCTCCTTTGCGAATCGCCTGGGCCATGCATTTCAGGTGTGCCCGGGCCAACGCTTCCGTCGGCAAGTGCCGAAAGCTGTTGATGGTGTTAAAGGCCGCATCCACGGGTTTAGGTAACGTGAACTTCGCCATGTCCCCAATGAAAGCGGTCTCCGGCAGATCGTGTTTTGCCAGCCGACGGTTGCAGTAATCGACCGCCCGGGGGTTGAGGTCGAGCCCCGAAACGCTGTAACCGGCTTTCGCCAGCCGATACACCAGCCGCCCAGTGCCGCAGGCGGGCTCGAAGAGCCGTTTCGTCTTGCCCGTCACAAATTCGTCAAAGGCCGCGCGGAGGAAATCGAACTCGGCCTTCCAGTCGGAGCCGAAGACGAGGTCGTAGTAGCGGGGATAGTCGTAGAGGTTGGCGGCAGTAGCTGGCATTTTTGAAGGGAAGAAATCTCAAATCTCAAACAATATTGAAGTCAGAAAAACCCAATTCAGAAACGCAGAGTTTCCCAATTCTCGATTCCCCTTTGGAATTTGTTTGAGATTTGAGATTTCTGATTTCCTCTTACCGCATCACATCCGCAAAGGCCGCCTGCAGTTGCTTCATTCCCTTTTCTCCTTGCAAGCCGTCGACGACGACGTTGACGCGGACTTCACTGGTGTTGATGAGGTCGAGGTTGATGCCGGCTTCGCTCAGGGCTTTGAACATGCGGATGGCGACGCCGGTGTGCGTCCGCAGGCCGACACCGCTGACCGAGAGCTTGGCGATGATCGGGCTGCTGGTGACGGCCTTGCAGTGCAGTGATTTAGCAATTTTCTCGGCCGCGGTCACGCTTTGGGTGAGTTGTTTTTGCGGCACCGTGAAACTGAGGACCGCGCTGCCCCCCGTGCTGGGGTGGCTTTGCACGATCATGTCCACAAAGATGCCGGCAGCGGCGATCTCTTCAAAGACTTTGGCGGCAATACCGGGTGTGTTGGGAACACCGCTGATGCTGACTCGGGCCTGAGAAGGGTCGAGGGAGATGTCGTCGATCGTCAGCCCCTCCATCGAAATCCGCTGCAAGCGTTCGGCGACGTCGGCGGCATCGGGGGAAGTGGTGCGATGGGCCAGCGGTTTGACGGTGCTGGCCGGCTCTTTTTCGAGTTCAAAAGCCTGGTGAACGATTCGCAGGGCCCGCTGCGAATCGTCGCGACTGACGAGGACGCTGATTTTGATTTCACTGGTCGTAATCATCTGGATATTGATGCCGGCATCCGCGAGTGCCTTGAACATCTTCTGGGCGACGCCCGTCTGGCGGGCCATCCCCAGGCCCACGACGGAAACCTTGGCCACGTTGCTGTCCGAAGTGACATCCGCGGCTCCCACCAGCTTTGCCGCTTCCTTCACGGCTTCCAAAGCCGTGTCGAAATCCAGTTGCGGAACGGTGAAGGAGATGTCCGCCTTGCCCGATTCGCCGACGTTTTGCACGATCATGTCCACGGAGATATTCTTGGCGGCGATGCGGCTGAAAATCTCCAGGCTGGTGCCAGGAACATCGGGAACGCCTTGCACGCTGATGCGGGCTTCGTCCTTAGTAATAGCCGCACCGCTCACCGGTTGGTCGGGTCTTTCGGGCTCGGCGACAATCATGGTGCCAGGCTGGTCGGTGAAACTGCTCCGGACGTGAATCGGCACGTCGAACTTCTTGCCAAACTCGATGCTGCGGCTGTGCATCACGCCGGCCCCCAGGCTGGCGAGTTCCAACATCTCGTCATAGCTGATGCGGCTGACGCGACGGGCCTCCGGCACCACGCGGGGGTCAGTCGTGTAAACGCCGTCCACGTCGGTGTAAATCTCGCAAGCATCCGCTCGCAGCACGGCTGCCAGTGCCACTGCCGTCGTGTCGCTGCCGCCGCGGCCGAGCGTGGTGATGTTGAAATCCTCATCAATCCCCTGAAAACCGGCGGCAATGATGATGTTGCCGGCATCAAGGACCTTCTTCATCCGGGCAGTTTCAATGCTCCGGATACGGGCCTTGCCGTGCGTGGTATCCGTTTTGATACCAATCTGGGCCCCGGTCATGCTGACGGCTTTGTGACCGAGCGAATGAATCGCCATCGCCACGAGGGCCACGCTCACCTGCTCGCCCGTCGAAAGAAGCATGTCCATCTCGCGGGCCGGCGGTTTTTCCGTGATCTGCCGGGCGAGATCAATCAGCTCATCGGTGCTGTGTCCCATGGCAGAGACCACCATCACTACCTGGTTCCCCTCCTGCTGGGCACGAATCGCCCGCCGAGCGGCCTTGAGGATTTTTTCCGGATTGGCGACCGAGGTGCCGCCGAATTTTTGAACGATGAGAGGCATGGGAAATTGCAGATTGAGGATTTCAGATTGCAGATTTGAAAATTGGTGGAATCTATGTTTTTAGGAAATACGGCATGAGTTCCCACCCCCGATCAAAACACAGCTCCGACTGGGCTGCCGTCACTTCATCATACGTTGTCATCCCAGCCGCTTTTACACCGCTGCCGCAGAGGGCGAAGGGGACGTGGCCGTGGGCATGGGTTTTGATGCGGCAGGTGGTGGGATGGTCGGGGGAGACGAGGATGCGGTAATCGCCGTAGGTTTTCAGGGCGGCATGGAGGGGTGCGACGATGTGGCGGTCGATTTGTTCCAAAGCCTCGACTTTCTTGCGAAAATCTCCTTCGTGCGAGGCTTCGTCGGTCGCTTCGACATGCACGCAAATGATATCGGTGGTCTCGAGGGCTTCCACCGCGTAGCGCCCCTTGGCCCCATAATCGGTGTCGGTGTAGCCGGTCGCGCCGGGGACTTCAATCCGGTCCCAGCCGATGAGAGCAGCCAGACCGCGAAGCAGGTCGACTGCCGTGATCATCTTGCCATGCTTGCCGTGCAATTCGTGAAAGGAGGTGAGCGACGGCGTTTTGCCGAGGCCCCAGAGCCAGACTTGCGAAGCAGGTAGTTTTCCTGCTGCTTCACGTGCAACGTTGACGGGGTGCGTAGCAAACAGCGGCTGGCTGAAGCCCATCAGGGTGTTGAGCAGGTCGCTACCGGGTCCACTGGGCAAATGGCCGGCGACGGGCTGGTCGGTGATGTCGTGCGGCGGAGTCGTTTTCGTATCGCGACTGAACGGAGCCGGCACTTTCTCGCCGCGATAAAGCAGCAGGTTGCGATAGCTCACCCCCGGGACGAATTCCAAATTATCCGCTCCGAGATGCTTCTGAGCCGATTTCAAGAGCTCCGCCGCCTCCGGCGAGGAGATATGACCAGCCGTAAAGCTCTTCATCACGCCGTCTTGCACGCAGACCAGATTGCAGCGGATGGCCCAATCTTCCGGCCCGAGTTTGATCCCTTGGGCCGCCGCTTCCAGCGGAGCTCGCCCGGTGAAAAACAGATTCGGGTCGTAGCCAAACAGGCTCAAATTGGCCACATCGGACCCGGCCGGCAGATGAGCCGGCGTATTGTTCGAACGGCCAACGATGCCCGTGCGCGCAATCCCATCCATCGCCGGAATATCGGCAGCTTGCAGCGGGGTTTTTCCGCCGAGCGCGTCGATTGGCTCGTCGGCACAGCCGTCAGGAATTATTATCGCGTATTTCATTTTCTTCAGTCGCAACGACTAAGCCCTAATGTCTAATGACTAATGAAGAGAGATTTGGTTTGACATTAGTCATTAGACATGAGGGCTTTGGTCATTTAGTCGAGTACTCTCATCCTCACGCTCGCCCCCTTCACCACTTTCAGCCGATCAATTTCCGCCACAGCGGCCGCAGCGGCCCCTTCGCGGGCGTGGTAGGTCATGACGACCAGGGGGACCACTCGCGTACCGCCGTCACCGCTGGGTTCGTGCTGAATGAGGGAGGCGATGGAGATGGCGTGGCGGCCGAGGACGCCGGCAATTTCAGCCAGCACGCCCGGCTTGTCTTCCACCGTAAACCGAAGGTAATAGCGGCCCGAGAGCTGTCCGTGGTCGAGCAGCGAAACGAGGGCTTCACGCTGCGACCAGAGTTCGAGGGTGCGAAACGTAATCTGCGTTCTTCCCACGGCTGTATCAATCATGTCCGCGACGACGGCGGAGGCGGTCGGCATCTGCCCGGCACCGAGGCCGTGGAAAAAGACCGGGCCGACGGAGTCGCCGATGACGCTGATGGCGTTATAGGCCTGCCGCACTTCTGCCAACGGAGTGCCGACTTTGACCAGCGTCGGCGACACATGCAGTTCCAAGCCGTTCTCATGCAGCTTTGCCGCGGCAATGAGCTTGATGCGATAGCCGAGTTCGCGAGCGTAGCGGATGTCCGCGGCATCGAGTTTTTCAATTCCCTCGCAGGGAATTTCCTTCCAGTGAACGCGAGCCCCAAACGCCAGGTGGGCCAGAATCGCCAGTTTCTGGGCTGCGTCGGCTCCGCTCACATCCATCGTCGGGTCCGCTTCGGCGTAGCCGAGGCGCTGGGCCTCTTTCAGAGCGTCGGCGTAGGTCGCTTCTTGCTCCTCCATCTGGGAAACGATGAAGTTTGTAGTGCCGTTGAGAATCCCTTGGAGCGAAAGAATCTGGTTGGCGGAAAAACACTGCCCAATGTTGGTGATAATCGGAATGCCGCCGGCGACGCAGGCATCGAAGGCGATGGAGCGGCCGAGTTCGCGAGCCCGGTCAAAAATCTCAGGGCCGTGCTCCGCTAGCAACGCTTTGTTGGCGGTCACCACGTCTTTTCCGGCCTCCAGCAGCTTGAGCATGATGGTGCGGGCGGGCTCCACTCCCCCCACCAGATGGGCGACCACTTTGATTTCGGGATCGCGGGTGATGCGCGTTAGATCGCTCGACAGCAGTCCCTTTGGCAATTCCACATCGCGATGTTTGGCAATGTCGCTGACGACAACCTGTTCCAGCCAAAGGATGCAGCCAGCATGGCGGGCTGTGCGGTCCCCATGATCCAGCAGCAGCCGAGCTACGCCGGTGCCGACGGTCCCCATCCCGACGAGAGCGACCTTGGTTTTTTGCATGGTAATGTAGTCCGCTCACTCCATGAGCGTACATGCGGGCACACGGAGTGTGCCGGCTACTAATTGATGAGCAGACAATAGCCCCTCATCGTAGGTTCCAGCGGCGGAAATCGTCAAGCCGCGCCTCGCTGATAAATGCGATCGCATCTAATGCCGCAAGTCCAATCTCCGCCCCACTTTTCGCTCTTGGAGAATCGGCCACTTTTCCGCTACATTTCACCTCCAAGCGACTTGCCGAGGCCGTGCACGAAGAACTTCCGGGAAAGGAATCCGCTATGGGGCTGCCCCTTCAAGAAATTGCTCGCCTCGTCGACGGCCGCCTGTGCGGTGCGACGGACCTGGAAATCACGGGTGCCGCGACCATTGCGACTGCCCGGCCCGGCGAAATTACGCTGGCGGACGGCCCCCGGCTGGCCCCTCAATTGCTCCGTTCCCAGGCGGCAGCCGTGGTGGTGCCCGTTGGATTTGAGCCGGTGGGTATTCCGTTCATTTCGGTGGCGGATGTGCATAGCTCGTTCGCGAAAGTGGTGCGCCACTTCCGCCCGCAAATCCAGCACCACCACATTGGCGTCAGCCATGCGGCCAACATCAGCCTTTCTGCCACCATCGCCCCAGATGTTGAGGTCAACCCCGGCGCGACCATTGGGGACCATGTGGAAATCGGCCCCGGCTGCATCATCCACTCCGGCGTTTGCATCCTCGACGGCTGCCGAATCGGCGAAGGGGTGACCATCTACCCCAATGCGGTGCTCTATGAAAACACCTTGATTGGCAACCACGTCTTGATTCACGCTGGCGTGGTCTTGGGAGCGTTCGGCTTTGGGTACTCCCTGGAAGGGGAGAAGCACAAGCTGGGGGCGCAACTCGGCTACGTGGAAGTGGGAGACGACGTGGAAATCGGTGCCAACACCACCATTGATCGCGGCACCTATGGCCCCACCATCATCGGCGAGGGGACCAAGATCGACAATCACGTCCAAATCGGCCACAACTGCCGCATCGGCAAGCACAATTTGATATGCGCCCAAGTTGGAATCGGCGGCAGTTCCACCACGGGGGACTATGCGGTGATTGCGGGACAAGCGGGAATTCGCGATCACGCGCACATCGGCGAGCGAGCCGTCCTGGGCGGCCGGTCCGGCGTTATCAACGACATTCCCGCCGGCCAACGGGTCGTCGGCTACCCGGCGATTGAAGAGAAAGAACAATATCGGGTCTGGGGGGCGACGATCCGACTTCCGGAAATGCGCAAGAAGCTGCTGGAACTCGAACGCAAGCTGGCGGCCCTCACGAGCGCTGCCGCCCCGTCGAAAAACGCGGCATAACAAAGGGGTGATGGCCACGAAGGGCGAGATGATACACAAGAACTCCAGTGAGAGGTCGACGAAAAAATAACTTACTTCGCTATTTGTTCCCTTCCTTCTTTGTAACTCATTGCGCACCTTGGTGGCCATCCGCTCCTCCCTGTCGCCGTCCCTTCCCCCCATCGGTCTCATCGCCGGTTGGGGCCGCTATCCCGTGGTCATCGCTCAAGCACTGAAGGCGGCTGGGCATGCGGTCCATTGTGCGGGCATCAAGAACCACGCCGATCCAATGCTAGAAGAAATGTGCGACAGCTATTTCTCGGCTGGGGTGGGCCAGTTTGGTAGTGGCATTAAGTACTTCCACCGCCATGGAATCACGCAGGCGACGATGGCGGGCAAGGTCTTCAAACACAAAGTTTTGTTCGGCCGCTGGGGTTGGCTGTCACTGCTGCCGGACTTGCGGACCATTCGAATGTTCTTTCCACTGGTGATTGCCAGCAAGAAGAACCTTCGCGACGACGCCCTGCTGACGGTCGTTGTCGATGAATTCGCCCGCTGCGGCATCGAACTTGCGCCCGCCACCAATTTTGCCCCCCATCTCCTTGTGAAACAGGGTCTCCTCACTCGCCGCGCCCCCAGCACCACCGAACGGGCCGATATCGACTTCGGCTGGCAGATGGCCAAAGAGATGGGTCGGCTGGACATTGGCCAAAGCGTGGCAGTGAAGGGGCGGGCAGTGATCGCCGTCGAAGCCATCGAAGGGACCGACGAATGCATTCGCCGGGCCGGCCAATTCTGCACTCAAGGGGGCTTCACCCTGGTCAAAGTCGCCAAGCCCCAGCAGGACATGCGGTTTGACGTTCCCGCCATCGGCATCGGCACCATCGAATCCCTCATCGCAGCCGGCGGCAGAGTCCTTGCCATCGAAGCGGGCAAGACCATCATCATCGACCAGAGCCAGGTCGTCGAACTCGCCGACCGGCATGGACTGACCATTGTGGCACTGGATGAGTCGGAGTGACTCGTCTGCCAGGATTTTGCGACAACAAATTCGCGACAACTCTACGCCACCTCATACCCCGACCGCTGCGCCCGGCTCTGCCAGGCATTCGCCTCTTCGTCGCCGGTGATTTGCTCGGTCTTGGCGTCCCAATTCAGCTTGCGGCCAAGGCGAAGGGCGATGTTGGCGAGGTGGCAGGTGGTGAGGACCCGGTGGTGGGAGTAAACATCGGAGATCGGTAGCGAACGGTCCTTGGTGCACTCGATGAAGTTCGCCATGTGGCCGTCTTGCCGCTTTCCCTTGCGGAGTTTCAGCAGCACGTCGTCGGCAAGGGGGTTCTTTGCCAGGTCTTCCACCGGCTTGCCGGTCAGCTTGCCCCGGTTGACGAAGAAGCGGCCGTTTTCTCCTTCGAACATGATGCCATTGTCAAAGCCGAGATCCTGGGCGTCGTCGCGAATGAGCATTTCCACCCCATTGGCGAACATGCACTTCACGTTGAACGTGACAGCCGCGTTAAAGGTGTCGTCGACGGTGGGCCAGCCTTTTTCAAAGGGGACGGGGTGTTCGGCAGCCACGACTTCAACGCTGGTGGGGCCGGATTCTTCCATGCCGATTCCCCACTGGGCGACGTCCACATGGTGGGCTCCCCAATCGGTCATCTTGCCGCCGGAATATTCATACCACCAGCGGAAATCGCCGTGGCAACGCTGAGGGATGTAATCGACGAGCGGAGCCTGGCCGAGCCACATCTCCCAATTGAGATGCGATGGGGGAGCGACCTTTTTGAACTTGCCGCCACGCGGCGCACCGCCAATGGCAACGGTGACTCGGTTGATTTTTCCGATCCGTCCCTCACGGGCCAGAGCGACTGCCTTCAGAAACCCTCCTTCGCTCCGCTGCTGCGTGCCGACCTGAAAAACGCGGCCCGTTTCCTTTACCGTTTTGCAGAGGAGCTTTCCTTCCGCGATGGTCAGGGTCAGCGGCTTTTGGCAATGGACATCCTTGCCGGCTCGGAGGGCGGCGAGAGCGATGGCGGTGTGCCAGTGGTCCGGCGTGCTGATGGTGACGATCTCAATGTCCTTGCGCTCCAGCAGCTTGCGGTAATCCTCAAACACCGCCGCCTTCCCCGCCCCGACTTCCTTGTGAGCCGCCGCGGCCTCGGCGTGGTTCCTATCCACATCGCAAACCGCCACGATGTCTCCATACCGCTTCACCGCCCGGGCATCACCGTTTCCCATTCCGCCGAGGCCGATGCAGCCAACCAACGGCCGGTCGTTCTTAGCCTTGGTTTCGTCGGCCAGCGTTTTGGGGGTGGAGAAAAAGTACGGAGCGGCAGCGGCTGTTGCCAGCGTGGCCGAAGAGGATTGGAGGAAGGTGCGGCGGGAGAGGGACATGAGAGGGCTCCAGCGAGAGGTTGGGACCTAATAACGAGCCAGTTTAACGGAAATAAACTGGGCGAAGTAGCCAGCCGAAAAACAAAAGGGCAACTCCAATGAAAAGGAAAGGGATGATGCTATCTCCCAGTCCTATGATGGCGAAGCGAAACTCAGCAGAAAGCTGAGAGCCAACCAATAAGAATAGGCCAAGAGTCGTGAACAACACCCCGCCCGCCGCGATCAGATAAGCAAGCCGCGAACCGTTTTGACCGTCAGGACGCACAGGTTCTCTCAATCTTGGTTCACACATTCGACCAAAGAAACTACCTTCGCAAGATTACAGCCCGGTTAGACTCTTCACCCTCTTGTCTAATCTCCGCTAGTGCCGCCATAAAGGCCGCATGATCATCGTCCGAGATTCTTTCTCGCAGTGTTTGCATGTCCTTCGACCAGCGTTTAATCTCCTCCGGATCGTCGGAAGGAGACTGCTCGATGACGAGCCCTTGCCCGTCTTCCCAGTCCTCAGGAATCTCATCAACCGGTTGAATTTGGCCGTCTTTATAGATTGCGTGGATCATGGTATTGCTGCTCCCGACTGTCGAAATTGGGCACTCACCCATTGTACCATAGCGAATAAGGCGAATCCCAGAATGCCGCGCTAACGCTGGCAGATGTCACACGTATCATTCGTGGACATAGGCCCAATCATTGATTCTTACCAGCGCTCCGCCATAACCATGCTCGGGATAGTTCTGGCGAGGAAGGTACATGATGGAGTCGAAGTTCATTCCCAGCCCGGTATCGACGATGAGCGCCCAATCGTTCCCCTCGTACTCGCCCGGCCTCTTTGGTAACTTGTAGCGATAGTCGGGATACGCGCCGAGTCCCGTGTGTGGAACCGCGGGAAGAAATTCAGGCACCAGTTCGCTGAGATTCTTTGGAGCCGCAGAGTATTTTGTTTCATACCTCTTGATGGCGGCTACAAGCGAACGGCTCCGATCCGCAAAGACACGCATTTGGTTTCGGCGGACCGAGTGCCCCCAAACACTTCCAGCGATCTCCGCACAGCAAAAGACTAGCGAGCACACGATGAGCAGAATGCCGTCGCGACGCTGTTCTCTGCGAAAGGTCAATCCAATTCCCAGGGCAAGTCCTATCGGAACACCCATGCATCCCACGATGAGCGCGCTTTCAATCATCAGAAATGCGCCATAACCGCCCGGCGCGAGGGCTAAAGACTCGCATAGCGGCATCAAGACCAATGGCAAAGCGGCAGCGATGGGCCACCAGAGAAATCGATTACGGAGAAATCTGGGCATCAGTTGACACTGCCCGCTAGGTTTCTAAATCAACTCGCTAATCGCCTCCCCTTCCGGCAGCAGGTACATCGGCCGGCCGCTGTGGTCGGGGAAGGTGGTAGTGCGATAGTCGATGCCGAGGTGGCGGAAGACGGTGGCCCAGAGGTCGCAGGGGGTGAGGGGGCGGTCCTGCGGGTGTTCACCCTTGTTGTTGGTGCTGCCGACGACTTGCCCCATCTTTAGGCCGCCGCCGGATACGAGCACGCTCATGGCCCCCGGCCAATGGTCGCGCCCCGGCTGCATGACGCCGGTCTGTGTGCCGATGGACGTGCTCACTCGCGGTGTACGACCGAATTCGCCCGTGACGACAAGCAGCACCTTCTTATCGAGGCCGCGAGCATGCAAGTCTTCAATCAGGGCCGTGATGACCTTGTCGTAAATCGGCAGCCGCACGAGAGCGTCGTGATAGAGGTGGCAGTTGACCGCGTGGGAATCCCAGTTGTAAACGCCCTCCTTCAGTTGCGGCACGCCCGAGACGTAAGGGTTTTCCATCACCATCGTCACGAACTTGCTGCCGGCTTCGACCAGCCGGCGGGCCATAATGGCGCGGGCACCCCAGGCGTGCCTGCCGTACCGCTCGTGGGTCTTTTCGCTTTCGAGCGACAGGTCGAAGGCCTTGCGTGCCTTTTCGCTCATCAGCAAGTCAACCGCCTGCCTGTTGAACTTGTCGAGCCCCTCGAACGTGCGGCTTTGGTCGATGTCGCGGCGGAGCTTATCGAGTCCGCCGAGCAGGTTGGCCCGGTCGTCGAGCCGATTTTCGGTGCTCTTGTCGAGAGCTAGATTCTGAATGGAGAATCCTTTGTCGCTCGGGTCGCCGGGAACCATGAACGGACCCGTGGCGGCACCGAGGTAAGCCGCCCCGAAACTGAAGACATCGATCCCCTGCCGGCCGTTGTCGCAGCCGCAGACGTAGTTGGGAATGCCGACGTTCCGCTTCTCCAGTACCTTGGCCGCCATCGAGCCGACCATCGGATAGTCATTCACAAAGCCGGTTGGCTCTTTGGGGTCGCGGCCGGTGAGAAACTTTTTGTGCCCGCCGCCGTGGTCCGCAAAGCCGTGGGAGATGGAGCGAATGAGCGAATACTTATCCGCACATTTAGCATGCAGCGGCAGATGCTCGCAGACATCAATCCCGGCGACGTTGGTATGAATTGGCCGGAACTCCCCGCGGTAATCCTCCGGGGCATCCGGCTTCATGTCATACGTTTCCATATGCGGCGGCCCGCCCGGCAGCCAGACGAAGATCACGGACCGGTCGTTATCAATTCCCTGGGAAGCCGCGTTCTCCGCCTGCGCTTGCAGCCGCAGCATGTCCGCCAGGCCAAGACCGGCCAAGCCAACGGCACCCGCCTGCAAAAAGCTGCGGCGTGAGGAGGGACCGGGACATTTAGGAAGCATATTCATCGGGTAGGGCTCGAATTCGAGTAATCAGGCGGGGATAGCGGCAGCCGCTATTCCCTATAATATGACCGAGCAGCAACAGCCGTGTCAAATCCTTTATCGGTTCAAATCCAGGGGTCGGGAAGGGTTTTCGCGGCGAGAAATGGGATGTAACGGGAGGATGGTCCCCCGCGAAAACCCCTCCCGACCCCTACCATCATGCCCCCCAAACTCCTTCCCGCCGACAAACATAACGCTGAGCTGTTAGCGAACGCGCATCCATCGGGCTGGAAGAACCCAACCCCCAGCGGACCTTACAACCTCGTCGCCATCGGCGGCGGAACGGCTGGCATCATCGCGGCGCTCGGGACGGCGGGACTTGGCGGAAAAGCTGCCCTCATCGAACGGCACTTGCTCGGCGGTGACTGCCTGAACTATGGATGTGTGCCGAGCAAAGCTCTCATCCGCGCGGCAAGAGAGATTCGGGGTCGGGAGTCTTTGGCGAGTGAAAGCCACCAAGTGGACGACCATCGCTCGCCAAAGACTCCCGACCCCCTGACGTTGGCCATGGAAAAAATGCGGCAACTACGCGCCCGCATCAGCCATCACGATTCCGCCGAGCGGTTCACCGGCCTTGGAGTCGATGTGTTTCTGGGTGACGCTCATTTTACGGGGGCAAACGAACTCGAAGTCGCCGGCCAGAAGCTCACTTTCAAACGGTGCGTCATCGCCACCGGGGCGCGAGCCGCAAAGCCCGATGTACCAGGACTGGAACAGGTCGG
>CAYUJE010000046.1:8079-25169 GCA_964444865.1 uncultured Pirellulaceae bacterium | reverse complement strand
AGCCTCTGAATCATGAATCCGAAGGGGCTACCTCGATTCATGAACACATGCAACTCCTTGCAGCAGAACGCTTTGCATTCCCTGACCCCTGACCCCTGTCCCCTGTCCCCTGCCTCAAGACGCCATCGTTTTCCCCACGCCGCTGTCCTCGGCGGCCAAAGCCGGTAATTCAAGGATGAACCGGCTGCCGATGCCGAGGGTGGATTCGACTTGGATGTCGCCGCCGTGTTCGCGGAGGATTTTTTGGCTGACAGGGAGACCCAGGCCGGTGCCGCGGGAGCCTTTGCGGGACTCGAAGACGGAGAAGATTTTTTTGATGTCGTCGGGGGCGATACCTTCGCCGTTGTCGGCGACGGTGATGCGGACGATTCGGTCACCTGGGGCGAAGTCGATGCTCACTTCCACTTTCGCGCCGTCCTGCTTCTCGCAGGCGTCGATGGCGTTGGTCACGACGTTGAGAATCGCCCGGTGCAGCAGTTCGGGGTCGAAGGTGAATTTTGGCAACTCCGCGCGCGGCTGCCAGACGAGTTGGACGATGGCTTCGGCGGCGCGGGTTTGCATCAGCTCGACGACGTCGGTAATGGTTTCGTTCAGGTCGGAGGGAATCAGCTCGGGCTCGCGGTCCTTGCTGAAGGTGAGCATGTCGAGAACGAGGCTGGAGATTCGTTCCTGGTTCTTCTCCACGATGCGCCAGCCGCGACGGATGACGTCCTGGTCGCTCCCCTTCAGACCTTCCTCGATGAGGTAGCTGCCGCCGCGAATTCCTTGCAGGATGTTTTTGATGTGGTGCGAGAGAGTGGCGATCGTCTGCCCCATCGCCGCCAGCCGCTCCGCATGGACCATGGCGGAGTAGTAGGAAGTGTCTTCCACCGCGAGAGCCGCCTGGTGGCCGATGGCGACCATGAGTTTGAGATGCTCTTCGGTGAATTTGTTAGGTGTGCGGAGGGGGAGCTTTCCCGGCGGAGTGTAGGTGTCGATGTAGATGACGCCGACGATGCCGTAGCGGCCCTGCATGGGGACGCAGATCGCCTCGCGGACGCCGAGATTGAGGATGCTGTTGGCGGGATCCCAGCGTACGTCCTCCCGGGCGTCGCTGGTGAGAACACCTTCCTTGTGCTGCAACACGTAGTCGAGGATGGTGCGGCTGACGGAGAGCTTTTCGTCGGCCTTCGTCCCTTTGCGATTGCGGCTGACGGCGGGTTCGAGCTCGCCGGTTTCGGGGCTGGAGAGCATGATCAGGCCGCGATCGGCTTCGACCCATTCGAAGATCAGCTCCATGATGCGGTGCAGCAGCTGATCAATATCGAGCGTGTGACTGACCGCGAGAGCCGTGCGGTACATGATCTGCAAATTGCTGCGAGCTCGGGCGAGCCAGGGGCTGTCCGCCGAATCGGGGACGCGAAAGATCTGGCTTTCTTCCTGGCCGACCGACTTGAGGATGCGCGAGCCGCTGGCCTGCAATTCGCCAACGATATCGACTTCGTGAGCGAGGTTTTGGGAAGAGTGCTCCTGCGATTCGGTAAAGAGCATCAGCGAGCGGCCAAGCAGGACGCGGTCGCCGGTCCGCAGCACGCGTTCCTTGACCGGTTCGTTATTGACGAAGGAGCCGTTGGAGCTGCCGAGGTCGGAGAGGGTGAAGCCGGCTTCTTCCTTGCGGACGCGAGCGTGCTGGCGGGAGACTTCACTGTCATTGAGCTGGATCAGATTGCTGGCGTCGCGGCCGAGCGTGAGCTCGGTCGGCAATTCGAACCGCTTGCCGCGGTCTCGACCTTGCATGACGAACAGAGAAGCCATGGTGGAGAAATCCTAATGACCAAGCACTAATGTCTAATGTCCGAACAACGCATTAGTCATTAGACATTAGGATTTAGACATTAGCCTGGGTGCCACGCAGAACAGCCGACATGCGGGCCGCATGTGGCTACGCCGCTTTCGCCGCTGCCGCTAACTCTTCGATTGTATGAATGAGCGGAGCGAAGTGGTAGGGCTTGGAGAGGACGTGGCTGGCGGGGAGGAGCGAACCCCGTTGAAGTTTGCCCAGAATGATGAGCGAGGAACTCTCGCGGTCGAGCTCCTGACGGAATTGCGATTGCACGTTGCCGCTGGTGGCATCGTCGGCATCCAGGTCCAGCACAATCACGTCGGGATGATGCTCTTCCGCAAGTGCGAGTCCGGAGTTGGCTTCGTCGGCTTCGTAGATTTTCAGTCCCCGCTGATGGAGCACGGTGCGTAGGACTTCGCGGTTTTCCGCGGAGGGATCGACGACGAGGACCGAGGAGGGCATGGGATGATTGGTATTGAGGAAGGAGTGGCAGGCGGGCGGGGGAGAATAGCAGGAGTGCGAACCGGCGTCAAAGGCGATCAGCCGTCAAAAGTTGCCTCCCAGATTTTTTTCGATCTGTTTGGACCTCTCGTCAAACAGCAGTCCGCTGGGCTTGGCTCCCTTCTTTTCGTCCGCTCCGCGGGCGCTGCTGCTCATGCTTTCGCTCCAGCCGGGAAAGGTCCCTTCGCTTTGCGTTGGATTCAGCGACTTCAGCCAGGCACAGCCGGAGAAGAGGGAACTGAAGGCCAGGAGCAGCGCGAGGATTGGCAAACAGCGCGGAGATGATGAAACGTGGCGCACGGTCGTTACTCACGGGCGGGATAGAAGGGAAGCGGACTAATACCGCGGACGGTGGTTTCTGTCGAGCCGAATTCTGTCCGCATGCTAGCGGGCACGATTCAGGCCATTCTCCCTCAAAACTTCCGCCGCCGCCGCTCTTTCGCCGGAAGGATTTCCAGGCAGGTCGTCCACCAGCCACTCAGAATCGTGGCGACGAACTCCTCGGGCAGGCCCTCGCTTTTCATTTCCTCGGCCAGGCGAAGGTGGTCATAAGCAACGGGGACGAATTCCACGTCGGCCGTTCCGCTGGAGCCGGCTGTGAGGAGTGTGTACCAGACGTTGGTCTGGCCGTCGTTCTCCGGGCGGCCGAGAACGCCGACGTTCACAAACTTCTTTCCGCCCCCCAGGTCGCGCTGCCACTTGATACCGGTATGCGTGGTGCAGATGATGTCGGCCTGTTGCTCGGCTGCCAGGTGGCGCAGGAACTGGGTGGAGGTGGTGGACTCCCACAGGAATTCGTTCATCTTGCGTGGACTGCCGTGGCAGAGGAGCACGCGGATGTCCCCCAATTGAAAGCGAATTTCGCCGGGAAGATTCTTCAGCCAGGTTCGGTTGGCGGGCGCAGTATTGGCCAGCGTATAGCGGTAGCTGATCTCGGCGAAGTAATTGTCCCTGGGATCGGTGTAGCCGCATTGGCAATCGGCCAATTCATTGCCGATGGAATCGTCGTAGTTCCCGCGAACGCACCGAATGTTGTGCTCTTGGAGGAGGGGAAAGACTTTGTCCGGGTGCGGGCCAAACGCTCCCAGATCCCCCAGGCAATAGATCGCGTCCACGCCACGGCGCTCCGCATCCTCGATGGCGGCGGCGAGGGCGAGGTGGTTACTGTAAATGCCGCCGAAGAGAGCGACGGACGGATGCTCAAGCATGGCCGTGTACCTTGCCACCGCTGCTGGGGTTGCTGCAGATGGCTCCATATTGATAGCAGGTCCAGCAGGCACCGTGGCCGAGGGAGAATGGTTTTTGCGACTCGGCCAGAGTTTGACCGAGAACCGAATCGTCGGCTTCAATCAAAATGGGGCAGACGTGGACGCCCCGATCCGTGACGATGCGACTGTGTTCGCAGAGGAGTTGCGACGAGTCATAGTCTTCCATCATCGCCGCGGTGATGCGTTCCTCCGCAGCATAGCCGCAGGTGCGAGACTCTTCCGCTCCGAGATGCAACGTGGGAAGAATCTTGAGCCGCGGACGGGGATAGCCGGCCTTTTGCAACATGCTGGTAAAGCTGCCGACGACTTTGCGTTCCTGCTCAATGGGCCAGGTTCTGGCAGCGGTGATAATGGGTAGAAAGCCGTGCTCCACGAGTTTGACAACTCCCTTCATCGCGCGCGCGAAAGTTCCTTCGCCGCGAATGGGATCATTCGTTTCCGGCGAAAATCCATCGATGGAAACACGGAATTCGAGCGAATAGAGACTCTTTGCTTCCGCAACTCGCAATCGCTCCAACCAATCATCCTTGAGGACGGTTCCATTCGTCAGCACCGTCGCCGGACCATACCGCAGGGTCAATTCCAAAATGGCAGTCATCTCCGGATTCAAAAACGGTTCGCCGCCGGTAAAGTAGTATTCCTTCACTCCCAGCGGCACCGATTCTTCCAGCCGCCGCTCGATTTCCACGAGCGAGAGAAATCCAAAGCTGTCGTTCTTGGGGCTGCAACTGATGAAACAGTGATGGCAGGTGAGATTGCAGAGAGTCCCCGCTACTTGGAACCACAGATGGTCCAAATGCGTGAGTCCGATTCGCGGAATTGCCTGGTCAGTTGTAGGGATCATAACGCCTGGTCTTGTCGCTCGCGATGCAAGTCGCTCGCCTTTGTTCAGCTATCTTAACGCTTCTTAAAATCCTTGCAGCAACTCCCCGCCAGAACCCGCAAAATGATTGGCCGGGATTCCCTTTCTGACTAGACTCAAAATGGTCGCAAGCGCGCGCGAAAAACCTTGGAGCACGATGAAATGGGCTGGTGGAACTGTTTTCAGAGACAACCATGGACAGGGACTGCCAGCCGGGAGCGGCAATCTTGGCAGCATCGCAAGCTGCATGCGGAATGTTTGGAACCGCGCCATCTGATGGCCGTGACCGTTTTTCTTGACTTTGGAGACGCCAGCGGCAGCAACAGTTTTGCGGCCCGGCTGCAGGAAGTTGATCCTCTGACTTTTTCCAACAGCAGCAACGTCAATCTGCTTAAAACCAATATCGCCACCGCGGTGCAGAGTGCCTTTGCCGGGTATGACGTCAGCATTACCCAAACCCAGCCGTCGGGGGAATATGAGACTCTCAGCTACGGCCGGTCGAAGAGTTTCGTGCCCGCCGCACCGGAACGCTTCGGACATGCGGACCTCGATTGGCTCAACATCAATCACACGACCAATCCCGGCGAAGCGACCGCTTACGTCTTTCCCGCCGAATTCACCAAAGCCGACCTGGCCAATCCCGCCAGCAATCTCTATTTGAATCGGATGGGGAATGCTCTCGCTTTTTGGGGCGTGCACGAATTGGGTCACGCCTTTGGCCTTGAGAATCAAGACGCCTTCGGGGATGTGAGCATTATCCCCGATGTCTACGCCAACACGCTCGGCGTGCAGAACCGCAACTACATGGCGATTCCCGCATTTGGACTTTCCGCCGAGCAGTTTGATTCACTCGCGGGCTTCGCCTTCTCTCCTCTTTCTCGCGTGAAATTGGGGTTTGCCTCCCGCCTCACCGCCAGTCCGGTATCCACCACGCCCGAGACCCTTTCTAGCCATTCCACGCCAGCCACAGCGCAGCAGCTGACGTTTACCCCTCTGCCGAGTGCGGGGGGGCAAGTTGTCAACGTGGAACTGGCGAGCGCCAGCTCGGAAAAGGACTACTACAAGTTCGACGTGCAGGGCGGCGAGCTTTTGACGATCACGACGGTGGCGACCAACGTCTATGAACACACCTTGGATCCCACCCAAACTTTTTCCTTCGACACGGTCGTGCGTCTGTTCAAGCCCGATGGCACGACCGTCGTGATGACCGCGGACGATATTCAGGCCGGGGTCAATAAATTTGGAGGAACCAGCGGCACGACTCTGGTGGATCAGGACTCGTTGATTGTGAACTATCGGATTCCGGACGATGCCGGCGGGACCTACTTCGTCGAGGTCACGTCCAAAACGCAGACGCCTGGCTTTTATGATTTGCTTGTCGCCAAGTGGACTCCGACGCTGCGCCCCTGGCAACGACCCACCGGAGATTCCCGCGATGTGACCAACGGCGACGGAATTGTGGCCCGGGACGCTCTGCTAGTGATCAATGAGATCAACCACGCGGGAAACGGCGGCCGACGATTGCCGAACCCTCTTGTCGGAGCAGAGAATCCGGTCGTTCCCAACTCTCAAGGGGGCTTCAATTACTTCTATTATGATGTCAACGGCGACAACTTCGTGACCGCGGTGGATGCCCTGCTGATTATCAATTTTCTAAATAATCCAACGCCCCAAGGGGGCGAAGGGGAGGCCGATTTGGTGCCAGCAATGGAACACGCATCCCCGGCCGCGGTGGACCTATCTTTTGAACTTGCGGGTGCCTGGTGGGCGATGGACGATGTGCTTGCCGGTTTGCCTGGAAGGAAGAAATAGCCTTGGACTGCCGGAGTCACCGGCTACCCAGCACACTCGGGGCATTTCCCCTTCAGGAAGATCTCGGTGACGTCCCCCAAAGAAGCGATCTTCGTTCCCTTGGCAGGAGCGATCTTCACTTCGACGTCCGGCAGGCAGGAGACGGTCCCACAGTCCGTGCAAACAAAGTGCGGATGCTCGCCCCCTTCGTGTCCGTCGCCGCGGCGGAGCTCAAATCGCCAGGAATGATCCCCTGCATCCAGCCGCGATAGCAGTCCGGCATCGGCCAGTTCCACCAGGCAGCGATAAAGCGTGGACTTGTCAAAGCCCGAGGGAACGAGCTCATCCGCCACTTCCGAATGGCTGAGGGGCTTGTCTGCCGTGGAGAGGTGTTGCATCACCGCCACCCGCGAGGTCGTGCTCCGCAGCTTGGCCGCGCGGAGCGCCGCGCGGGCATCTTTCACGGATATTTCCTGACGGGCGGAGCGGGACATGCCGTCCATCTTAGCAGAAGTCCTCGCCGACCGGCACGCGTTCATTTGGAGTGTCAGTGGGCTCGCTTACCACCCCACGGTGTTCCCATGCCACGGAAAATAGCTGGGCCGCCGGCCGCCGAAGTGGAACTCGACGGCTGCCATGAGGGAAAGGTTGGCCTGGTTATCGATGGTGTGGGAGCCGAAGGCGAAGTTTTCCACCAGGTCGAAGCGGATGGTCGTCTGGGGAGAGTGAAAATACTTGAAGCCGCAGCCGATCGGCATGCTGAGGAGCGATTCGTGGATGCTGCGGTTCTGGTCGTCCGTGAAGCGGAAGGTTGCCTGGCCCAAGCCGATGGTCAGATAGGGACGCCAGGTGGAATCTCCCCAGGGATAATAGAGCAGTTCAACGTCCGCCAGATAGTTCCGCGAAACGCCAAGCGGCGTGCCGTCGGGCTGCGTGAGGTGCGGATTGGAGTAACCAAACCGACCTTCGATACCCCAGTAATGATCAAAGTCGTGGCCGAAACGGATTCCGGCCAGGGCGGAGTTATTCTGCCGGACATGCCCGGAAATCAGATCACCGTTAAAGATGCCGCCGAGGAATGCCCCAACGTACCATGGTCGGTTGCGCCAACTCGTGCCCACCAAGGGTTCTCCCCAGCCGATGGCGCGATGGGGATCGTTGGGATCGGTATGCACGAACCAGCCGTGCGAGAAGAGCGTATTGTGCCAGGGGTCGGCGGATTCGTCGTACATGTTGACAGAGGATTCGCCGTTCCCCATGCCGTCCCATCCATTCGCTCGCAGAGCCTGCTGGGGAGTGGGTGCCGCCGGCCGGGGAAGTTCTTCGCTGTGTTGCACCTGCCGCAAGGGATTGATGCCGGGGCGAAGGTTCGTCGGCGGTTCGTCTCCCCAAACTTCGTAGTCGGTGAAGCGGCGGGGAGCCGAGGGAGCGGGCTTCGCGGGAGCCACTCGCGGTTTGGGTTTCTCCGGTTCCAAGTGGGCCGGCTCTTGGATGGTGATCTTGCGGAGCGGGTTGGCGGCAGTCTGAGCGTCGGCAGCCGTGGCCAGCAGGAGCGCGCAGAGCGTCCCCGCCATTGCCACCCAGCATCGCGATTTCAGTCCGCACGCGCGCATGTTGTCCCTAGAGTTAAAAGCGGCGGATTATGGCGAGAGGGAGGAGGTGCGTCAATCGAAACGTCCCACAAACTTTCACTTTTGCCCCCTGGAACGCTAGCACCACCGGCATTTCGGTTGACCAGGGCTCTCAACTCCGGCTAGAATACCGATAAGCAGATATAGATACGTCAATGGTGTCGGTCTGCACCCGCCTTTGCTCCCACCAGGAGTCCCTACCATGTTTCGTGTTGATGCCGGTCGAGTGAGCCCTAAATATTGCGATGGACAGTCTCGCCGCAGTTTCTTGCAGCTTGGCGTGGCCGGCATGGCATCCGTTGGATTGCCCCAACTGCTGAAAATCCAGGAAGCCTCGGCCGCCGCTGGGCAGCCCAAGAAGGATACTTCCGTCATTCTGCTGTGGCTCGATGGCGGCCCCGGCCACATGGATATGTATGACATGAAGCCGGAGGCCCCGGCCGAATATCGGGGCATCTGGACGCCGATCAAAACGAACGTGCCGGGAATGGAAGTGACGGAACTGTTCCCGCTGCAAGCCAAAATCGCCGACAAGTTCTCCGTCGTCCGCTCGCTGCATCACGATACCGGTGACCACTTCACCGGCGGCCACTGGATGCTCACCGGGCGCGGCGCGGGGGTGAGTGGAGCCAGCAACACGGGCAAGTATCCCTTTTTCGGCTCTATCGCCACCAAAGTTCTCGGCCCCCGGCAGCATGGAATGCCGGCCAATGTGGCCGTTCCCTATGCGATGAGCATTGGCATTCGCCCCGGCTATTTCGGCGGCAATTATCTGGGATCGCAGGACAACCCGTTTGAGACCGAGGGAGATCCGAACGCGGAGAAGTTCCAGGTCAACAATCTGGCCCTCGCCAATGCACTTACCGTGGAGCGGCTCGATGACCGCCGCAATCTGCTGACGAATTTCGATAAGCTCCGCCGCGAAGTGGACCGGAGCGGCAAGCTCGATGCCATGGGCAAGTTCGAGCGGCAGGCCTACGAGATGGTTACGGGAGAAAAGGCGCGCAAAGCATTCGACATTTCGACCGAGCCCGCCGAAATTCGCGATCGCTACGGCCGCAATTCGTGGGGACAAAGCACGCTCCTCGCCCGCCGCCTCGTCGAAGCCGGCAGCACGTTTGTCTCTTGCCACTTCGGCGGCTGGGACCATCACTGGGATCTGAAAGCCGGCATGGAGCGCTACTTGCCGCAAATCGACCAGCTTGTTTACGGCTTGTTCACCGACCTGGCCGAGAAGGGGCTCTACGACAAAGTCTGCGTCGTCCTCTGCGGCGAATTCAGCCGCACGCCCCGGATGAACGACGGCGGCAACGGCGGAGCCCCGATGAGCCAGGGAACGCCGGGCCGCGACCACTGGGGGAACTCGATGTTCTGCCTGCTTGGCGGCGGCGGTGTGAAAGGTGGCCGTCTCGTCGGCAGTACCAATCGGCTGGGGGAAGTTCCGCAGGACAACCCGCTCCGCCCCGGCGATATCCATCACACGCTTTACCGCGTGCTGGGGGTCGATCCAAATACCAGCTTCCTCGACCACTCGGGGCGGCCGATTCCGGCCATCGATCATGGCGGGGTGATTCAGGAATTGTTTTAATCCATCCGCGACTCACACGGTGTGCCATTTTTCATCCTGCAGATTGACCGGATTAAGTTCCACACTCGCACCTTTCTGAGTCACAAGCAGCGCGGAGATGTTCGGATATTGCTCGCAGTATGCTTTCGCCTTTTCGATACCCAAGACATAGAACGCCGTGGAGAGTGCATCCGCCTCCGCAGCGGTGGGGGCGATAGCGGTGGCTGAAAGTACCTCTTCCGCCGGCCAACCGGTGCGAGGATCGAGAATGTGGCCGTAGCGCTTTCCCTGGTGATGAAAGAACTGGCTGCCGGAGCCGGAGGTTCCCAGGGCCTGATCCTGCAGCAAAAACTCGGCCAGCCGTTGGTCGGGGCGGAGCGGGTGGCGGAGGCCGATGGAGAAGCCGGGGCTGGGGACTGGGGGCTGGGGGCTGGGGCAATCTGGCTCGTTACGCTTTCCGCTTTCCGCTTTCCGCTCTTCTCTTGCCCCCCGCGCCAGCACACTACTATTCCCCCCGTGGATAACAAAGTCCTCGATGCCACGGCTGACGAGCAGTTCGGCGCAGCGGTCGAGCGTGTGACCTTTGCCGATGGCTCCGAGATTGATTTCCAGGCCGGGGACGAGAAACTGCACGCTCTTATCGCTGCGGCTTAGTTGCAGATGCTGACTGCCGACCTGGGCGAGTGCTTCTGTGACTTCCACTTCGCTCGGCATGCGTCCCTGCCGGCGGTAGAAGCCCCAGATTTTGGTGAGCGCGCCGGAAGTGATGTCAAAAGCTCCGCCAGTCTCCTGCCAAAATTCCAAGGCCAGCGTGAATAGCTCGAAGAGCCGCTCCTCCACAACCACCGGCTGCTCAAAGGCCCGCTGATTCAGCCGACTGACTTCGCTGGTCTCGCGATAGATGGTGAGCTGCGCCTCCAGGGCTTCCACCAAATCGAGGGCTTCCATAGCCGCTTCCGGGCCGACGGGATACTTCTTCGCATCGAGCAGAATTTCAAACTCGCAGGCCATCGCCTCCCGCGAAATCTGCGTGAGCCACGTCTGCCGCTCTCCCGCAGGGGCAGGCAGCGGCACCGCCAGTTTCTCGTGCGCATCCGCCAGCGCCCGCAACGCTGAGCGGCCGGTAAGAAATTCACGGCGAGAGGAATCGGAAGCCATTTCTGCCTACTGCCTACTGCCTACTGCCTTCGGATCACTGCCCCCCCACTCCACCGCCGCCATCACACAATTAATCCCGCTGCCGATGCCCAGCAACGCGACGCGTTCCTGCGGCTGAAGGAATTGCTGCTCCTGGGCGATAGCCAGTGTAAGAGGGAGTGCAACGGAGCCGGTGTTTCCCAGCCAGGGATAGGTGCAGAAATCCCGCTCGGGACTGAGTTCCAGAGATTGCAGCATTTGTTTGCGGTGGGCACTGCCGACCTGGTGGCAGATGGTGCGATTGATTTCGCCTCGCCTCCAGTCGGTCTCCTGGAGAAAATCCGCAAACGTAGCTTGCCCGGTCGCAATCCCTTCCGCCAGCAACTTTTCGGAATCGGTCTGCATCAGGATTTGCGAGCCGCTGCCCGAGGATTCGTGCCCGCCTTGGCAAAGTTGATAGTGGTTGGTGTGGGCACGCACTGAAACCGCGGTCAGCCGATGCCCCGTGGTGCTCAAATTGCGATGGGTCAGCAGCACCGCGGCACTGGCGGAACCGATGGTGAGCGACGCGATAGCCAGCTTGATGGAATCGCGGGTGAGCGATTCGTCCCGATTGAGCTGGGCGATGGTGCTTTCGACCAGTTGCCGGCTGTCTTCGGTCCCCACGATGAGGCCGGCCTGAATCTGGCCCAGTTCTATCATGTTGGCGACCTGGATCATGCCACTCAGCATCCCCAGGCAGGCGTTGGAAACGTCGTAGACCTGGCACACCTGCGGCAGGCCGAGCGCAAAATGGACGCCGCAGGCCGTCGCGGGCTCTAGATAGTCGCGACAGACAGAGCCGTGGATGAGAGCGCCGATTTTCCCACGGTCGAAGCCGGATTTTTCGAGCACAGCTTGGCCACTGCGGATGCTCATCTCGCTCGGCCGCGTTCCCTTCGGCCACAGCCGCCGCTCCTTGATGCCGCTCATCAATTCCAGCCGTCCCTCCGGCAGCCGCAGGCGCTGGTAGAGCGGAGCGAGGCGGCGCTCGACTTCGTCGCTGGAGAGGATTTCCTCCGGCAGCGTGTAGCCAAGCGATTCGATGCAGACTTGCTGATAACGCATCCCTTCAGCCTATCGGTGGGTTGCCGGGCGGTAAACGGGCGGAGAAACGAAGATTTCCTGCTCCGGTCATTGCATTCCCGGCCTCCGTATCAAATACTCGCCACTGTCGGGCACCTTTCCAACAGCCCCATTTGCCGAGATTCATCCATGTGTTGTGACCTGATATTTGTGATACTGCTATGCAAGCACGTCGGCGAGATGGTGCAGGAGAAGGGGCGCGAGCCGCTGCTGTACCAAGTGCTGATGGCCGTAGGCTGGATTGGGGGAGAGATCATCGGAGGCGTGGCGGGAGCTGTGCTGGGTGCCGTGCTGAGCAACGGAAATGAAGACGCCGTTGGCATGGGTGCGGGAATCGGGGTTTTGCTGGGGCTCGCCTGCGGAGCCGGCCCGGCCTACTTGCTCGCCATGAATGTGACGAGAGACCCCAACTACCGGCCGCCGATGCCCCCTCCCGGAACTTCTCCCTACGGCCCCTCTCCTTATGGTTCCGCGCCGGTCGCGCTGGGCGTTCCCACGGGCAGCACGAATCCCTATGCTCCCCCATCAATCCCAAGTCCCTTCGCCGAAAACTCGGTGCCGTCCTACCCGCCCGCGCCGTCACAGCCGACAACGGGCGCGGCCCCGGGCATTCCGCAGTTTCTGCCGTCATCCGCCTTTGCTCCCGCGAACCCAGGCCCCAAGCGGGTGCAATTCTACTGCTCCGCCGGCCATCTTCTGGAAGAATGGTCCACCTCCGCCGGCCAGCAGCGCCGCTGCCCACACTGCGGCGGCGTGGCAACCGTGCCCAATGGATGAATTGCCGCCGCAAGCGGTCAGGCCGGCTTGCGGAACACAAAGTTGTTGCAGTAATCCTTCGCGTCCCAATATTTATCGCCCGTCTGTTTTTGATGCACTGCCGAGTCAAACTCCGCCAGCGGACGCAGCGTTCTTCCGCAAATGAACTGGCCTGCATACCCCAGTTCTTCGAGAAATCGAAAGACATCCAGGACGCTTCCTGATTCCAAGTGCCGGTTTTCGCATTCGAAAACCAAGAGCGGGCTCTGCTGGGTGAGGATCCGCATGGCTCCTTCAAAGATCCCTTTCTCCGCCCCTTCGACATCGATTTTGAGCACGCCGATGCGCGTTTCAGCACTGAAATACTCATCCAAGGCAACCACGGGAACCGAAACACGACGGCCCCCTTCCGGCGAAGCGGCCTTGGCGCTGAGCGTGGCACCCGGGGAGTCCTTCCCGCCGGGAATGAACAGACCCAGAGTGCCGCTCTGGGAATAAACGGCCTTGGCCTCCACGGTTACATTCTTCATTCCCAACCTAACGCAGGCTCGCTGCAGATACGTGGCGAGTTCCGCCTGCGGCTCGAACGCAATCACGCGTCCGCGTGGAACCCACCGCGACAACCAGTAGGTGTAGCTCCCTTTGTTGGCGCCAATGTCGCAAACGGTGTCGTCGGGGCGAACGGCCCGCTTGATGGCTCTCAGTTCGGCGACTTGATCCCGAAAACGGGCCTTGAACGCGCGCCACAAAAATCTTGCTCTCACGGGTAAGGCTTTCGCTGAATGAATTGCCTAATGAACCAGGTCCTTCACGGCTTCGCTGAGGGCAAAAATGGTCGCCACATCCAGTTGCTCCGCCCGCACATCCTCCCGAAATTGGAATGCCGCCAGCAGTTCGTCGATGATCGTCTTATCGAGCTTCTCTTTCAGCATCACGATCAGCACCCCGCGGAGGAACTTGCGGCGATGCATGAACAGGGAGCGGACAAATTCGTGAAAGAACGTCAGATCAGGAATCCGCTGCCGCTTTTCGGGGCTGGGGACGATGTGGACGATGGCGGAATGGACTTTGGGCTTGGGCCAAAAAACCTGCGGCGGCAGGATGCGGACGATTTGGATATCGCAGAGGGCCTGCATCCAAATCGAAAGGGCGCTGTAATCCTTGGTGGAAGGGACCGCCGTCATCCGCTCGGCCAATTCCTTCTGGATCGTAGCGGTCATCGAGACGGGCACCACGTCACAAGTTAGCAGGTTGGAAAGAATGGGCGTGGCAATGTTGTAGGGCAGATTCGCCACCAGCTTGAAGCGGCGGGCCGGGTCGACTTCCAATTGCTCCTTGATGACCGCTAGTACTTCGGGCTCCAGATGGTTCTTCGATTTGAGCGCATCCACCTGCAGCATCAGCACGTTGGAGAACTCCACCAACTCCTCGGTGGCCAACGCGTAGAGTCGTTCGTCGATTTCCACCGTCACCACGGCGGCTGCCTTCTCCGCCATGCGGGAAGTGAGCGAGCCCATGCCGGTGCCGATTTCCAAAATCACGTCCGTCGGCTGAATGTCGGCCGCATCGAGCAGCAGGTCGAGCAGGTTCAGGTCAATCAGGAAATTCTGCCCATGCCGAATGTCGGGACGGATTCCCGCCTCGCGGAAACGAGCGGTAAGGTAGGAGACGGTTTGGCGAGGAGAAGGCATTTAAGGAATGGCGAATTTCGAATGGCGAATGGCGAATTAGAACGGCAGGTCTCGGAATTTGAGCTGTTGTTCGACGTATTTGGCAAGGATGTCGGTCTCTATGTTGACGGTATCGCCGGGGATGAGTTTGCCCAGGGTGGTAACTTCCAGAGTGTGCGGAATCAGGGCGACGCTGAACTGGCCGGGCTCGACGTCGACCAGCGTGAGACTGACGCCGTCCACGGCAATGGAGCCCTTGCTGGCCATTTGCCGGGATAGCGTTTGGGGAACGCGAAACCAGTAAAAGGCCCAATCCCCTTCCTGCTTGACTGTTTCCAAGGTTCCGAGGGCGTCGATGTGACCGCTGACGTAATGTCCCCCCAGCCGGTCGCCGACTTTCAGCGACCGTTCCAAATTCACGCGGCTGCCGGGGACCAGTTTGCCGAGGCTGGTGCGGCTCAGCGTTTCGCTGCCGGCGTCAAAGCCGAGGATTTCGCCCCTTATTTCGACCACGGTCAAACAGCAGCCGCTTAAGGCGATGCTATCGCCCAGGTTTGCATCCGCCGCCACATCGCCGCTTCTGACGAGCAGGCGCACCCCCGGCCCTTCGGGACGGACGGAGTCGATGATGCCGATGGCTTCCACGAGGCCGGTGAACATACAAACCATGTTACCATCCGCCTGACTTTTGGTCGCGGCGTGCATCAGCCCCAATTTCATGCGGCCGGCACCCGGATGACCCGCGATTGCACGCCGCCGTCGTCTGCCAACTCCAGGATGCGATAGGCCGGCGGCATGTCGTCCACCACGAGAGTTTCGGTTTCGGGTCGAAACTGCACACCGGTCGACGGCGTGGTGAGGACGAGCGTTGAGCCTCGCAAAACCGCCCATTCCTGATGAACATGCCCCCCGCACAGAACCCGAACTTGCGGAAAGCGATCCAGGAGTTGCCACAGCGAAGCGGCATCCCGCAGGATGATTTTCTCCAGCCACAGGCTGCCGATGGGGAGCGGGTGATGATGAAGAAAGAGAGCCGTGGGAATCGGTGAGGCGGCAAGTTGTCGTTCAAGCCAAGCCAGTTGCTCGCTGCCGACCTCGCCCGATAGGGAGCCGGTGATTTGCGTATCGAGCCCAATCAGCCGCCAGTTCCCGCTGGATTCGGAAAAGACATTGCGGTCCCCCGCGGTCTGCACGACATCACCGAAAATCTGTCGCATCAGGGCCCGGTCATCGTGATTTCCTGGCAGCACACGGAGCCGCGGCAGCCAATCCTTCAGCAGATTGCGGAGTGCCTGATAGGTTTCCACCCTCTCGTCATGGGTCAAATCCCCGGTCACAATCAGTCGGTCCACCCGGGGCAATTCCTGTTGAAGAGCCTGGAGCACTTTTTCCAGTCGTTCGCGCGTGCTAATGTCCTTGAGCCTGGTTGCGGCATCGGCAAAGAGATGGCAGTCGGTGATTTGAATAAGACGCAATGGCATGGAGACTCTATATATTAACTCGTGCTTCCGGGGTGTGTTCCCCTGACCGTCACTTTGTTCCGCTAAGTCATTTTAGGAGACAACCTTGCTTCGTTGGCGACTTTTAAGCTCGGCAATCGTTCTCACAGTGCTGCTTACGCTGGTCTATCTGGATTTCCAGCGAGCCATCGTCGGTGTGGCGGGAACCTGGCTGCTGCCGGTGTATTTGCTGGTGAGTGTGCTGGCCGTGCGGGAGATTTTGCATCTGGTTTCGCTGCGGGAGTTTCGTCCCGTTCCCTGGCCCATCTATCTGGGGACGATTGCCCTCGCCCTTTCCCCCTGCCTGCCGATTCTTGTCGGCTGGATTCACTGGGCCGAACGCACTCAAAACGAAATTCTGGTTGCCACAGACAGGGACACGGGGGGTTGGAATGACGCTTCCATTCAACTTGGTCTTTCGATCGCCGCGCTTTCGTTCTCCGCCATGCTGGTTTTCCTGGCGGAAATGCGCCGTTTTCGCCAGCCCGGAACCGCCAGCATCAACATCGCACTTTCTTTGCTGTGCCTTGTCTACATCGGCGTCCTCTGGAGTTTCATTCCGTTGCTTCGCCGTTTCCATGACAACGGCTGGGGAATGATGGCGCTGTTCAGTGCGATTTTGATTGTGAAAGCGTCCGACACCGGTGCCTACTTCACCGGCCGCACGCTCGGGCGGCACAAAATGAGCCCCATCCTCAGCCCGAAAAAGACCATCGAAGGAGCCATCGGCGGGCTCATCGTGGCCTGCCTCTCCTGCGGGGCATTTTTTCATTTCGCCGGACCAGTGCTTGTCGGCAAGAGCTTTGTGATGCCGCCCCTTCTGAATTGGCTGGGCTACACGCTGATCGTTGCCGTGGCTGGCATGCTGGGCGATCTGGCCGAATCCCTCCTCAAGCGGGACATGGGGAGCAAAGATGCCGGCAATCAACTCCCCGGCCTGGGCGGCGTGCTTGACGTCATCGACAGCGTCCTCTTCGCCGCCCCGGTGGCCTATGCGTGCTGGATGTGGGGAGTTGTGGGACCGTAGTCAGAGGTCAGGAGTCAGTGGTCAGGAGTCAGGAGTCAGGAGTCAGGAGGAAAGATGTGGGATTCTTCAGCATGGAGCCGAGAATTTTTCCGATTTCCTTGTTCAGCGAGACCAATTCGTGGTGAGTCTCTGCACTGATGTAACCACAGTCCCGCGCGAAGTCGAGCGAGGAGTCGGTTTCGCTGCTTTCACCATCGCTGTCCGAAAGTTTGCTTAGGAAGTGCGCCTCATATCGTCTCTTGGCCCATGCCTCTCGAAGATTCAAACAGACAGAACGGGATGATCGGCGGATTTGACTCGTGAGTGTATATCTCTCGTCCGTCGGAAATCGTTTGGTCATCTCGTAAATTTTCATCGCTAGAGAATACGCTTTCTGATAAACGGTCAAGTCCTTTGCTGACTTTGCCAACATAGCTGACTCCTGACCACTGACT
>CAYUJE010000046.1:0-7979 GCA_964444865.1 uncultured Pirellulaceae bacterium | reverse complement strand
GGCATGTCCTTGCCAATGTCCCCCCAGCCGTGGGCTGCCCCTTTTTTCACAACAAGTTCCGCGGGGACGTTGGCGGCTTTGAGTTTCTCGATGATGATTTCGGCCTGCTGGATGGGAACCAGAAAATCCTTGTCGCCGTGGATGATGAGGGAGGGTGGATCGTCGGCGGTGACATGATTGATCGGGGAAATCTGCTTGCCGATTTCTAGAATCCTTTCTTCGTCGGTGATGGGAACATAGAGGCCGGCGTAGCCCTTCTTCTGTAATTCTGTGAACGCGAAAGGGGCAGGAAAATCCTTCAGCACTCCGCGGCCAATGGCGTTTTCCCCCGGTTTGCCATAGTTGAGAAAATCGGTCGGCGGGAAAAAGCAGGCCACCGCCTGAACGCGGCTGGAAACCTGATCGATGGGGTCCTTCGCCTTGGGGTCTCCAGTGTCTCCCGCCACTCCCTGCATCAGCGAAAGATGCCCGCCCGCCGAAACTCCGGTGATTCCGATGCGACTTGGATCGATCTTGTAGTCCGCCGCGTGGGCCCGGATGTAGCGGATGCTGCGATGCATGTCGGGCAGAATTTCGGGAATGGTGTACTTAGGCTGGCTCCCGTGCACCACGGCAAACACGGTGTATCCCCGCTTGAGAAACTCCGCGGGAAATCCCGGATTGATCGCCTCATGAGAGGAAACCCAGCCGCCGCTCACGACCCACACCACAGCCGCTCCATTGGCGTTCTCCTTGGGGGTGAAGACATCCATCGTCAGCGCCAATCCCGGCTTGCGGCCATAGACAACGTCGGTCTGACGCGTGAAGTTGTCCTCGGCCTGAGACTGGCCAAGGCCAATCATCAGAGTCAAAAAACAAACCGAGCGGGCAATCATAATCATGGTGCGGTTCATACTGATTCTCCAACGTCATGTAGGATGGGACTCCAGTCCCGTCCCTGTTGTTTTCGGACAGGACTGGAGTCCCATCCTACTCAGTTGCTATGCAAACGCTTCTCGCAACTGATCGAGGTATTTCGGACATTCTTCCTGCGGATTCCCCTTCTCTTCAAATTCCAGCACGATGTAACCCCGGTAATGGGCTTCGCGAAGGAGTGCGGCAAGCTTCTTGAAATCAGCCGGGCTCTTCTTCCCTTTGTCGTCGGCGACGACAACCTTGATTTGCACGTTGACCGCGTAGGGAGCGGCTTTGGCCAAGTCGCCGTAGACGTCGGCGCTGGCGAAGTTGCCCGTGTCGAGGTTGACGCCGAACCACGGGCTGCTCACGTCCCGTACAAAGGAGAGGAGCCCTTCCGCCGTTGCCGTCGGCCCGCCGTGATTCTCCAGGGCCAGATAGATGCCATGCTTGCCGGCGTAATCGCAGCATTCCTCAATGGCAGAGACCATCAGCGAATGGGCCTGAGCCGGCGTTGAGCCGGGCTTTTCGTGGCCAGCAAAGATGCGAATGACCGGGGCTCCGAGAACCGCCGCGAAATCGATCCACTGCTTCGCCTTGGCGATTTCGCTGATCCGCTTCTCTCCCGGCGGATGGCCGAAGTCGTTGCCAATCGCGGTGCCGGAAACATCGAGCCCCAGGCGAAAACACTGCTGGGCGATCGTCCGCAGATAATCATGCGTGACGTTCTTGGGGAAGTAGTAGCTGGTCAATTCCGTCCCCTCCAAGTTGAACTTCGCACAGTCCGAAACGAAGTCGCTCATGGTGAGCTTGGGAGCCATGCCGCTCAGCAGTTCCCGATAGCTATAAGCCGCCAGACTGAACTTGAACTTGGCCTGCCCATTGCGAGCAATCGGCTCAATCGCCCGGGCGGACGAGGCCAGTGCGGCTCCGGCAGTGAGCGCGGCGGACGAGGAGAGAAACGAGCGGCGGGAGAGGGGAAGCATGGTTAAGACCTCAAGCTGCAGGGCCAGTAAGCCGCGGACCAGTGCCCGCGGAGCAAGCCGCAATCATAACGCGCACGGCCGCTCGGAAAATCACTCTGCGTAGCAGAGTCCAACACTAGCCCGACGCGCAAGCGAGGGAAATTCGCGTGGCACGGCGCAAAATGGCTGCCATTCAAAAGTAAAGGGCATTGGAACATTGGTTTCCCCCAGGCTGACCTTTCTGATTCACTGATTCGGGACACTTTTTTCGCGAACTTACGGCGACGGCAATCGCCCTAAGTCCTTAGATCACAATTTATTAGGGCAACTCGAATCGCCCTAAGTCCGATTCACGTCGATGTTTTGGATTCATCCGCCCGTCCGGTGCCCATAAGGGTTTTTCAAAACCTCGACTCTTCTTAAACGCTGGCAGCGACTTCACTTAACGCAAATCGGTACCCTCAGGTCATAAGGGGTAATCTGGGAGTCTGATCTCGGGACCACGTACACGAGTGATAAGCTGTTTTGCAAGTTATTCATCTGCGACCTCTCCTCTCTAACTATCGATGTAATAAGGACTTCCGGATTTTCCTATGGCGAATCACGCCTTTGGGCGATAAGGCGCGATAAGCAGGAGATTGAGCGGCAGACCTTGAGGAGTCTTTATTCCGCGCAAGCTCCCTTTACCTGATGCGCGAACATGGCCATTTATTCAGTAAACAAAAATATAGTTTTTCTTTGGCGCGTCGCAGTAGGAGGGGAGCCGACAAACGCCCATAGAGTCGTGGCTGTTCTGCTCGAACCTTCCCGTCGAGCCAGAGCCTAGGAACGTGGGAGGGAGAATCAGGGAGCTTTGCCAATTCCGGCTCTCGGGGTTGACTTGGCAGGAGACGGAATTGTCGGCTCAGCCGTATATAGCTGGTCAAACTCTGCCTCCACGTTTTGGCCCTCCTTGATCCACTGCGCTTCTCGCCTTTGGAGAGTCGCATACCATTTGTCCGCATCCCGGATTTCTGTCTCCAAGTCCCGTTCTAGTTGCGGAAATTCCTTATCTCGATCCATGCGCGTGGACATGGCCCGCAGAGCCAGCAACTTAAATCGCTCCTTGGCCTTGGCGTCCGAGACTTCGCGACCCGCTCTGAGATAGGCTCGCGCGGCTAGCTGCGTCGCGTCTTTATCGGGATTATTCATGTCCACGAGGACATCTCCCAGTGCCTCCAGCAGCAAGGGATTCTTGTGGTCCGCAAACCGCATCATCCCCAGAATCCCTTTCACCGCGGCTTGTGAGTCCTCGTGAGTGAGTGACTTCTTGCCGAGTTTGTCGGCGAGATACTCCCGAAACCCAGTGTCTTTGAAATTACTTTCTACGCTCTCTTGCGGACCAAACCGCAAGGGAAATATGAGTTCCTTGTGATGGCTTCGTCCGATCGCGTATTCCACGAGCCAGGCCTGATATTTTTCTCTTCCAAAATGGGCATTGGGATTGATGGCCAGTGCCTTATCGACATAAACGAGCCCCTCTTTGAGGTCGCCACCGAGGATGTAGAAAGTCCCAAGATTTGAATAGGTTTCATACACGCCAGGCTTGATTTTATCCTTGGCCAGCATGGTCTCGATGGCACGTTTCGGGTCGCCGATTTTTTGATAGGCCACAGCCAGATCGTCATGGTAGGCCAGATTCTTGGGATCCTTAGCGAGCTTCTGCCGGCGGTCCTCAATGCGCCACTGATAGAATTCCTTGGAGTGCCTGAGGAATTTTCCGGTGATCAATTCCAAGGCGGTAGGGAAGCGTCCGCGTTCCTGGACGAGCGTGTCATGGTCCCACAAGCAGGCCCCCGCGATTGCTGGCATCAATATGAACAGAGCCACCGCCACCGCTGTTCCAAATCGCTGCAACATAAACCCTCCCGCGCGAAATCCTGTGCCCGAAACAGTTCCAGGAATATAGTCGTTTACGCCGCCTCATCCAATCGGATTTTTGGAAGTCGGGACTCCCTCGCTTAAACGTCGACAACTTGGTCCCGGGCGGTGCCTGGCAACCAAGTAACTTACAGCAGATGCCGCGCCTTAATCTGCAAATACGAATTCACTAGCGGCGCGGTCATGTCTTCGGGAAACACGTCTAAGGCCAATACTCCCTTGTGCTCCAGATCTCGCAGCACCTGGTGTCGCCAACTGAGGATTTCAGCGGCGGCGGCGGAGCGGAAGAGAGATACGTCGCCGGTGTGGGGGGCGTCGGCGGCGGAGAAGAGTTGGTGGTCGCGTAGGAGGACGCCGAGGGGGAGGTGCTTGCCGACGAGGGTGCCGAGGTAGCTTTCGACCTGGTGGCTGTTCACTTCGTCGATGATGTTCGTGATCAGGACCACCAGCGAGCGTTTCTTGCAGTGGGTCGCCAAATGCATGAAAGCGTCGTCGTAGCGGCTTTCGACGATATCGGGGAAGCGGTCGAACGAGGCGTGCAAGAGCTGGTTCATCTGCGTCAGTCCTCCCTTGGGAGGGACGTACGAGAGAATCCGGTCGCTGAAGCAGACCATGCCGACGCTGTCTCCCTGCCGCAGGGCGACGTAGCTGAGCATCAGGGCGGCATTGAGGGAATGATCGAGCAGACTGAGTCCGCTGGATTCGTTCGTCATCAGCCGGCCGCAGTCGAGCAGGAATATGAGCCGCTGGCTGTGGCTGGTTTGAAAGTCCTTGACGGTCAGCTTGCTCCGGCGGGCGGTGGCTCGCCAGTCCATGTACTTGTAGTTGTCGTCGAGGGTATAGTCCCGCAGCCGTTCGAATTCGTTCTCGGTGCCGACCTTCCGCGTCCGGCGAACCCCCATCAGGCTGAGGCGATTGGTCCGGGCCAGGATGGCGAACTCCGCCAACTGCTTCATATCCGGGTAAACATGGATTGGGTTCTCCACCGGGTATTCCAAATACCGCTGCCAGAAGCCGAGGAAACTGCGGACCCGCACATGCACTTTGGGGAGCGAAAACTTGCCCCGGCGGCTGGCCTTCAGATCGTAATGCACGGTGGTGCGGCTGCGAGGGCCGAGGCGGAGGACGAATTGCTTGGGCTCGACGGAAAACTCCTCGGGGATGTCGTCCCGTACCCAGGCGGTGCGACTGAGGCGGCGGAGGTTACTAATATGCAGCGTAACCTTGTGGTTCCCTTGAATGCTGGCGACTCGCATCGCCTCGCGCTCCACCTTGAACGACTTGGGCCCAGCCAGCGTGAACAAATCCACCAGCGCAATCAGCGGAATGATCAAGTCCGCCACCACAATGAACGGCAACAGCCGCTGGTCGATGAGCAAGCCCAGCGAAAGAACGGCCGGCAGAGCCACGGCGATGACGATGGGGGTATGCGGAAAAATCCGCTTGAACCACGCCAGTGCCAGAAGCGGCGCGAGGAGCGCCAGCATGAGCAGTCCCGCAATGCGGAACAGGAATGCCCCGTGGTCCTGCAACGCGCTGATGATCCCGTCGGTCAAATCCGCGGCACCTCCACCGAGCGGACCAGCTCGGTGAGCAAATCATCCACCTTCTGGCCTTCCACCTCCGCCTCGGCTGTCAGCATCACGCGGTGGCGAAGAGCAGGCAACACAATCTGGGCCACATCATCCGGCACCGCATAATCCCGTCCCTGGAAAGCCGCCAGTGTCCGCGCCGCCTGCATCAGGGCAATCCCTGCCCGGGGCGAAGCTCCCATATGAAACTGCGGCCAGCCCCGGGTGAGGCGGACAATCTTGTTGATGTAATCGACCAGCTTCTCGTCGACTCGAATCAAAGCGTTATCGCGGATGACTTCCATGATCTGCTCCGGAGAGCAGATGGTCTGCAGCTCCTTCTCCATCCGTTTATCCACGTCCACTTGCTGGGAATGGAGCTTGAGAATGGTCGCTTCCTCCTGCTCGCGCGGATAGCTGGCGACGAGCTTGAACATAAAGCGATCGAGCTGCGCTTCGGGAAGGTTGTATGTTCCTTCAGACTCAATGGGGTTTTGAGTAGCCAGCACCAAGAACGGCCGGTCAATGAGATGGCTTTTGCCGTCCACCGTTACTCGGTATTCCTGCATCACCTCCAGCAGCGCTGCGTGGGTCTTGGCCGGGGCGCGGTTGATTTCATCCGCCAGCAGAAGCTGCGTGAAGATCGGGCCGGGACGGAAGCGGAATTCCTGCGTCTTCATGTCCAAAACTGGTGCCCCGGTGACGTCCGACGGCATCAAGTCGGCAGTGAACTGAATGCGGCCGAACTGGCAGCCGAGGACTTTGCCGAGCGTGCGCACGAACAGAGTCTTGCCAAGGCCCGGCACGCTTTCAATGAGCACATGGCCGCTGGAGAACATGGCGACCAGTGTCCCCAGGACCAACTCATCCTGGCCAACATAGATTTTGGCAATCTCCTTCGTCAGTCGGTCGAAGAGTTGCTTTGTTGGCGTATCGCGCCCCTGATATCTTTGCTGAGCCTGCATCTGCGGTTGCGGCGGCTGCTGGGGCTGTTGCGGGGCGTACTGCGAAGCCTGCGGCGCGGGAGAAGGTGCGAATGGCTGGGGCTTGGGGGCAAAGGACTGCGGCTGTGGGGCGTAAGCAGGGGCCTGTGAATACGCGGGCTGTTGGGGCTGGTCGTAGTTCGGAGATAAAGGAGGAACGAGCGGAGCGGCTGGAGCATTGAACTGGGTAGCCCCCCCCGCGGCCGTCATTGGCGATCCCGATGAGAGAGACGGCCCCAAAGAGGACTGCGGGCCGTTCCCAGAGGCGGGCGAGGAGCTGGGGGGGGCGGATTCCGTCGGAACCTGCACAATTGCCCCACACTGGGGACAGGCGGCCCGCTTGCCCGCCGCGCTGGCGGCCACTTTGAGCGTCCGCTGGCAGCTTGTGCAATTAAATTCAAGGGAGCCGGCGGCCTGGTTGGGAATCGTGCTCATGCGGGCTGGGGAAAGTGGTTGAAAAAGGGTGTGCATCGTATTGTGATTGAGCGAACTTCAGCCGACTAGTAGCCCTGATGAACGGTTTCCAGCCGAAAATCCGCCTGCGCTTGCATTTGGGAATCGGCCTGCATAGGCTGGTAAACCGATGAAGCTGGTTTGAACTGGTGTTTCCTGCCCGCATACGTGCGGCTGATTGGCACGGTGTAACCCATGGCTGGCAAAAAAGCGCTGTTCGTCGGGATCAATAAGTTTGCGAAGTACCCACAATTCGCCTTGAACGGCTGCGTCAATGATGTTGTGGACATGATCGCCCTGCACAAAGACTTGCTGGGCTTCAAAAGTTCGGAGATTACCAAGCTAACCGATGCGCAGGCGACCAAGGCCAGCATCATGACGAACCTTAAGACAATGGTCGCTGACGCCAGGTCCGGCAAGCTGAGTAGTCTGGTGTTTGCTCTCTCCTCGCATGGCACTCAGATGGATGACACCAGCGGCGACGAGCCCGACGGCAAGGACGAAGCCTTCGTGCCCTATGACATTGCCGAAAAAAACGGCAAGTGGGATCCGGCTCACATCATCAGCGACGACGAACTGCACGACCTGTTTGTCACCCTCCCCGCCGGAGTGCTGTTGGAGGTCTACCTGGATACCTGCCACAGCGGCACCGGGCTGCGCGGCGCCGAATTTGGCCTGCACGCCCCCAAGCCGCGCTACATCGCCCCGCCGAGCCATGAATTCACCAAGAAGACCGCCAAGATGCGCGGCTTCAAGCTGAAGCGGCCCGAGGATTCCGCCAAGAACAAGACCAAGGAAGTCGCCGGCAAAGACCACGTCCTCTGGACCGGCTGCAAATCGAACGAAACCAGTGCCGACGCCTATTTTGACGGTCGCTACAACGGTGCTTTCACTTATCATTACGTGAAGGTGATGCGTGCTACGAAAAACAAACTGGCTCGCAAAGACGTGGTTGCTAAAGTGCGAGCGCTGATGAAAGGAAAATTCACGCAGAATCCGCAACTGGAAGGGAACGCGACGAACCGCTCGGGAGTGATTATCTATTGAATCTGCCGGAAGATTCTGCTTGCGGAATTGGCTCGGAAACTGGTTAAGTTATCTCTGCTCTTTGGGAAAAGTCGTGACATGCCTCCTCCTAAAAGGCAAACAAACAACCGCAACGGAGATTCCACAGCTTTGGCACGCCATTTGCG
>CAYUJE010000045.1:0-25517 GCA_964444865.1 uncultured Pirellulaceae bacterium | reverse complement strand
GACATCGCCCAGCAGCATGATCTGGCCGAGAAGGAACCCATGCGGCTGAAGGAAATGCGCGACCTGCTTGTGAAGACCTACACCGAGGTTCAAAGTCAGATGCCGGTTTGGGACTTGCCGGAAAACTCTTCCCAGACCCGTAAGAAGAACAAGCAGAAGTGACGCCTGGCAGGTTGGCTTCGCTATTTCTTCCCGTCTTGTTGCTTCAGCATGGGCTTAAGTTCGTCGACAAAGTCGCGAACGTCCTTAAAACGGCGATAGACGCTGGCGAAGCGAACGTAGGCGACCTCGTCGAGCTTTTTGAGTTCCTCCATCACCAGATCGCCGAGTACCGAGGTTTCGATTTCAGCTTCGTATTCACTGAAGATTTTGGCCTCGATGGAAGAAACAAGCGTGTTGATCTGGGCGTCGCTGATGGGCCTTTTCCAGCAGGCTTTGGCCAGGCCGCTGCGCATTTTCTCGCGGTTGAAAGGCTCGCGAATGCCATCCTTTTTGACGACCTTGACCTCCATTTCCTCCAGTCGCTCATAGGTGGTGAAGCGGCGAGTGCAGGCCATGCACTCGCGGCGACGGCGGATGGCATAGCCGTCCTCGCTGGCACGAGAGTCGATCACTTTATCGTTGTCAACGCCGCAAATAGGGCAACGCATGAGGGATGGTCCGGAGGAAACGGTCGGGCAAACACTATTATAGCGAAGTTGCTTCTTGTGGAGACAGGCGGCTCGCGAAGAGTCCGATGAACCTTCCTCCGATTCCCCTTGTCCTGCCGGCAACCAACAATAGGGAAAAGGAACGATTTCATGAACACTCGGCAACTGCGGGACCTCGGAGTCCCCGATGAACATCTGACGGCAGCCATTCAAGGAATCCAGGCGGCTTCCAAGGAAGGGAGCCTGCGCGGGCGGGAAATGAAGGCGGCGATTCGCAGTGTGCTGGAGAAACCGGCGGAGTTTGTGGAGGATCCATACTTCGGCGGGCTTGCTCGCGGAATCCTGGAAACCGAACAGGTCGTTCACACCGAGCCGATCAGCTATCAGACCTGGGGAACCGATATCGACGGTGCGTCGCACGCCCAGATGCGCCAGGCTTGCGCAGTACCCCTGGCACGTGGTGCTGCTCTGATGCCCGACGCTCATGTGGGATACGGCCTACCGATTGGGGGCGTGCTCGCGCTCGACAATGCCGTTATTCCTTATGCAGTGGGGGTGGACATCGCCTGTCGCATGAAGCTGTCGATTCTCGACACGCCTCCCGCCTCGCTCGATGCGAAGTTTGAGTCGTACAAGTCGGCTTTGGAGCGGGGAACCCGTTTTGGCATCGGCAGCGAGCACGAGACGCCGCAGGACCATGCGGTGATGGACGAGGACTGGCAAATTACTCGCATCACTCGGGAGAACAAGGACAAGGCCCGCCGCCAGCTCGGAACGAGCGGCTCAGGGAACCACTTCGTCGAGTTCGGCGTGGTGACGCTGCCGGTCCGGGACGAACAGCTTGGCCTGGATGCCGGCGAGTATGTCGCTTTGCTGAGTCACTCCGGTAGTCGCGGCACTGGTTCGTCGGTCTGCGATACCTACAGCAACATCGCCCGCGCCCGCTTACCGAAGGCGTATACCGAACTGGGCCGTCTGGCGTGGCTGAGCCTGGATAGCGACGCGGGGCAGGAATACTGGAATGCGATGAACCTGATGGGGGATTACGCAGCCGCCAACCACGATGTCATCCATCGGCTGGTGACAAAGCTGCTGGGGGCTCACATCGTGGCAGGAGTGGAGAATCACCATAACTTCGCCTGGAAAGAGAAGCATGGCGGACGCGAGTTGATTGTGCATCGCAAGGGTGCGACGCCGGCCGGCAAGGGTGTGCTGGGAGTCATTCCCGGCTCGATGGCTTCGCCGGCGTATGTCGTCCGCGGCAAGGGAAACCCGCAGAGCCTCAACTCCGCATCCCACGGAGCCGGTCGCCGCATGAGCCGCACCCAAGCCCGTCAGCAATACAACTTCAAAGCGGTACAGAAAGACCTGGAGAAAAAGGGGGTGCATGTGTTATCAGCTGGTCCGGACGAAGTTCCCTATGTCTACAAGGACATCGATTCCGTCATGGCCCAGCAGCAGGATTTGGTGGAGGTCATCGCCCGGTTTGATCCACGAATCGTGAAAATGTCCGGCGACGGGCGGGCGGAAGATTGAGCCCGAACGCTACCAGTCCCCGATTCGGGTGAAGAAGGGGGCTATCGCCATTCGATGAAAGAAGTGCCAGACTCTTTCCTCGAATCGACTGCTAGCATTCATGGCCACGTCATCACCGCAAGTTACGAGTGCTTCCCGTGCCGGCGACAGCTACTATTCATCGCCCCTGCATGAAGAGGCCTTGGCCCGTTTGTCTTACCTGGCAGAAAAGGGCTCTGCCTGCGGGCTGCTATTGGGTCCAACCGGCAGTGGCAAATCGTTGATCCTGTCTCTCTTTGCCCACCAGCAAAGGAAGCAGGGGGGAGCGGTAGCAGTGGTGAATGCCTTGGGGGCTACGGCGAAAGATTTGTTCTTGGAAATCGGAACAGCCTGGGGAGCAAACGTGCGGTCACTCGACGAGCTTCCGATCCAATGGAAAGCGGTCAGCGATCGTCTCAGGGAGTTGGAAATCGAGAAAGTTCCAGCGATGCTGCTCATCGACGACCTGCACCAGGCCACAACGGAAGGAGCCGCCCTCGTCGATCGGCTGCATGCGTTTGCGGAAGCCAGCGCGGCAAGGCTGCTATTAATAGCCGCCTGCGAATCCCGCTGCCAGCATTCGCTGACCGCTCGGCTGCTTTCGCGCACTCAGCTTCGCGTAGATTTGGATTGGTGGAACCTCGAAGAAACAGCCGGCTTCCTCCAGGAGTGGTTAGTACAGAACGGTGGCGAAGGCCAGGAATTCGATGAGCAAGCCATCTCGGTTCTGCATGAGCTAGCCGAAGGAAATCCGCGCAGGGTGCGGCAGCTGGCGGAGCTAACGCTGCTGGCAAGTTCAAAGGGAAGCGACGGAATGCTTTGCGAAGACGTCGTTCAGGCGGCCTTTGAAGAACTTTGCATCGACAGCTAAATTCGCAAAACGCCGATTCTTCGCGAGCAGGCGCATTGACTTGGCGATCCTCTTAAGCACGACCGTCATGCGTTGCAGAGCGATCGATATAACTCTTCATGCTTTGCGATCATACGTTCGACGCTGAATTCCTGAAGGATCCGCCTCTTTCCTTCAGCCCCAAGGCGGCTGGCGAGGTCGGCGTCATCGAGAATCATCAGAGCCTTCTGGGCGAGTCCGGCGCGGTCGCCGACATCGAAGAAGAGTCCTGTTTCGTCGGATAGAACCAGATCCCGATTGCCGGGGATATCACTGGCCACGACGGGAACGCCGGCACTCATCGCTTCCATGATGGCATTCGACTGCCCTTCATAACTGCTGGCGAGCATCAGCAAATCAAGATGCGGAAGGATGCGCGGAATGTCGCTCCGCTCGCCGAGGAAGTGTACCTTATCCGACACCTCGCATTGCTCGGCATAGCGTTCCAATCGGCAGCGCTGCGGGCCGTCACCTACAATCAGATAATGCACGTCGTCTCGCACACACTTAATCAGATCCGCCGACCAGATAATGTCCTTCACCCGCTTCTGCGGCCAAAGCCGGCCGATGGCACCAATTAGCTTGGAGTTCTGAGCCAGTCCAAATTCTGCAAGCAACTCTTCACGGGTGACTGCCTCGTTGGACTGGGGAGCAAACGGCCCGATTCCATTGGGAATAACGGCGAACTTCTCCGCAGGGAGTCCCTTGCTGGCGTAAAACTCCCGTACGCCGCTGGAGTTGGTAACGATCCGTTCGGTCCGCCGTGCCAAATAGCGGTCGATCCAAAGTTGCAGCGCCCCTTTCCACGGGTCCACGCACCGCTCTCCGGCCACAACGTGCTTCACACCAGCGGCCAAGGCTGCCTGTCGCCCATAAGCGTTGGCGGCGAATAGCCAGGTATGGACCAGGTCCGGCTGAAGGCGCTCGATTTCCTGTTTGAGTCGGCGATAGGCAAAGGGGTCCAGCTTCCACCGCTTGTTGATGAACGACAGCGGTACGTCCGCCTTGCGCAACTGCTCTTCCAGCGGGCCGGTGTGGGTCAGGACGCAAACATGCACGTCCCAACCCTTCGCCTTAAGTCCGGTTGCCAGCAGCGTCAATTGCTTCTCGGCCCCGCCGCGAACAAGCGTCGGAATTACTTGCAGAATACGGGGCACGAGCGCTGCATTAACCTGAAACTTAGAACCATGAACTTGAAACCTGGCTTACTCTCGCACCTGCACAAACAGATGCACACCTTTTTTATTGCTGGTCACAATGTCCAGCAGTTTGTCGCCGTTGACATCCGCGAGTTCGAACTGGGTTCCAACACCGCTATCGTGGTCGAACTGGTGCGGCACAAAAACTGGCCGCCCGCTTTCCCGCTTGAGTTCCCACCAGAAGAAGACCGCTGGTTCGTTGACGCCGGGATCGCCCCCCTTGCCGTCCTTGCCCGGAGCATGGGCCCAAAACCGCTTGCCGCAGACAATGTCCGGCAGTCCATCCCCGTTCATGTCCGCAAAGCAGACACCGTGGATTTGCGAGAAAGTCTTGTCGATTTCGTGGGTCACCCACTCATCCTTGCCAACCTGTTCATGCCACCACATGCCGAAGGCATGGGGGCTGGAACTGAAGACATCATTGTCACCGTCACCGTCAAAATCATAGACATACATCTGGGCTCCTTGCCCACCCAACTTTGCCGCGTGCCACTTCCATTCGCTGCCGTCGTCCTTTACGGGAGCTTCCCACCAGCCGTCACCGACGACAATGTCATTCTTGCCGTCCTTGTTGACATCGCCAATGCCTAGCCCATGAGCATAGCGAGCCGTTCCTGGCGCTCCCTTGGCGGAAACGACATGGATTGTCCACTCTGCGTTTGGATCTTCTTTCGGAGTTAAATAAGCCATCACTCGTTCGGGGCCATCTGGTGCCTTGGGGTCGAGCGAGACGGCGCAGACCAGTTCCTTCTTGCCGTCGCCATTGATATCCAAGTATTGCGGACTCTCGTTATTGGTCACTGGCGTGACCACATGCTTGGGCCACTGTTTGCCAGTCTCCTTGGGATTCTCGAACCACCAAGTCGGCGTCCCTGGGAAATCGACCACAATCAAGTCGGACCATCCATCGTGATTCACATCTTCGGCAAAGCAGCAGAAAGAATTGCTGTAGCCGTGGGGATCCACATCTTGGGCTTTCTCCGCGATGTTATGCATCTTCCAGTCGGGAGCCTCGTACCAGCACCACCCGGCGGCGATGTCCATCTTGCCGTCTTTATTGAAATCAGCGACGGCAACACCCTCGCTCCGGAACTTGGAATCAAGCTGGGTGCGCTGAAACTTGACCGACTTCGCCGGCTCAGCGGCAGTGAGCGTGGCCGCGAGAATCAGGAGTCCGAATGTCGGTAAGACGGGAGCGAAGAACATGTTCATAAACGCGGACCTTTCGAGCGGTGCCGGCAAAGGGGGATCGGGAGAGTTGACCTTGCACGCACGATTGTAATGCCTGCCTTCTTAGCCGCCTAGTAACGAAAAGAGCCCGCATGCATTTGCACGCGGGCTCCACAGGTTCTTGATAGGTCACCCTCGGGTGAACGAGGCCAGCTTAGTAACGGCCACCGCCGCCGCCGCCGCCGCCACCGCGGCGTCCGCCGCCACCGTAACCGCCGCCACCCCCACCTCGGCTGCCACCACCGCCACCGCCGCCCCCACCGCGATCTTCGCGGGGACGAGCTTCGTTAACGGTCAGATTGCGGCCGTCATGTTCTTTCTCGTGCAGCGCCGCGATTGCCTCGCGAGCCGCATTGTCATCGGACATTTCCACGAATCCGAAACCCTTGCTTCGGCCGGTGTCCCGGTCGGTGATGACCTGGGCGCTCCGAACCGAACCGAACTGGGCAAACAGTTCTTCCAGGCTGGAATTCGTGACGTTGTAACTCAGATTCCCTACGTACAGCTTCATAGCCACTGCGCAAACTCCTCAAAAAACGCGCGACCCGTGTTTACTTTCCGGGGCGACTGGAAAGGGACCAGACATGGTGGCCCACCAGGTGGAGAGGCGAGAAGGCGGTGGGCAGATCCCGAATAACGAGGGCTACAGTAGCGCGTCGACAAACCAACCACCCATAAGGGTATACCCTGGGGGGGAAAGCTCCAATAGGACTTCGCAGAAAACAAACGGATTCTTCGGCGGTAGAATGATAGCTGCGGGGCGAGTAAAAACCCCCAATTTCGCTTCCAAAAACAACGATTTGAGCCCAAAAACGATGCGTGCGGAAATTATTTCCATCGGCGACGAATTAACCAGCGGCCAGCGGCTGGACACCAATAGCCAGTGGATTGCCGAGCGATTGGGGGAAATTGGGGTCCCCGTGGTGTTCCACACGACCGTGTCGGACGACCTGGCCGCCAACGTGCTGGTGTTTCGCCAGGCCTGCGAACGAGCCGATTTGGTGATCGCCTCCGGTGGCCTTGGCCCGACGGCCGACGACCTGACCCGCCAGGCAATCGCGGAGACAGCGGGGGTGGAATTGGTGCAGGATGAAGCTTCGCTGGCTCACATTCAGGCGATGTTTGCCCGACGCAAACGAGAGATGCCAGCCTCGAACACGGTCCAGGCGATGTTTCCCCGAGGAGCAAGAGCGATTCCCAATCCTCACGGGACGGCGCCGGGAATCGATTTCACTCTTACCGATCGGGGTGGCAAAAGTTCCCGCATCTTTGCCCTTCCGGGCGTGCCGGCGGAACTTAAGGAAATGTTTGGGGCAACCGTTCGTCCGGAAATTCAGAAGGTGCTATCTGTCGGTGGCATCAAGAAGGTGATTGCTCATCACCGCATCAAGTGCTTTGGCGTGGGAGAAAGCGATCTGGAGGGGATGCTCCCGGATCTCATTCGCCGCGGACGCATTCCCAGCGTCGGCATTACCGTCAGCAAGGCGACGATCACTCTGCGCATCACCTCCGAGGGGGAGAACGCGGAATTGGCCCGAGCTTCGATGCTGCCCACCATCGAAACGATTCGCCAATGCCTAAGCAACCTTGTCTACGGCGAAGAGGACGACGAGTTGCAACACGTGGTGTTTCGGATGTTGCAGAAACGCCAGCTAACCCTGGCCGTGGCGGAGTGCGGCACGGGAGGGCTGATTTCCAATTGGCTCAGCGAGTGCGATCCGTCGGGCGAGGTTTTCAAATTTGGAACCGTTCTTCGCAGCACCGGTTCCGCTGTGGAATTACTTGGCCTTCCTACCGAAGTTGCCACGGGGGATCAGCCCTACAGCCCCGATTTCGCGGCGACGATTGCTGCTCATGTCCGTACACGCGCCGGAACCGACTTGGCCCTTTCCATTGGCCCCTTCCCACAAGCGGATTCTCCCACATCCGTTCCCGGTGAGATTCACTTCGCCCTGGCGCGTTCTGCTGGGGTGATTGTTAAATCGTCAGCCTTTGCAGGGCACCCGGAAATCCTGAAGCCACGAGCGGCAAAGCAGGCACTGAATCTGTTGCGGCTGGAGATGGGTGATACTTAACTGCCGAACCGATGCATTGAAGTGCCTAACTACACTCAGAACACTCGGTTGTACCCGTTTAATGCCGCCACACGATACGCTTCCGCCATTGTTGGATAATTGAACGTCGTGTTGATAAAGTACAGCAGCGAGTTCCCTTCACCCGGCTGGTTCATGATCGCCTGGCCGATGTGGATGATTTCACTGGCGTTGGGGCCAAAACAGTGGACGCCCAGGATTTGCAGGGTTTCGCGGTGAAAAAGAATTTTGAGCATGCCGACGCGGCGGCCGGTGATCTGAGCGCGGGCCAGGCTTTTGAACTGGGCATGACCAATTTCGTAAGGAACTCCCGCAGCAGTCAATTCCTTTTCCGTGCGACCGACGGAACTGATTTCGGGACTGGTGTAAATACCGGTGGGAATATCGTTGGCCAACAGCTTCGCGCAATCGTCACCCAGGATATGCAGGGCGGCCGCCCGACCCTGCATATAGGCGGCGCTCGCCAGGGACGGAAATCCTATCACATCACCCACGGCAAAAATGTTGGGTACCTTGGTGCGGTAATCGTCATCCACCTCAATTTGCCCGCGGCTATCGGGTTGAATGCCGACCTGGTCGAGTCCCAGGTTCTCGGTGTTGCCCGTGCGGCCGTTAGCCCAAAGGAGGATGTCCGTCTTGAGCTTCTTTCCGCTCTTGAGGTGCAGGATGACACTGTCCTCGCGGCCTTCAATCCGTTCACAGTTCTCGCCGTGACGAATGAGGGCACCGTGGTCCCGCAAATGGTAGCTTAAGGCATCGCTGATTTCATCATCCAAAAATTCCAACAGCCGTTCACGGGTATTTACCAAGTTTAGTTTACATCCGAGATTGCGGAACATGGACGCATACTCGCAGCCGACAACCCCCGCTCCATATACGGTGACGCTCTTCGGGGTAAATCTGAGATTGAGAATGGTATCCGAATCAAAGATTCGCGGGTGATTAAAATCGACATCCGCAGGCCGGTAGGGCCTGGCCCCTACGGCGAGGATGACATTTGCAGCGGTCAAGAGTTCGCTAACCCCTTTTTCTTCCAGCACTTCGATTGTGTGCGGATCGACTAAGCGAGCTTGACCGTGGAAAACCGGAATATCATTTTTCTCGTAAAAATTACGCCGCATTTCTTCCTGGCGGCGAATGACGTCCGAGGCGCTCTTGCGAAGTTCGGGAATCAAAAGGTCCAGCGTAATGCCGGCTGCTTGAAAGATCGGGTCCGATGTGACTTCCGTCATCTTGAAGATGGCGTATCGCAAAGCCTTGCTGGGAATGGTGCCGAAGTGGGTGCATCCACCGCCGACTTTCTCCATCCGTTCGACAACTCCGACTTTTAGGCCATGTTTGCAGGCCTGCATCGCCGCCCCTTCTCCTCCGGGGCCGCTGCCGATCACCAGAACATCGTATTGGTATTGTGACATCGTTCCACTCAAGATAGCAGGCAGATTGTGGGTTAGGGAAGGATAAGGAAAAAGCAAGATAATCCGATATAATCAACTCCCGGCGGTTGACATTTCACAGTGCCGACCTAGGGTTTCTGTTAGGAACGGACAAGTGGGATGGCTATAAACACGACGGCGGGACATTCGCTCCTGCGTGTATTCAGGTAGCCAACCGTTCAAGCATAGGTCAGGGCAGGCACATCGATAGATGAGAGTTTCTTCATGCGCGCTAGCTGAGGTCAAACGACCTTGCGCCTGCGCGCGATATTGAATTCCAGGCTGGGCGGTCTTACCGCCCCGGAGGATTTTTCATGAGATACACCCGATCGAGTTGCGCGCGTCGCGAATTTCTAATGGCTCTATCCGCAGGCTGGATAGCGATGGCTGCATCGCCACTGCTTGGTGAGGAGGATGTCCGAATTATTCAAGTCGAGGAAGACTGGGAGCTAGTCGTCCTGGAACCGGACGACAAAAACGTCGCACCGCAGGTGACTTGCATGATGTCGCCCGTGACAGGAGAAGAAGGCATTCACATGACCTTCGAACTCAACCATAAGAGCGGAGCCCAGTTCGTGGCTGGTGGCTTGACCATGCAGGTGTGGGACGGAGAGTCCTGGGTTTCGACGAATCGAGGAGACTCCGCCAGCGTCATGTCCACTGCGGCAGAATCGGTGCGCTGGACCCAGTCGATGAAAATCAATGGCGAGAATCTGACTTTTGAGATTAAGAATGGGACTTCGTCGACATGGGGTGAATTTGGAGATGGCAGCGAGAAGTTCCGCTCGTCTGCGACGTGGAACCTGGACAATATCAATGGTTACTCGCCTGCTAATTCCGTGAAACTCTCAGGCATCGGATTTGCTTCCAATCGTGTGCAATCTCTCGTGCTCAAAAAGGTTCGCGTGTACTCGTCTTCCGGCGGAGTTTATGAGGACAGTACCCGGCGGGTCGTTTACGAACATAAATAAGGCTGCATACCCAGCCGCCAGCTAAAACAAGTGCTCTATTTCTCCCTAATAGCAGGCCCAGCTATGACAAATCGTTCCTCCCGCCGCCCGTTGCGCATGCGTCGCAAGGGAAATATTCTCGTCCTGTCGGCACTGCTCATGGTCTTGATGATGGCCATGACCGCGTTTGCCGTCGATATTGGCTATTTATGCGTGGCTCGCAATGAATTGCAGCGATCCGCGGATGCCGCGGCGGACGCCGCCTGCTGGGATCTGGTAAATACCAGCGGCCCCTCCGGGTACAACAACTACACGGCCCTGACCGCCAGCGCCAAATCGACCGCTGCGCAGTACGCAAACCTCAATCAGGTGATGCTGCAAGGAATGACACTGGGAAGCAGTGACGTGGAGGTCGGATATATCGCAAACCCGCAGGATCCCAATTCGCCGTTTCTCACCAATAGCGCGGCCCCCCCCAATGCTGTTCATGTCCGTGTCTTGAAGTCCACTCAACAAAACGGCGAATTACCGCTGTTCTTTGGCAAGGTTTTGGGAATCAGCCAGGTTGCCGGCCAAGCCGATGCCACAGCCGCGGTCATCTACAACTTCAGCGGTTTTCAAGCACCTTCGGACGGTACCAACCTGGAAATGCTGCCCTTTGCCCTCGACCAGCAGACTTGGGATGATTTGATGAATGGCAACGGCACCGACAACTACAGCTATAACCCAACGACTGGAACGGTTACGACGGGCAGCGACGGAATCAAAGAAATCAACCTTTATCCGCAAGGGACGGGCTCACCGGGAAACCGCGGCACGGTTGATATCGGCAGCAGCAATAACAGCACTGCCGACATCGCCAGACAGATAACGTCGGGAGTTAACGCCAGTGACCTTGCTTATATGGGCGGCAGAATCCAATTTGATTCGCAGGGCAAGCTGTACCTCAATGGCGATACTGGGATCAGCGCAGGCGTCAAAGACGAATTAGCTTCGATCATCGGCCTACCGCGGATCATTCCCGTCTTCAGTTCCGTCAGCGGACCAGGTAACAACGCAACTTACACCATTGTCAAGTTTGTCGGCGTTCGCATCACCAATGTCAAACTGACAGGAAGCATGAGCAGCAAACAGGTCATCATCCAACCAGCCGTCTGCAAAGCGAAAGGAGGTATTCCTTCCTCCGGAGCCGCCACTAGCACGTTCGTATACTCGCCGGTTTGGATTGTTCGTTAAGAGAACACCGAGGCCATAAAAAACTCCGCAGAGTGGAATTTCTCTGCGGAGTTCTATCCAACGCTGGTCGAAAACGGCAGGGAACCTGAGATTAGGGGGCGTTCAATGAAAGCCTCGCATCCAATACTTTTTGAATCCTGTCCTTGGATTCCTGCAGATGGGCTCGGCTGTAGGGGTCGAGCTTAGCCGCGATCGCATTGTTCTGCAGCAAGGCATTCATTCGCTGGTTGAGCCGCGAAAGTTGGTCATAGGCGATCGTCTGGCAATCCTGCGGCGCACTTGTGCTCCCCATTGCCAGTCGGCTTAGAGACTTGAGGTACGACCGCTGCAAATTGCGCCGCAGGCTGCTGATGGCCGGCTTGCGAGTCGTGTAATCACCTTCCTTCACAGTTTCGACTTCGCTGAAGATCGACTTTGTCAGCCGCTCGATCAGTTCGGCGGTCGTGAGAACGTCGGCATCGGCGGAAACCCGCATTTCGCCGTCGTGAAGACGCTCCAGAGTCGTTGAACTTAGAAGCTGGCTAATCACTCTTTCCTGCCACATCAGCACGGTATTGTGAACGCCAAAGTCCTTGCGGCTTGCTGGTTCCTTGCCCCAATGATTCCAATTGCTCCAACCGAGGGCATTGTAAAGCTCCGGCGGAAATTCATAGGGCTTGTCGGCGAAGACGTTCTCCTCGAGCAATCCCAGTACATCGCGCTGCGTCTTGGGATCGACCAAGGCGACAGGAACTTTGCCGTCTTTATCGCCTCGGTGGCTGCGAGAGGTTTTCAGGCCACCCACATATCGCGATGCAAAGTATAAAGCCTGGCCGCGCTGGGCGAGCAGGATGTTGAACACTCGGCGAGCCTGGGTGTAATCGTCCCCTTCCGCCGTGACGCGTTCCACCATCCCGGGAAGCAATTCGTTCACGATTTGCAGACGGATCTTGGCGAATTCGATTGGGTCCGATCCGAAGTCAAACCGATTGCTGTCTGGATCGGGATCCGGCCCGCGAGTGTCTTCATCCGTGGCATAGGCCAGGGCAGCTTCGCCGCTGCGAGCCGCGATTTTCTTGAGTTCGGCCACCTCGCCTGCAGTTCCTCCGGAGAAAGGTGTATAGCCGTATTGAATGGCCCAGTAGTCATACGGACCGACCGTCTGCGTGTAATAGTCTCCCTGCTTCCAATCTTTGGGGACAATGTTGGCCGGGCTGTAATCCATCACCGAGGCCACGATACCGTTCTTGGCCTTTTCGGGGTCGTTCATGTCCTTGATCGAGAGCCACTTGCTGGCCTTGAAGTTGTGCCGAAGGCCAAGCGTGTGGCCGACTTCGTGCATGGTCACTTCCTTGAGTCCCTGCATGACGAATTTATCGAGGTTCTCAGCTTGGATTTTTGGATCGGCATTGGCCATGATCGCCGCGGAGCCGAAGGCAAACTGCATCGACATGCCGTGGTTAAGCCGGCACTCGCCATAGCGGGCCATCTTGGGGTTGAAGAATCGAGTGGCCTTTTCTTCCGGCGTTTCTTCATACGTGCCGTTGGTCAATTGGGCCACGGTTTTTTGCGTCAGGTTCTCGAATTCTTCCTTCCACGAGGAGAGGAAGTCGGCATCGAAGATGATGTCAGCGTCCAGAATCTGACCCGTGTAAGGGTTCACACGGCTGGGGCCCATCGCAAAGCCGGCATTGGAGGTAATCCACCGGAAGGTGTTGTAGTTGATGTCTTCGGGGTCCCAAGTCGCATTATCCGGCTGGCGTTCCACAACGATGGCGTTGGCAAAACCTGCGGATTCAAACGCCTTGTTCCATTCATAGATGCCGTCATAGATCGCCTTCTCGTACTTGAAAGGAACCGTTTTCTCGATCCAGAATTTGATGGGCTTGACGGGTGTGGAAATCTTGGCGCTCGGGTCCGATTTCTGAAGGTCCCAACGGTTGATATAGCGAATGAACTGCTCACGATCTCCCTTATTGGAAAAATCCTTGACAGCTGTAAGAAAATAGCCGACGCGGTCATCCGCCAGTCGCGGCTGATAATTCGTCTGCGGAATCTTGCTGATGCTGTAATGAATGTTGATGCTGACACCGCGAGAATCCGGCACCGTATCGATTTCCTGCGTCCCGGCGGAGGCATAAGTTGCCGCGACTTCAATTTCCACGTTTTGTTCAAACCCTTTCACGCTGGCAAAGGTGGAACGGTCTCCCGCAAATCCAAAACCCGGAAGGGCCTGGCTAATCTGCGGCAGGTCGCTCATGAAGATGCGAGTAAGGTCAATCAGGTCGCCCCCTTTGGGGCCTTTGCTGGCGATGGGGAGGCTAAAGAGGACGCTATCGGTATAAGCGTTGCCCACCGCGTGAGCTTCCGGCGAACCTTTGTTGGCCTTGAAACGGACGTTGCGTCGAATCACATGGACGTTTTCGTCGACTTTGCGAAATTGCCAGATCCAATCGTCGCCGAATCCCCAACTCATCCCGCCGAGTAGCTGCCCCTGGGCGATGCCGCGGGAAATGGAGATCAGGACAATGTATTCACTGTTGTAATCCTGCGAATTCAATTCCGCGAACAGAGAATTACCGCGGCGATAAAGGGTGATCATTCCGGGAATCGGCGGCGCATCTTTCAGATGAGCGGCGTAGGGCGGCGGAGGCGGTGTTGCTGGAGCGGCCGGCTTTTCGGCCTGCGCCAGCAAGCCCGTTGGATAGAAGGAGACAGCAGCCAGCGCGGCGAGCGCAGCCAGCATGAAGCGATGGAACATTGTGTTCTCTCTGAAGAGGGCGTAGGACAGGCGGTTCATCCGACTGACTCGTGAGGTGGGTGAATTTGCAGAGGTCCAGAGGAGATTGCGTTAAGAAATGCCGTTGGGTCCCGTCTGAAGCCCTCAAATATACCCTAGTTTACGGGAATTGCTATCAGCAGGTTCGGAGTTTGAGGGTGAGTCAGAAGTTGAGGGGAAAAGGGGAAGACGGCGACAACCCAATCGCCACAAATATCCATAAGCTACATAGACAATCTGTCTGCCTCAATAGCGCCCAAGTTGGTCCCCAGGCGGGCCCTCCGTTGCTACCCGTCACTTTCAAAATCCAACTCGTCCATCCACGACGCCAGGTATCCATCAATCTGCTCGGCGCAGCGATTGTAGAGTTCGGCTGGGCCACCGATTGGGTCAGAAACATCGCCCCGATTTCTGGAAATGATGTGGGTCCGAGCAGCAGCGTCGGGAAAGTTGGAAACAATTGCATCACGGTGGCTGCGAGTCATCGTGAGGATAACGTCGGCGAAGCGAACCAGCCGGTCGGTGAGGGGCTGGCTTTCGTGCATCGAAAGGTCGATCCCCCGCTGCTTCATCGCCATGACCGCTTCAGTGGCAGCGCGGACACCAGGGCTCGCGGCGACCCCTGCGGACATCACCATGATTCCCCGCTCTTCCAATTCTTCCGGCGTGCAGCCAAGTTTTTCAGCAATTCGCTTTCGCAGCAGGACTTCCGCCATCGGGCTGCGGCAAGTGTTTCCGGTGCAAACCACGACGGCAATCCAACTCGCCAAGCGCTTGAGGTTTGTTTCCGAGACAGCTCCAATGCGCGGAATTTCGATCTTTTGGCCGTCTACAAAAACAATTGTCGAAGGCTGCGACAGCTTGCAGCGGCCAGCGTCAATTACGACATCTACTTCCTTGCCAATTCTTTGCAATACCTCTTGGCCGGTGACCGAATCCTGCTCACCCGGACAATGTGCCCCAGCCACCACGAGAGGTCCCGCCAAAAGCCTCAGAGCCGAACCAATCAAGTCATGAGCCGGTACACGCAGCCGAATGACGCCCTGGGGAGCAACTGCTTCCCGGACTGTAGGCGGCAATCGTTGTATCAGGCTATCGCTTTGGGCATCGTTGAATTGCAAGGTCACCGGCCCCGGCCAACAGCGCCGAGCCAGCCGCATTCCTACGCGAGGCATTTGGGGAACATAATCAATGGCCTCATCGACGCTTTTTACCGCCAGAGTTAACGGGCCGGAACCAGGCTCTCGGCAGAGGTGCGCCAGCCTTTCGACCGCCCTCTCGTCAAAAGCGCTTGCGGCAACGACATAGACGGTTTCGGTGGGGAAGACGACCAGCTTCCCTTCCACCAGCGCCTGCACCGCCCGATGGACCACATCGCGAGGGTCCTCGGCAGTCGTTACATCCAAGACAAGCGATGCCATGAGCAGGGAGTGTTAAAGGAAGGCCAGCCGCGGAGGGAGCTTCCCCCCGGATTGGCGTCTCCGCGGTCCATCCCGGCTGGAACATTAAATTCTCAACATGCAACAGCGGACGGTCAATAGCGAACGTCAGCTTAAGGCTGATTATAGCCCTCGTTTGTATTTTTTTGGGGGCCGCTTCATCAAGGCTGTGGGGGGAGGAGGCGGAACCGGCCGGTTGGGATCGAGTTCAATTTCGGGGACAGCATCGCTGCTGCCGTCCGCATCCGCGGGGCCGCGAAGGACCGAACGTGGGTCAACCGCTTCAAAGTCGCGAAATTCGTCACGCTTAAGGAGTCGATTGATTCTTTCTTCGATGCGGGTCAATTCGTGCCCTTCATCCGGGCAGACAAAAGTGTAGGCGACTCCGTCCCGTCCCATGCGTCCGGTTCGACCGACACGGTGAACGTAGTCGTCGCAGAATTCGGGGATGTCGTAGTTGATGATGTGCGAAATCGTGGAGACATCGATACCGCGTCCGACGACGTCGGTCGCTACTAGAAACCGGACTCGGCCAGCTCGAAAGCCGGCCATGACCCGGTCGCGGGCCGATTGCTGCAAGTCGCCATGTATGCAGTCCGCGGCTCGGGTCTTCTTGCTGAGCCGGTGATAGATTTTGTCGACGCCTCGCTTGGTCCGACAGAAGATAATGGCCTGTTTGGGCTTTTCACGGAACAGGAGGCGAAGCAACAACTCGAACTTCTTATGAGGATCGACCGTAAAGTAGAACTGTTCAATCGTCTCAACCGCGACATCACCAACGGAGAAATTGAGCGTCTCCGGATCCTTCATGTACTTCTGCGCCAGTTTCGCGATCGGCGGCGGAACTGTGGCGGAAAGCAGCAGCGTTTGCCGTTCTTTAGGACACTGTCGCAATATCCGTTCAATGTCCGGCCGAAAGCCGATATCCAGCATTCGATCCGCTTCGTCCAGCACCACCGTTTTAAGCTGGGTCAAGTCGATGGTGCGGCGTGAGAGGTGGTCGAGTACGCGGCCCGGTGTACCGACGACAATCTGGCATCCCTTGCGGAGCTTTTCAATTTGCGAGCGGATCGGCTTGCCGCCATAAACCGCGGCACAATGCACACGGCGGCCAAACGAGAGTTTTTCTGCCTCGTCATGAACCTGCACCGCTAGCTCTCGCGTCGGCACCATAATGATCGCCTGCGGCGAGTGAATGTCTTTGCCAAGCTGCAATTTTTCCAAAATCGGAATAACAAACGACGCCGTTTTTCCAGTGCCTGTGCGGGCTTGTCCGACTACGTCGACTCCGGCGAGAGCACGTGGAATCAGCCCTTCCTGAATGGGAGTAGGATATTCATAGCCGGCCTTTTCCAATGAGGCGAGCATTAAATCAGAGACCCCCAGTTCGCGGAAAGTTTTCTTGACGGAGGCTTCAGGGGCATCACTGCCGACTGAGGCGGAGGGAACGGGGGTGGGTAGGCGGGAAGTTCGCTCTGTCAACGGCGTTCAAAGCTCCACATGGAAGGCTGCTGGAATCGTCAATGATTTTTGATAAGTCTAGCGAGGGAAAGGAGTTTCGTCAACGCTACCACCACACAACGATTTGAAGGTTGGTGTCCAAGAAGTTTGTCGGATAAAACCGTTGTCGTCGCACAAACAACTGTCTCAACCATCCTTTCAGACCGGTTTCAGTAGCCGAATTCATCTCTAACCATTACAATTCAAGCTGCTGCAGGTTGATACTTCCTCTCGTTTACTAAATCTTTGTAGGAGACCCAGTCATGAGGTATTTGTTCGTCCTGGTTTCTCTGCTTAGTTGTTGTGCTTTCGCTTCATCACCGGGCATTGCTGAGGAAATCAGCGGCTCTTACATGGAAGCTCGGACCTGCCAAGTCTATACCGGACCGTGCTTTGCCAATGCAGAGGTGAATCTGACCGGCAAAGATGCTCTCATGGCCTGGAGTATTGAGGAAGGAAAAAAGGGAGGGGTGGACATCTCGGGACTTTCCGTCGTTTTGGTGGTCGCCGCTTCGGATACTTTTGCTTTTGAAGGGGTCAATGATCCCAAAAGCATGAAGTCGGCTATTTTGGTCGATGAGAGGGCAACCGGAGTGCAACGCGAGGCTTTAGTGGCGTTCGCCAAGGAACATGCAGGAAAGGCCGGGCAGAACGTGGTAAGGGTTGATGCGTCCCCCATCACCATGTCGCTGAACACAGGCACTCTTAGCGGCAATTTGCAGGCCGGCAAATCGGTGAAGCTGGTCACACGCAAGGCCAAGAAAGGTGACTGTATCTGTATGAATGAAGTCGCCTATTATCCGCCGCTGACCCGAGTGACGAATTTTGCCGCCGGCGTCGCGACTGAGGGCGAATTCTCCGGTAAGGGGCTCGGCACTAGCTGGTCCGTGCCGCAATCCCGCAGCGCTTACATGGGTACATTTACGTACGAGTAATGACTTCGAATATTCAATCGAATTGCTCCTTACTGACCGGCGTGCTGCTGGTCGGGCATGGAACGCGGAGTGAATTAGGCCGAGCGCAATGCGAGGCCCTAGCGGCGAATGTTGCTTCCCGGCTCGACTCGCGAATATATGTCCCTGAATTGGCGTATCTTGAATTGGCGTCCCCGACAATCGGCGACGGCATTCGTCGCTTGAAGGAACGCCACATCGACCGACTCATCGTTGTGCCATTGTTGCTCTTTGCCGCAGGGCATGCGAAAGAAGACATTCCTGCGGCAGTGAGAGATGCCTTGGCCACAGTCGGGATGTCAAACGTTCCCCAGTTTCAGACCGAACCGCTCGGGATACGTGAAACTGTGATCGAGTTGGCGGCCATGCGGTTTCAAGAAGTGGCTGACCCGAGAATTTCCGCGGAACAAACTTGCCTGCTTCTTATCGGTCGCGGCAATCGAGACGAAGAAGCAACGGCTGAAATTCGAAATCTTGGCTCGCTCTTGCACCATAGGCTTGGCATCGGTCGCCTGGAAATTGGATTCTTAGCGATGGCTCAACCCACGGCCCGTTCGATGCTTCAAGTCGCTGCGGAAAGCTGTCATCGGCAGATAGTTGTCCAGCCTCATCTGTTATTTCATGGCGACCTTTTGGATCGACTGAAACAGGAGGTTGCTGACGCCATGGTTCGCTCACCCGCTAAGATTTGGCGAATGAGTCGTGTGCTCGGAGAGGAGACAGAATCCTTGTCATTAGTCCTGCGGCAAATGGTCCTTGCAGCGGGTGACGAGCAGAATGAAGGGACTTAGCTGTTTTCAACGAGAATCGCAGCGCAAGTAATATTTTGGTAAGGCAGGGCAAACGGAAGCGAATGGGTAGATTCAATGTTGTCCCGGCCGGGCCGGCCGACTAGAATTCACCACGCTGAGTCAAGGGCCGACCAATGACTTGTTTCGAAGGTTTGTAGGCCTTAGGATTTCGGTAAGTAATGTGGCGTAAAGACCTTGCGTCACGTCCAATCAACCGTCACGCGAAGGGACTGTAATGCGAGGCAAATTAACAATCGTCAATCGTTCCATCTTGCTGGCCAGTTTCCTGGCTTTAGGCACTTTGGCCCTGCTTCTCTCCTTCGGCCATTCCCCTCCTCACACGTTAAATGCAGCAGATGTCAAACTCACGGGCCCGCGGACCAATGACCGAATGGTTGCCCGGGCAGTCAATAAGCTAATTAAGGATGCTCACCTCTCCAAGCATCCTCTGGATGATGAGATTTCCCAGCGCGGCCTGCATCTCTTCCTCAAGATGCTCGACAACCGCAAGCTTTATTTCACTCAGGCAGACATCGCGGAATTTGAGAAGTCAAAGTCCGAACTGGATGACCAGGTGAACAATGGCGATGTGACTTTTGCCTATACGGTCTTTCAGAAGCTGCTCCAGCGCATCGACGAGCGAGTGGTCCAGATTGATGAATTGCTCAAGGGGGATTTTGATTTTACCAAGGATGAAGTCCTCTCCACCAACTGGGATAAGCAGGAATACCCCAAGGATGCCGCCGAGGCAAAGGACCGCTGGCGCAAGTTGCTGAAATACGACTTGCTCGTTCTCAAGAATGACAAAGACGAAAAGGCCAAGAAGGATGACCCCAAGGAACGCCTCAGTCGCCGCTATCACAGCTTTGCGAAGCGGATGCACCAGACCGACGAAGATGAGCTCTTGGAAATGTATCTCACTTCCATGACTTCCAGCTTCGATCCGCACACGACTTATATGTCTCCCAGTTCGCTGGAAAACTTCAAGATCATGATGAGCCTGAATCTAGACGGCATCGGCGCTCAACTGAAGGTCGAAGATGGCTATACGGTCATCGACAAGGTCGTTGTCGGCGGTGCCGCCGATAAGAATGGCCAACTAAAGGTCCAAGACCGCGTGGTGCAGGTTGGACAGGGCGAAGACGGCGAAATGGTCGATGTCGTGGACATGAAACTGAATGACGTCGTCAAGCTGATCCGTGGACGCGCCGGCTCCATCGTCCGTCTTGGCGTGATCCCTGCCGGAGGCGGCGAGATCAAGATCATCAATATCACTCGCGCAAAAATTGAGCTCAAGGACAGCGAGGCTCGTGGAAAAATCGTAGAAGAGGGAAAAAAGGCCGATGGTTCACCCTACAAAGTGGGCTACATCGATCTGCCAAGCTTTTACATGGATATGGAAGCGGCTCGCGCCGGCGGCGCTTTCAAGAGCACGACGGTTGACGTCAAGAAGATTCTGGAAGACTTCAATTCCAAAGGTGTCGATGTGCTGATTCTCGACCTCCGCAAGAATGGTGGCGGCAGCCTTACCGAATCTATCAACCTGACTGGCTTGTTCATCGAAGAGGGGCCTGTCGTTCAGGTGAAAGATCCTGACGGCCGTGTGCAGCATTACGATGACCTGGATCGGGATGAAACCTGGAAGGGTCCCATGGTCGTGCTGACGAGCAAGTTCAGCGCTAGTGCAAGTGAAATTCTGGCCGGTGCCATTCAAGATTATGGGCGTGGGCTGATTGTCGGTGACAGTTCCACGCACGGCAAGGGAACCGTACAGAGCCTTCTCGATGTTGGGCCACAGATTTTCCGGGTCAAGAATCCGCCGAACTTGGGAGCCCTGAAACTCACGATGCAGCAGTTCTATCGTCCCAACGGCGACAGCACCCAGAAGCGGGGCGTTCTCGCCGACGTGGTCCTGCCGTCCATCACCGACCACATGGATGTGAGCGAAGGGGATCTGGAACACGCTCTTGAATTTGACAAGGTGCCGGCTGCCCAGTTTACCAAGCTGGATAAAGTTCCCGCAACTTTGGTTGTAGAGCTGAAAAACCTTTCGCAAGCAAGGCAACAGAATTCGGAAGACTTTACCAAGTTGGCCAAGAACATCGATCGCTACGAGGAATTCAAGAAGAAAAAGGAATATCCCATCAGCGAGCAGAAGTTTCTGGCAAAGAAGGCCGAACTGGATTCCGAAAAGGAGGAAGAGAAGGCAATCGCCGAGGATACCGATAACAAGGAAATCTTTAAGCGGACCTTCTATGAGAACGAAGCAATCAATGTTTCCCTCGACTACGTTCGGCTGCTGAACAAGGAGAAAGTGGCAAAGGCCAAGTAGATTTCCGAGCAATCTCTGATCTCCACTACACGCCCTCGCAATTCGGGGGCGTGTTTTTGCGCGCTCGTCCTTCGGAGATGTTGCTTAGAGTAAGGTCAGCAAGGAGGGCAGCATTGCCCAACGCAAATTTGATTAACGCCCCAAATTGCTGTCGGTATAGAACCGGTTGCGGACTGGTTCGGGGGATTGTCGCTGATAGTCGCGTGGGCGTGCGTCATCGACCGGTGGACCCTTGTCCTGATCGGGATATGGATCGTGCACTGTCGCCCGAATCCGCTGGGCCTGCACGTCATTGGGGCGGAAGGGATTATAGAATCGTCCATTCGCGCAGCCGGCGGAGAAGGTCGTTATCAAGGCCATCGCGACCAGGGTCCATCGGCGTAACATTGCGGCATCCTTGCCCTGGGGGCGAGAAATCAGGCGGTCAGGCGGGAATCCGACCGGGCGAAGTATAGAAGCGTCCCCTCTACTCCCCAAGCCCGAGTTCGGTGGTTTTCCGGCTGAACGACCTGAATACACAATCCGGGAGACTTTCGTCTGCAAAACGTAGCTATCAGCAGCATCGTACGCCCGCACGTGCCAGCTTGAATTTGACGTGCTGAGGACTCACGACAGTCAACGAAGGTTCCGAATGACGAAAGAATAGGGCCGCTAGCACTGCATTATCTTCCCCCGCACGCCAAACTGTTTTCTTGAGCGGAAACAGAAAGCAAATTGCAGAATGCCCTGACACGTAAGCAATTCGACCAAGGCAGAGTGACGGTTGACGCGAACCGAATCCAGGGACGTCAACGTTTTATTTAGGCGGGCGTATGTAGTTTTTCGGAATTTGAAAATCGAAGCACCCTTGGCGTTCTTCACTTCACCCGCCAATTGCTTACAATCAATCCGTCGCCGCAAACTGTTTGCGGCCGCAGGTTTCGAACTTTCAGGCAGGAGTCCTTAGCTAATGTCAGGTCCTATCGTTCGCACGGCCCCCACCCCAAAGTTTTCCGAGAACTGGGAAAAGGCGTTTGGCACCAAGAAAACCGCCAAGTCGGCCAAGACTTCGGCTAAACCCGTTAAGAAGAAGAAATCCGCAAAGAGTAAGAAATAGCTTCTAGCCGGTCGATCCCGCTTACTTAATCACTTTATCTTCAGAGACCTCCCACATGAGCTACTTTCATTCCCTCGTCTGCTTTCTCTTTGTTATGGCGATCGCCTCTGTTCAAGCCCAAGCTCAGGAGAAGTACCGCGTCTATTTGGGTACTTACACCGGGAGCGAGAGTAAGGGAATCTACCAATGCGAACTCAACCTCAAGGACGGATCGCTCTCTGCTGCCAAATTGGCGGGCGAGACGAGCAGCCCCTCTTTTTTGGCATTTCATCCCGACAAAAAGTTTTTGTATGCCGTCAATGAAGAGGCGGCGACCGTAAGTGCTTTTGCGATTGACGACAAGACGGGAAAGCTGACATTCCTCAACTCGCAGCCGTCGCAGGGTGGGGCTCCGTGCCATCTTGTCGTGGACGCAACGGGCAAAAATGTGCTCGCTGCCAACTATACTGGCGGAAGCTGCATTTGCCTCCCCATCGAAGCGGACGGCAAGCTCGGCAAGGCCTCGTCTTTCCAACTGCACATGGGTCCCAAGAAGCATGGGCATTCCATCCATGTCGATAGGGCCAACAAATTCGCCCTTTGCTGCGACCTCGGTCTGGACCAGGTCATCATTTACGCCTTCGACGCCGGCAAGGGAACGCTAACGCCGCATAGCGCGTTCGACACGCCGAAGGGAGCCGGTCCTCGCCATTTCGCCTGGCATCCCGATGGCAAAACCGCCTACGTCAACGGTGAGTCGGATCTTACCGTCATCGCTTGCGATTATGATGCCGCCCAAGGTGCCTTGAAGCAGAAGCAGGTGCTCTCCACATTGCCCAAGGATGTCGAACGCAAGGGAGGGAGTACGGCGGAAACTGTCGTACATCCTTCGGGTAAATTCGTTTACGTCTCCAACCGTGATCCTTATAACTCCATCGCGATTTTTAATGTGGATCCACAGTCGAAAAAGTTGAGCGCAGTTGGCCATCAAAGCATGGGGGTCAAGACGCCACGCAATTTTGCCATTGAGCCTACGGGGCAGTTTATGTTGGTCGCGAATCAATCAGGAGGCAATGTGATTGTGTTCCGCATTAATCCGGCCACCGGTGAATTGACACCAACGGAAGCGAGCACGAAGGTAGCTAGTCCGGTGTGCGTGCGATTTCGAGAGATTAAGTGATGGACTTTTTCGGGGTGAAGTTCCATTCAGCCCATGAGCACGCTGCCGCCCGCTAAATGCCTGGTGTTTACAGCAATTCAACCGTGTCACCGCGGCGGACCTGTCCGCCGCGTATTACCGAGGCGTAAACACCGACATTGCCCCCATTCTGCTGAACGGCGGTGCGGAGCACTTCAGGGTCTTTGGGGAGAGCTCCCTGGGGTAGAGTCGTCATCACACAGCGGGGACAGGGACGGTCTACCCGCAATTGGACCTCGCCCAACTTGAGAGTACTTCCGAACCACTGGTTCTCAACGAATCCCTCCAGGCCATCCGCCGTATTGATGACAAAGTTCGGGCGAAACCGCGCCGGCTCAAACTGGCTCCCCGGTGACAACGAGTGCAGGTGATGCAGCGTCGCGGTGGTCAGAAAATGGACGGTTGCTCCGTCATAGAAAGTATCCGTCGGAAACGGAAAGTCGAATAATTCGTCCCGTTGCGAGAGCCAATCGAAATTAGGCCAGTAACCTTCCGTAGTTGCCGCCCCCGGGCCTGGACTCGCCAGCCGAACGGGTCGGCCCAATTGGGAAGCGAGTTTTGACTCAACGTCGGCAGAGTCGGACCGCACTCTTTCTCCGTCAGGGAAAACAATCCAAATGATCGCGGCTGATTGTTCAAGTGTCGCTTCTTCGTAGGCGGATTGAAATCCAAACAGCTGCGGCCAGCGGCGTGGATTCTTGGAACTGGCTACTTTGCCTGTCTCCACATCTAAGAGGGCCAAAACTCTGTCCCCAACCACTCCTTTTTCAGTCACCTTTGCCGAGACTATCTCCTCACCTCGCATGGACTTTATCGGGTAACGCCATATCGACCCAACCTGTCCTACAGACTCTTGCGACTGAGCCATTGGCCATTTCCCATAAATGATGTGCAGGGCTCTTTTGTGATAAAGCGGAACCGAAAAGTTACCCCCGGCGGCGAGAATTGGACAGAGCATACTTCGTAGGGAACATCGGAAACAGTCGCTCTTTCACTTGATGTCGGATAGAATGAAGGGCAAGTTTCGCCCAGCCTTGGCTTCCTCTTCCGCCAGATTCTAATTGTGAATTCTACTCTTTCGACATCCATAACACTGTTCATGATCGGATTGGCGTGCCTTTCGGCTCCGGCTGAAGAGGGGGGAGATTTCTTTGAGCAGCAAATCCGCCCTATTCTGGCCGGCAAATGCGTGGAGTGCCACGGTGCAGAAGAACCGGAGAGCGGCCTTCGCCTGACTTCGCGGGAGGAAATTCTCAAAGGGGGAAAGTCGGGGCCGGCGGCTGTGGAGAAAAAAGGGGCGGAGAGTCTGCTGATTCAGGCAGTGCTGCGGCAGGGGAAGTTGAAGATGCCGCCGGATGGAAAGTTGCGTGATGATGAGGTGGCCGCGTTGCGGAAATGGGTGGATATTGGCCTCCCCTGGCCGGCCAGCCCCGGCCAAACCACACAGCCGAAGGGGGAGATGGTGGTAACACCCAGGGATCGCGAGCACTGGTCGTTCCGCCCCGTTATTTCCCCACTGCCGCCCCAGGTTCAAAATCTCGCTTGGCCCCGCCAGCCGCTCGATGCTTTCGTGCTGGCGAAGTTGGAGGCTCAAACGCTCTCTCCCGCGCCACCGGCTGACCAGCGTACGCTGCTTCGCCGGTTGTACTACGACCTCATCGGCCTGCCGCCAACTTGGGAGGAGGCTCAGTCATTCGCTGTCGATACCTCTCCCGATGCGCTCGAGCGGCAATCGGACCGACTCTTGGCATCGCCTCGCTATGGCGAGCGATGGGGAAGGCACTGGCTGGATGTGGCACGCTTCGCCGATACCAAGGACGGGGTCTTGATGTATGGAGATGACCGCGTGCGTCCCTATGCTTACACGTATCGCGACTACGTGGTGCGGGCGCTCAATGCAGACACGCCTTTTAACCAGTTCATCGAGGAGCAATTGGCGGCTGATCTGATCGAACCTAAGGTCGAGCCTTGGCGGCTCTCCGCTCTGGGAATTCTGACGCTGGGGCGGCAGTACGACAACAATATTCACGATGTCCTTGACGACCAGATAGATACCGTCACTCGTGGTTTTCTGGGGCTCACGGTTTCCTGCGCCCGCTGCCACGATCACAAATACGATCCAATTCCGACAGCCGATTACTATTCCCTCTACGGAGTATTTGCCAGCAGCGAAGCACCGCAGGAATTGCCGCTGGTAGCGGACCCCCAGGAGATTGCGGGGGGCGAAGAGGTTGAGA
>CAYUJE010000044.1:0-25713 GCA_964444865.1 uncultured Pirellulaceae bacterium | reverse complement strand
GCGTCCGCCAGCAGGGCCAATGACTGGGCGTAGATTCCGCAGCCCGCCTCGAGCAGCACAAACAGAAGATTCAGCACGACCCCCACGGCAAAGGACCGGCCGTAGTCGACCGGTTCATGGTGGTGATGCTGGTGTCCCATGGCCTAAGTCTAACCCCGGCGTCCAGGCGGGAAAGTGATGGGACGGAGTTTGTCCCGCCCCGCCGACCTTCCTGGCGAGGCAGGCAATTTGACATTTTTCCGGCAAAACCTAGGTTTCAGTGCAACCGCGCCTCGGGGAGGGGCGTTGGTTCCTGGGCACGGCGGGGATAGCTAGGAGCTAGAGGGGACCCCGCCGTGCTCCTTTCATTTCCTTTCCATTATTTCACTTCGCCCGGCGCTGCCCTTGGGCATTGCATCCATGCGTCATCGCTTGCGCACACGCACGGGATTTACGCTCATTGAGGCCCTGGCCGCCATTGCCATCATGGCGCTCGCCGGTTCAGTGATGCTCCTGGCGGCGCAAACGTCACTCGACGCCACCGATGACGCAGCCAATCAAGCCATCGCGCAGGGGATTTGCGAGCAGGTCCTCGATGAAATCATGTCCAACCGCTACAAGGCATCCGGTGAGGCCTATAACTACAACAGACTCAACCATGGCAGTAGCGAAACTCGGAAGACGTTTAACGATACGGACGACTTCAATGACTATAGCTGCCAGCCCATTCAAGACCTCATTGAAAGGACACTGGGGACTGGAAACGACGCCAGTGGTTTGCGCCACGCCAACTTTCGTGTCGCAGATAGTTACTTCGCCAAATGGCGATTGAGCGTGGATATCTACTACGTTAGTGCCACCGACATGTCCGTGCGGCTCGACAATCCGCCTGTCCCGGCGGGCAATACGCTCAGCACCACCAGCGGGTATCGAGCCGCGGAAGTGACCGTGGAGTATCAGAACTCGGATGGAAGTTATCAAACTTTGGCCAAGGGGAGACGTGTGTATGCTTATGTCCCGCCCCCGACCTAAGTCACTCTTCCGTGTCTCCCGCCGGGGATTTTCCCTGGCGGAATTGCTCTGCGCCATCGCCATACTCACCGTTCTGGCGGGGGCGATGGGTACCCTGGCCTATGGCGTCGGCGCCGCCAATGATAACTGCCGGGAGCAGACTCGGGCAGTGCAGCATAGTCGCGTCGTGCTCGAACGCATTCGCCGCAATGTGATGAACTGCAAGGCGAGTGAGAGTTTCCCCGGCTGCATGATTGCCACCACCACGGTCAGCACTCACGTTTATCCGGACCGGTTGCTCATCTGGCAGTCTAACGGAGTGGCGGCAGGTCCGACGGAACTTCCCAAAAGGAGTGACTTGATTGTCTACACCTACAACCCCAACCGCCCCATTGAACTGCTGGAGATCACCACCACGGATACGACTCAGCTTACCAGCACGACGAATACGGCTCTCAACACGGTTGTCACCTCGATGCTCAGTTCCGCCAGCAGCACGAAAACCGTGATTACGGACCGTTTGGGTATCGCCACGACAGGTTCTGGCACCTCCACGAACCTGACCACACTCCTGGCAGACTCCGCTGCCCGGGGAAGGGTTCGCTTTCGGATTATTATGGCGCCGACCGCCACGCAGTGGAGCTCGTACAAAGCGAACTCGACCTCTTGGAGCAATATCGACTGGCCGCTGGATCAATACGGGGCCAATTTCGGCAATCGCCGGGTCAGTTGCCAGACCGAAATCCAAATGCTGGCTGACGATACCAACGCCAAACCTCCGATCCCGTTCTTTGGCTCGGCAACCAAGGTCTATCAGCTCGCGAAATAGGAAAGGGAGATCGCAATGAAATCCAGCCGGCGAAAACAGCGAGCCATTTCCATGCGTCGCCGTGGCATTGCGCTGATTCTGGTACTCGGCATGATCGCCATGACCTTGTCCGTCAGCTATGCGATGATGCGTGCCCAGGTGCAAACAACCCTGCTGCAAAACAACTCGCAGAACACCATGCTGGCCCGCCAGGCTGCCGAGGCGGGGCTGATTCGGGCCATTCGGAAGATGAGTTATGACGGCGAATGGGGGGGAGTCGGCACCACGATGGCCGGCACCGTCGACAGCCAGTCGTCCTATGTGGTTACCTACACAGCTGGTGACGCCTCGCTCACGTCGGGGGACCCCAATTACGGGCAATATCCCTACCGAGTGACCGTCGTTTCCACGGGAACCGCCTTAAACAGTGGGGATAGCACGATACCCGCGACCTACGTCATGTCTGCCGTCTTGCAGTTGGTGCCCAGGGCGTTCAATACCAGCGCTACTCCCGCCCGATGGGCCGATTTGAACAGCTACACCTGTTATCAATGGAATTCCGCAAGTGGTTCCAAGCATGTCGATCTCGACCTTCCTATTCAGATTCAAGGGAATGCCTATCTGGAGGGAAAGCTTAAGTTTGCCCAAAAGTATGGCTGGAATTCAACGACTCGCCAGCGCTACATGACCGACCTGAAACTCATGAAGGACGAAACGAGTGTGGATTATCGCCCTTTCACGGGAAACGTAGTTCTCGGTTCCGGACGACAAGATAGCTCGACCGAGACCGAGCTGACCAATTGGCTCGGATTGACCGTGACCACGGCGACTCCGGTTGGCGGAGACCCTTGGGCCTACGTCAATGCTCCCACCACCTATCGACTCTACGAGGGGGGACCGGTGTATACCGTCGGCAACGTTGCCAATACTTATGGAACGAGTCTGGCGGGCCAGACCATTGGTCCAAATGTCCTATCGAATCCACTGGGAGTCTTTGTCGCGGGGAACGATCTCGATTTTTGGAACGGGAATTCCTTCACGGGAATCCTGTTTATGGACAACACCAAGAAAGTGACCTTTCGAGGAACCGGGACGCAATTCAACGGCGTGAGCCTGGCGCTGGATGGAACTTCGTCGGCCTATCAGATGCCCACCTTGATGGAAAGCAGCGACCTCGTTATCGAAGACGGCTCCATCACGACCGTCAATGGGCTGGTCATCTGTTGGGATAAGTTTGAGCTAAAAGATGGAAGTCAGAATACCATCTTCAACGTGCAAGGTCGGTTGTTTGCGGACGAATTCAGTCTCGGCAAGCGGAATGAATGGAATGGGGTTGGCGGCGGAGCATGGAGCACGCAATATACTCTGTTCAATACGCAGAATCCGACGCTCGTGAGGTACCTTCCAACTTGGATGGATCAATCGTTGTACAACCTAAAAATGCAGCCCAAAATTGTTTTTCAACCGCCTGCGAACATCAATTACCACTGGCCGGATTGGACTCAGCCCATCTACACCAAAGCGGCTGGGGACGTGGGCTTGTGCTGGAATATCGTTTCCTGGAAAGACGGGTCGTAGGAAATGACGAATTTCGAATGACGAATGACGAATGCGGAGAGTGACTTTTCATTCGGAATTCGACATTCGCCATTCGAAATTCTCCATTCCCTCATTTCCCTTGTCCGGCACCGCGCATCCTGCTATCATCCCGCCCCCCCTACATCCCCTAGGAGCCTACCGTCATGCATACCCTTTCTATCCGTTCCAAACTGGCGGTTGCTGCCGGCGGGGCGCTGCTTTGCATGCTAGGTTTCTACAGCCTCCTTTCCGCCGCGCCACCCGGTCGTCCTCCGTTTGAGGATGCCGGCCAGCAGCGGGAAGCGATGCTCGCGGAACTACGGGCCATAAGAGAGCTGATTCAGGAGCACAACGGGCTCCTGAAAGAAATGACTGCCCCCCCCAATGCACGCGCCAAAACCAAAAAGTGAAACTGCTCTTACTCTCCCGTCGTCACGACGGCGGGCGGGATGTTTCCGGCGTGCTTTCTCATTGGTCGAAGTGCTGATTGCCGTGGCCATTCTGGGCATCATGGCAGCCGCGGCGATTCCCTATTTTTCCAGCAACGTTCCGCAGCAAATGCAGATGGCCGCGGACATCCTGGCGAATGACCTGGTCTATGCCCGCGGTCTGGCAGTGGCGAACAATTCCAGCTATCGCTTGACGTTCAATCTGGCCAGCAGCAATTCTACTTATGTCTTGCAACACTCGGGCACCAATCCAGCTCTCAACAAGCTTCCGCCTTCGCCCTTTCACACGTTCAATGCCGCCCGAACGCAACAGACGGCCGACTTCACCAAGGTGCCCATGTTGTATTGCACGGTGGTGATTGCCGCGGTGCAAAAGAGTCCAGCCGCTCCCAGCAGCGTGACGGATCTGGAATTCGGCCCACTGGGTAATACCACGCGCTCAGAAGTTACCTTGATCTGGCTTTCCAGCACCGCAACAGGGACTCGCCTGTTCATTCCCATCACCGTCAATCCCATCACGGGCATAGTCGATGTGGGAGAAGTGCAAGAATCGCTTCCCTTGGGCATCTCCCCCTAGCAATTGATTCGAAAACCATGCTTCGTTTTCTCAAGATGCGCCGAGTCGGACCCATCGGAGTCGATCTGGGCTCGCGTTCCGTGAAAATGGTGCAATTCTCCGCGGATCGCAAGGAGCTTATCGCCGCCGGCCGCTGGGAAATCCCCGCGGCAACTTCTCCCGAAAAACATGCCGAACAGGCGGCGGCGGTCATTCGGCGTGGACTTTCCGAGCGGAAATTCGTCGGTCGGGATGCCGTGCTCTGCTTGGGGGACAAAGAATTGGTTCTGCAAAACCTGCGAGTTCCCAAGTCGCAGGGGGAGGAACTCGATCGCAACGTCGCCAAGGAAGCCGCGGGCCGGATTCCCTTTGGCGTGGAGGAGGCGGAGATTCGCTTTGTGGAGTCAGCCGACGTGCGGCAAGGGGACGCGCTGATGCGCGAGGTGATTGTCTTTGCCTGTCACCGCCCCATCCTGCAAAGATCGTTGGATCTGTTTGCCCAATGCGAACTTGAGCCCCGGGCCGTGGATGTCGAACCTGCCGCTTTGGTCCGCTGTTATGCCATGCAGTTCCGGCGGCAAGAGGATACTCAGGATCGATCCATGATCCTGCACATGGGGCATCAGCGAACAGCCGTCGTCATCGCCCAAGGGGAGGAGATGCTGTTTGTGAAGTACATCGAAATTGGCGGCTCCAACTTGGACTCTGCTGTCGCCAGTCATCTGCGCATGGAAGTGAAGGAAGCGGCGGCGCTGCGAAGGCACAGCGGCGATCGACGTGCCGATTTGCAAGATCCGGAAGTGATGCGAACCGTCTTTGAAGCCAGCCGCGGCGTGATTGATCGTTTGGGTGCGGAACTTGCCTTGTGCGTTCGCTATCACAGCGTGACCTTCCGCGGACAGCCTTTGGCGCGCGTGGTGCTGGGAGGTGGGGAAGCTACGCCCCAACTCGCCGAATCCATTGGCAAAGTTCTGAACATGAAATGCGAACTCAGCGACCCCTTCCGCGCGATGCCCGCCCAACGCGAACTTGGCCGTCGGGGCCTGTGGGACGTTTCCGCCGGTCTGGCTCTTCGAGAGGTCAAATAACATCCCGTGAAGAACATCGATTTCCTTCCAGAATCCTATAATCACCAGCGAGCGCTGCGGCATGCGCGGCATTGCTGGCTGGGTGTGGGCATTTTGTTTGGACTGCTGATTTCCGCCACGGCTTCGGGCCAGTGGATCTTGCGCCGGACGCTGGAGTCACAGGTGAGGTCAATCGAACCGCAGTACGCCATCGCCCACCAGCGCCAAGCCGAGATGCAGCAATTGAAGCAGGATGAAAAAGTCATCGAGGAGCGGGCGGCACTCTATTCGTATCTCGAATACCCCTGGCCAAAAACGCAATTACTGGCAGCCATCGCCCAGCCGCTGCCGGCTACCGTCCAATTGGTAAGCCTGCGCATGATCGAGCAATCCGAGACTGCTTCAGCGGTCCGCCAAGCCGACGGAGATACGAACCACACTGCTGGCGAAGGGGAGAAACCCAAGGAGATTACTCCCCAGGCCCTATTGGCGGCTTTACGACGCGAACACGACCCGCGGCGGACAATTCTCGAATTGTCCGGCGAGACCGAAAGTGCCAAGGATTTGCATGAGTATGTGGACGCCTTGGCCAAGTCGCCTCTGTTTACGTCGGCAAGCCTGAAGGGACTGACGCTCGTGAACGAGTCCTCCGCCAAGAAGGTATCAAAATTTGAGATTCGGGTAGTGGTTGTTCCAGGCTATGGCCAACCGGGCGCTCCCGCCAAGAAAGCAGATGCTACGCACGTGGCCGTTTCTAGCTCTGCAGGGAAAAGTGTGGCGAACAATCCCGGAGGGTTGCCATGAAAAACTTGTTTGGTACTCAGGGTCCGCCTGGGTGGTTGGTGACGGGGGGCATGGCAGGCATCGCCCTGGTCTACGTGTTTTTCGTTTTCCTGCCGATCCAGAAATCCATGAAAGCCTCACGCGGGCAACTGGCGGAAAAGCAGAAATACATCTCGGAAACCGACGTGCTGTTTACTAACGCCAGCACCGTTCGGTCGCAGATTGCCGAGACGGAGGGCTTCGTCAAAAAGTGGCGGCAAGATGCGCCCGATGAGCAGCAAGTCGACCGACTTCCCGCACAAGTTTCCTTACAAGCCGGCCTGGCGGGGGTGCGTGTCCTGCGACTGGAGCCACAGACGTCTCGATCTCATGGATTGGTGGTTGAATATCCCATTCTGGTCAGCGTGGAGGGAAGTTTTGAGGGCATTTTCAGTTTCCTCAAGGGACTTGAGCAGTTGCCACAGGTGATTTGGTTACAGGATGTGAATTTGCATAGGCCGAGCGAATTGGGGGGGACTTTGCGTTGTGAACTGACTTTGACGATTCTTGGCGACCTTGCCGAGAAATCCGATTAGTTCGGGTAAAAGCATCCGATATATAAGGACGCTGCTCGTTGTCCGGCTATAGACCGGCTGACGAGGGCGAGAGAATTGTGAAACTGGATAAACTCGTCAAAACACTGCGCCGCGACCTGGCGGCGAATCCCATGAAAGCGGGCGTGCTGGGAGTATTGCTCCTGGGCGGGCTGTATTTTTGGGGTCCGCTGATTTGGAAGTGGGTAGGCAAGAAGGGAACTCCCGCTGCGGCGGCTGCCGCACCAGCGCAGGAGCATGCAAGCGAGCAAAGTGCGGCTGTTCCGACGGTTACCGAAGAGGTTAAGTTACAAGAGTCATCGTTAGAGTGGCAAGAAATCAAGAAACAGCGTGAAGCGGATTCACTAACGCGATCCGCGGATTATCAGTCCCAGTGGGACCAGATTTTTCAAGTGGCGGCGGTGACTTCGGTTGCCCAGCTACCAGAGGAAATGGAGCCTAGTAATCAGGAGCAACTCGATCCCAAGGATCTAGGGTTGGTCTTACAGGGAGTGTTCATTGGATCCAGGTCCAAAAAGGCAATCATCAACGGCACGGTTTATTGCGAAAGGGATTCGATACCTGTTGATTTGCCCGCGGACGAATCGGGCAGCGATAACACGCAGCAAGAAGTTGAGTTTCGTTTGGTGCGAGTGTTCCGCAGAATGGTCGAGTTAGAGCGAGCAGGCAAAACCTGGCAGTTGCAACTGGCGACGCCAGAAACACTTAAGAGGAATTTGGAGAGATCCGCCCCAGAAGCCCCTTTCAATTCCGAGCCGAGGGACGAGTCGACGATCTTGTCGGGTGAAAATTAGGCAGTGTGGTTAGTGAAAGTGATGTAGTTGAGAATCACGGAAGGTTACGAGGTCAGGAAGGCCCATGAATAAGCGACTGCGAATTCTGGTGCTCTGCGTCTGCGGCTCGATGGGGGTTGCCATTGCGCTGGCCATGGCGTGGCGGCCCAAAGTCCAGCACACCGCCGTACCCAATGGATCTGTGCTTCCGAGCGCTGATGCGGCGTCATCTGTGACAGCAACACCCGTCGCAGCGGCGGCTTCCCCGCCGTTGTCCGAGCCAAAGCCAGCTGCGAACAAGGAAATGCAGCGAATCGAGCAAAAGCTCGATGAAATTCAAGAAGACAGCAGCCGCACCCAGCGGAGCATGCGGAACTTTCATGCCGCTTTAAACGAAGTGCAGGACAAGGTGCTCGGTCCCCCACCACCGGCTCCTCGAGATGTCGCTGGCGATGACGAAGCCGCCGAACTAAAACCTGGCCCGCCTGGTAAAGGGAAGCCTGAGGCAATTCCAGTGCCGGAGCACCCGGTCATAGACGAAGGGGACGGCACACTGACGTTTGATTGTCCGAATACCGACATCCACGCCGTCCTGAAACTGCTCAATGAGAACGGCCTCAATATCCTGGCCAGCAAGAACGTCACGGGAAACGTAACGGCTTCGTTTACCAAGGTGGATGCCGAAACGGCGCTCAACGCCATTCTTAAGAATTCCGGTTATGTTTCACGGCGCGAAAAAGGCATCATCTATGTCGGTACCACCCAGGACTTCGCCGAGATGGACCAGTCACAAGACCGACTGTCGATGCGCGTCTATCGCCCTAATTACGTCAAAGCGGCTGAACTTAAAATACTGATCGCACCTCTGCTTACGCCGCAAACTGGCGTCGCTTCCGTTTCATCGGCGGCGCAGGTAGGCATCGCCTCCGATCAGGTCAAGACCGGAGGTGACGACTTTGCAGGCACCGACGCCGTGCTGGTCAAGGATTATGAAAATGTCCTGCGGCAGGTCGACGAGCTTTTTGCCGAAGTCGATGTCAAACCAGCGCAGGTTGCCATTGAAGCGATGATCATCAACGTCAAGCTCAACGATTCCAACCAATTTGGCGTCAACTTCCAGGCTCTTCGCAACAATGCCAACGCTCGTATCGTTTCGGGCAGCGACCCCATCACGTCGCTGGCTACTTTCGACATCGGCAATGGGGGGCTCAAATTCGGGTTTCTCGACAGCAGCCTTTCCACCTTCATGCTGGCGCTGGAAACGGTCGGTGATACCAACGTCATTGCTTCCCCGCGTGTGCTCTGCATGAATAAGCAGCGGGCGGAAATCCAGATTGGTCAACAGTTGGGCTATGTCAACACCACCGTTGCCCAGACATTCTCAACACAGTCCGTCGAGTTCCTCGACGTTGGAACGCTGCTGCGGATTCGCCCCTACATTGGCAATGACGGGTATATCCGGATGGAGGTTCACCCGGAACTTTCCACGGGCAGCGTTACGGTGAACGGCGGGCTGACGATTCCCAACAAATCCGTTACCCAAGTGACCGGCAATGTCGGCTGCTATGACGGCAGCACGATTGTCATCGGCGGACTGCTGCGGGAGGATCTGGAGACAACCAGAAATCAGGTTCCCTATCTGGGAAACCTTCCCTGGGTGGGACCTCTCTTTCGCACCAAGTCCGAAAAGAACATTCGCGACGAAATCATCGTTCTGATCACTCCCCGGATCGTCAATGAAGATACCAATTGCGCCGAGGGGCAAAAGCTCGGCAACGACTTTACGCACCGCCAATCCGTCTACTTTGACAAGATGAGTCCCATCGCCAAGCGGAACTACGCGTTGCGTTACCAACGCCTGGCACAGGCTTCCTACACCACGGGGGACTATGCCACGGCCATCAAACAGATCGACTGGTCGATTCACTTTGATCCCCTGAATCGCGATGCGATTCAGCTCAGAAACGACATTGTTGCAGCCGGGGGCTTCGAGGGAGAATCGATTCATCAATACTTGAATCACGCCCTGGCCCCCTGGGATCGCCCCCACACGGACTATTCGAAGCAAGGGGCTCCCTGGCAATCAGGACCGGTCTTTGGCGACGGCCCCAAAATCCAGGAAGAGCAAGATCCAGGCACATTGGGGAAAGTCAAAACGATCGAGATTCAAGCTCCCACCAAATCAAGATGATGACAGCCGCACAAACTCGATTCGCAGTCTGGTCGATCATCCTCGTCGTCGCGCAATGCAGCGGCTGTGTGTCCATGGGGGGAAATGCGACGAAGGGCAAGACGCATCCTCCCCTCAGCCCTGAGCAAAAGGCGGAGGCGATCGCGATGTTCGAAAACCAGCGTGATTCCGCGCAGTTGCAGGCCGCATTGAACCGCTGGAAAGAAGGAAACATAGACGCCTGCCAGATGGCCCTCGCCAAACTGGTGCAACAGCGGCCGAATTTTGTGGAGGCCCACATCCAATATGCGGAGCTGATGCTGTTCCAGAAAAACCCCTCCGCAGCCCAGGATCAATTGAACCAGGCGCTCAAACTGGCACCAGGCCGTGCCGACATTTACCACGCGCTCGCTGTCGCCCAGGAAGCGGGGGGCAACGCCGCGACCGCCGCCGAAAACTTCCGCAAAGCGGCCGAGTTGGACCCGGAAAACCCCGTCTATCAGATGGCTTTGGAAGGCGTACAGAAAAGGTAAATGACAATGCGAATTCATTCGTCATTCGTCATTCGTCATTCGAGTTTCGAATTTCCCCTACGGCCCTTCTCCTTCCGCATCGTGCTTGCCAAACCAATCCAATACGCGGGTTAGCACATCCACCTGGTGCGGCAATTGTTTGATCGGGTGTCCCTCGTCCGGATAAATGACCATTTCGGTTTCCACGCCGTTGGCCTTCAGCGCCTGATAATAAACCTTGCCCATCGGCAGCGGGCAGCGGCGATCATTGGCGGCATGCAAAATGAGCGTGGGGGTTTTCACCCGGTGGGCATTGGTCAGCGGACTGGCATCGCGCATCGCCATCGGCACTTCCCATGGACGGCCGCCGACTTCCCACTGCGTCCAGCTTGGAATATCGGACAAGGCCCACATCAGCCCCATGTCCGTCACCGCATTCTGCGGCACGGCTGCGCGGAACTGCGTCGTTCGGCCAATCAGCGAGCATGTGCTGTAACCTCCGTAGCTGATGCCGTACACGAACTGCCGATTCTTATCGATAATTCCCTCGCTCACCAAGTGATCAATGCCGGTAAGGATATCCTTCATGTCTTCCCCGCCCAGATCGCCCTTGTCAGCATCGATGAACTTTTGACCGTAGCCCGCACTGCCGCGGAAGTTTGGCTGAAAGACCGCGTAGCCGTTAGCTGCCAGGACTTGAACGGTGAAATCAAAACCCAGCGACGACCGGCTGTGGGGACCGCCATGCGGGTAAAGGGCCAGTTTGAACGGTGCCTTTGCCCCCGGCTGCGTCGGCCGGGTGAGAATCCCTTCGAGCTGCATTCCGCCGGACCGCTTCCAGGTCACCACTTCTCCCTTGGCGACGACGCGTTCTTTCAGAAACGGGTCTGCCGCCGGCGTGAGCTTGCGGCGGGTTTCCGCTGCTTTGGCGTATTCTTCGCTGAGCGATTCCGGCGTTCCTTCGAGTGCGGCAACTCCACTGGTCAGATCGATTACCTGCGGCTTTGTCATCACACCGGCGGGTGCGGAATAATGAATGACTGCAGTATTCATCCAGCAATCCCGCGGCAATGGAAACGATGGCGGCAGGTGGGGCGGCTTATCGGCACTATGGTGATTGAAGAGGACATGGTTCTCCGGGCCGCTCTCCGTGATTTCGATCATCGCCAGGTTGAAAACATCCATGTGCGAGCCGCGCCGCGGAATGCTCAGATACAAGAGCCGCTTGCCGTCCGGCGAGACCCGTGGAGAAACATCCGGTCCGGGGCCAAACGTCGCCTGCAGCAGGCTTCCATCCCCTAAATCAATCCGCCATAGATCGTAATTTTGGTTGATGCTGTACCGCACCGCTTCCTGATCTTTGGTCCGATTGGCGTGGACGATAATTGCTTTCCCCTCGTCGGACCACTGTGGGTCGCCGTACCAGAAATCGTCGCTAGTAATACGCGTCACCCGCGAAGCGGCAACCTCGCCAGGCTCCTCCAGCAAATCGGCGATCCAAATCTGAGCCGGGCCATACCCTTCGTATCCTTCCCCGCCATCCTGCCGCACGACTTGCACATTGTTTTCAGCTTCTTCGGGCGTGCGGTCTTCCCTCATTACGTCTGCCACAAACACGAGCCGTTTGCCGTCGGCTGAAAAAGCGATGTTGCCGTAAAACGGATCGTTGAAAACGCGGTTGTACGGCCGCTCGCGACCGGCGAGAGGAATCGCTTTGCCCCCAGCTGCCGGCATCAGCCAGATGTCAGTGGCCGTGTCGGAATACGCCGGCACAGGCGTGAAGCCCGGCTTTCCATCCGGCAGCGGGCGAGTCGATAAGAACACAATCCATTTGCCATCCGGCGAAAGAATTGGAGCGCGGCCGTCCGGCTCACCTACTTCGAGTGGTTTCGCGTGGGCGGCGTCGCCTTCCACTCGCCAGAGCGAATGCCGGACCACGCGTTCCTTCCGGTCATTCCACCGGCGTGAGTAAACCGCACTGCCGCCATCGGGGGCGACGACGAGACCCTGCGGCGAATCCATCCGATAGAGGTCGTCGATGAGAATCGGCGACGGCTCCGCGGACAGCCCCGGCGTGGACACCCCAGCCAGGATCAGAACGCAGGCGAGGACGAAACGAAAGTCTGTTTGTGGATTTTTCACGAGGTAGGGCCTCTGGATTTTAGTGCGATACGGTGAAGCGGATTATAAACCGAACCCAGCAGCCAGGAGCAAGATTCTTGGGTTCCCTGGATGCTCGCGGGTGCGATAAGGCGTTCTTCAAAGTCTCATGCGTTGTTAAACACTTGTCACGTAGCAACTTAGGGCGATTTCGTGTGTCGAAGCCATAAGCGAGTGATAAGGGCCCGGCGTGCAGGGATTTGTCGGGTGATAAGGGGTTTTTTACTTTGCTCACCGCTACCTCCACATCAGTAACCTTCTGTCCACAAAGGATTTACGCAATTCCTCGTCGCCAAACTTCGTTCTGGGTGATAAGGCGCGATAAGCAGGCCTGTTTCCCCAGCATTTTGCCCTAATGCCTACCCCCCATTTCGATTCGTTCCCGCCGCGCGCAAGTTCACACTTCTTTGATGCGCGAACATGGTCATTTATTCACTGAACAAAAGATAATATTTTTCTTTGGCGCACTGAGGTGGACCCCATCCAACGCTCCAGCCAGGGAGAGTTGCTTGGCACCGAGTTTTCTCCCAATTGCCTCGCTGGCACGTCGGGTTGGTTTGGCAGAGTCGGCCCGCCCCTGCCCGAGCGGTCCCACGTTGCGTAGAATGGGGCGGTCCTCAATTCCTGAGATTTTCCCAGCCTTTTTTCCTTCTGGGAGTTCGGCGGTGTCCACTTCCTCATCCCTGTTTGTCCTGGTTGACGACAAGCACGTCCCCCTTTATCGCATCCTTTGGGTCGCGGATACGCCCCATTTTTGCGGCAATGAGGATTGCAACTGCGAAGGGGACTACGAAGTCCGCCTGGAGCAGGACGAATCCGTCTGGGCCTCGCGGCAAGAGCGGGATAACGTGCTGGCGGCCATCGAATCCTGGTACAACGGCCACGCCCCGGAGGGGGGCGGCGGGATGGAAGAGCCGTGGGAGCCGGAATAGGAAAAATCCGAAATTCGAATGTCGGAATCCGAAACGATCGCCAGCCCTATGCCTCTTCAATCGTTGCCCCTCTTAGTTTTCAAATTCGGAATTCGTGCTTCGAATTTGTTGACAGAACGAATATCTCCTCGGACGCTTAACTGACATCTCAGCCAATTGCTCCTCTTTTCATATCCTCTATGTCTCTCTTCGCCGACAGCCGGTATCAATGGCGAGAAACTTATTTCGTGCTCTTCGACCGGCAGCATCGGCCGCTGGCGGCTGATGTGCAGAAGAGTCTGGGCGAATTGGGAAAACTGGAATTGCAGGAAGTGGTTGCCGACGGCGAGGGACGGCTCGAATCACTGACCGTTCTCTCCCACGCCGATGCAGCCGGCATGGACATCACTTTTGTCGGCGGCGAGGAAGTGAAGGAACAAATCGCCGAACTCAAAACGGAATGGAAGGGGCAGAAGTTCCCGCCCGACGAACTTGCCAAGGTGCAGCATGCTCTGGCTGCCAACGCCCGGTTTGATATCTACCACTTCGAGGAAATCGGCGACAGCTTCATGGACAACGAGGAGGACGAGATTCTCGATCCCGCCACCCTCCTCCTCGTCCTCGCCCGCCTCGCCCGCCTCTGCCACGGCGTGGGCATCGATCCGCAGGCGGGAGCGGTTTTGTGATGTTGTTGTAGGATGGCCTTCCCAGGCCGTCCAAGTAATCTATCTCACTCTACGACCAACCCTTCGATCAGTTTTTCGAGCTCCAGCCGGGCTTTGGTTTCCTTCTCCTGCATTTGTTCCAGTTCCTTCCGCTTCGTTTCCAGTTCAGTCTCGACATCGGAGAGTTTTTTCAAGTAGCGCTGCAGGAGATCGCTGGCGGACTTCTTGTTCTCTTCCGTGGCAATGTCACTGCCTTTGAGCGAGGGAATCGATTGCAGGTTTTTCCGCAGGCGTTCCTGCTCCTGTCCGAGTGTGGCGATTTGATTTTCGAGCAATGATCGCGAGACTCCCAGCGCCGCCAGCTTGGATTTGGCTGCCATGACCGATTCTAGCGCCTTCTGCAAGGCTGGCTTGGCCACGGGGAGACGGATGTAGAAATCGACTTGGGCCAGGTCCAGCGTGGTGAGCTGGAACGTCTCGGTCGCATCCCGTTCTTCCGCAATGACGAGCATTGCCGTCTTGCCCGGTTCGGCCGTTACGGCAAAGCGAGACAGGGAACGGGTCTTTTCTTCAGGTGCAGGTTGCACGGACTTCCAGGTGGGGTCGTTAGGCCGCTCGAGCAACACCTTTTTGGCGTGCCCCGACGAATTCTTAATCGTGTAATTCGTCTTGCGGGTAATCTTCTGCTTCGCGTGCAACCCTCCCTTGCTGATTTGCAGCAGGATGGTGGCTTGTTCTTCCGGTTTGACTTCGACGGCAATTTCCGTCTCCAAATCCAAGGCATAGCTGATGAGCCGCGTAGAACCGGGGGCGATGTCTTCAATCCGGGCGTCGCCGGCATATTCACCGCCGTCAAAGAGCGTGATCGGCCCTTGCAGCAAATGCAAATCCGTGGTGTTCGTCAGCCGCAATCCAGCCAGCGGATGCTTGCCATGCACAGCCGGATTGAAAATATCAACTTTCTCCCCTTTCACCGCATCGTTCACAATCGGCAACATGGCCGATTCATTGCGCGCAAGTGTGACAGGCGGCTTGATGGCGTAACGGAACAACTCGCCCACGTCTCCGCCGACTGCCGTCGACTCAACTCCTTGCTTCAGGTCGATGTTTCCTTCACCTGGTTTGTTTTTGTCCAAGACGGGTATGACGCTGATGACAAACGGGCGGTCCTTTTTTGGCGCTGCGGGGGCACCAAACATTCCTCCTCCGCCCATTCCGCCCATGCCTCCGCCCATCCCGCCAAATCCGCCCCCCCGACGAGAAGCTTTGCCGGCCGCCTGGAATTCCTGCTCCCGGCCTGCGAGGTCCTGGTCATAGACGCGCGGGCTGAGCGAAGCATGTTGCTCGGGAGTCACGAAGGGGCGGGCCATGAATAACGGCTGATAAAGGTCCATCTCGAAAGAGATCGGCCGCCCGCTGACGAGGGTCAGTTTCACATCTTTCCAGTCTTGAGAGGACGTGTTTTCCACAATCGCCCAGCCTTGCAGAAACGGTTGCTTGTCATCGCTCAATACCAGGCGATAGCTGGTCTTCCACACGGGGGATTCCTGGATGTAGCCGACGGAAACTTGGCGTTTTCCTTCCCCCTTGAAGTCGAGTTTCACTCGTTTCTGGTCGTTCGTATGGGCGATGGCCAGCAGATCGAGCGCCTGCTGGAATTCCTTGTCGATTTTGGCGCTGACAAACTGCGTGCGCGAAATCGTGTCCAACTTCACGCTTCTCAGCCCTTCGGCGGTCCGCACGTTGAGCACGTCAACTTCGGCAGACCGATCCGGGCCGACTGTTACCAGCCGCCGCTCGACGCCGACCACGGTTCCCACCACGGGATTCGGCGTTTCCAGCCGCACTTCCTGCCCGCGAAGCTGCCCGAAAATCTGGGCCAGGGTGGGGCTGTCGGTTAAATCAATCGTGAACGTCCGGAGGGTGCGGGTGAGCGGCTCCGGAGATCCGTAATTGACCGCCGTCACCACTCCGCCGTTCCGGTCCTGCACCACCATGCTTTTGAGCAGGTCGTTGATGTCCTCCGTCTTGAAGGCGAACTCAATCTGCCTGTTCCCTTCCACTTCTCCTGCGTGTTCGTAGTAACCGACGCTGCTGCTGAAAAGCACGACCCTTTTCAGCGGCAGCGGCGGCTCCTTTTCCTGGGAGAAGGCCAATGCCAGGGGCCAGCAGCACAACAGGATGGGGAAGAGCCGGCACAGGCGCGCAAAGCAGGCAGACATCGGGAACTCCTTGGAGAGAGGCGAATGAGCAGAGAGTCTCGCTAAAGTTGACGCATGAGAGAAAGCGACTTGCAACACCCGGCCCGCACAGGGAACAAACCTCTAGAAGATTCGGCAATCGATGCCGCCTACGCTTTCTGCGCCTTGCCCAAGAGGATTATAGTTGCCTCGCAGTGGCAATGCCAGCTAAGCTAAGGCTTGCAGGGGCTTTCTCTCTCCAGGAACTTTGCCATGCCGGTCAATCCCTTCGCGGCCAGGTGCGCTGCCGCGCTCGTTATCCCATTTCTTTTTTCCTCAGCGACGTTGGGGCAAGTTTCCATTGTCGAAAGGGATACATCGGCTGAAGATCGCATTGAAGCCGCCCTCACGCAGAGAATTACCATCAGTTTCAGCGAAGAGCCTCTCAAGGACGCCCTCAACGCCATCCAGCAGAGGACAGGTCTGCCGATGGTGGTGGCGACCAAAAAACTGGAGGAAATGGCCATCAGTCTCGATTCACCGGTTACTCTGTCCATGCACGAAGTCGCCTTGGAATCCTTTTTTCGCAATCTCCTGGAAGAACGGGAGATGGCCATTCTCATTCGGGACGAGGCGCTCGTGATTACGACGAAGGAAGACGCCCGTTCCAACCTGACAACCCGTACCTACCCGGTGCTCGATCTTGTCAGCTACACGGTCACGTCGAATAACGGCAGTCGGACGACCGTGACGGACTACGACTCGCTGATTGAAGTCATCACGACCACGCTTGATCCAGATTCTTGGGACGACGTCGGCGGTCCCGGCTCGATTGCTGAGTTTGCGAATGCGGGCGCCTTGGTCACTTCCCAAACTCGAGAAAATCACCAGAGAATTGCTACTCTCCTCAATTCCCTGCGGCGGGCTAAGGTGGTGCAAGGAATTTCCACGATCCAGCCCCTCGCCAAAACTAGCTCGCCAACTCGCTCCCCAGACGGCAGACAGAACATGCAGGGAGGTCTCTTTTCGGCGGAGTCCGCCGCGCCCCTCACCCGCCGCCGCGTTGTTGCTCCGCAATCTTCCTGGCAACTGCCGCAGGTGTATGAGGAGTAGAACCGCTGCCTACGGCTTGGGTTCGGGTGTCGGAGCCGCCGCCGACTCGCCAGTTTTTGCCGATTTCCCCGGCTCGTCCAGCTTGATGGGGGGAGCCTTGGGCATCTCCTCCGGCTCGAGTTCAAAGAACGGCTCAAGCCTTTCCTCTTCGCTCTTGCTCTGATGTTCCAGGCCACGCTTCTCGTCCCCCCCGATGGTGACGCGGCCGACCATCACTTTGCCGTACAGCAGCGATCCTTTCATCCCGACCCCCAGTTCATCTCCTTCGTCGAGCCTGTCGGCAACCGTCATCTGAGCAGCTTCCCAGGCGATTTCCGCCAGCGAGTCCTTCGCGGAGCCTTCGAACTTTCGGTATTCCGGAACATGCGTGACAAAAGCGCAGCGGCCGTCGTGCAGTTCGCAGTAGGTAACGAAGTTTCCGCCGCTCATAGAAAGCCCACCCTTACTCTTGGTGAAGAAAGCTTCCCGCAGGGTCTTCATAGTCTTCGCGTACTTTTCCGCCAAGGCCTTGGCCTCTTTCGAATTTCCGTGGGCAATCCCCGCGTTGTCCGTACTGATGGCCCGCTCCGCCGCCTTCAGTCGCTCACTGGGCGAATTGGGATCCAAGGGTTTGGCGACCGGCACGTTTTGTGGCTTGGGCAGGAACACAAGTGCGGAAAACATCAGCCCTAATAGCAGCACCGGATAACCAAGCACCAAGCCGCCAATCGCCAAGCCGCCGCCGGAAAGCGTTCCCCGCGAGCGGCTGATTTTGACGAGCGCGACGTGCCCCAGCACAATCCCGGTTAGAGCGACAATCGGCGTCAAATACGGCAGGCAGGCACAAATGAAGAACGGCGAGGCAATGCTTGCCAGCAAACTGAACAGCGCCGCCAGCGACAGGCTGGCCTGCGGCGGCGGCTGGCCATAGACGGAGTTGCCGAAGTGCTGGCCGCCGAACTGCGGAGCACCAAACCCCTGATTCGCCGGCGGAGGAAAATTTGAGAATGGATCGTTGCCGGGCGAAGGAGGAAAGGGGGATGACACCGTGAGAACTTTCGAAGGAGCGAGCAAAGGCCGATGGGGAAAATATCGCTCAGGAGAGTGGCGGATGCAATCCGCCTGACCCAATACTCGCTTCTGCTAAAACAATTCCTTAATGGGCTGGCCCATGGTTAGTGAGACCGGCCGGCCGAATTGGTCTTCGATTTGAGCCTTATGGTCGATGCCGAGATGACGATAGATAGTGGCGAGCAGATCGTGCGGGTCGAGCTTGCGTTGGCTGGGGGTGGCACCGATGTGGTCGGTCGCGCCGATGACTCGTCCCATCGGCATATTGCCGCCGGAGATCAGGATCGACATCGCCCCTGGCCAATGGTCCCGGCCGATACGGCCGTCGCGGAATTCCAGCCGAGGTGTCCGGCCGAACTCGCCGGTGACAATTAGCAGCACCCGCTTGTCGAGGCCGCGGGCATACAGATCTTCAATCAGCGTGCTCACCACCTGGTCGAATTTCGGCAGTCGGGCGATCATGGCGGTTCGCATATCCCAATTCACCGCGTGGTCGTCCCAATCATAGGCCGCCGTGTTCGGTCCACTGCCTGGGGCGCGGACCGTCACAAACGAAATACCAGCCTCCACCAGTCGCCGGGCCGTCAGCACTTCCCGCCCATAGCCGTCGCCGTATTTTTCCACCAGTCGCGGGTCTTCCTGGGACAGATCGAACGCTTCTTGAGCCTTCCCGGTCGTAAGGATCTCCACAGCCTGCCGATTAAAGGCGTCGGTCACGTCCATCACGCCGCTGGTGTCAACGTCCCGCCGCAATCGGTCAAATTCCTGCGCCAGCCGCCGCCGATCGGCCATTCGCGCACCTTCCAGGCTCAGGCTCGCGTCCCTTAAGCCTCCGTTAATAATCGGTACGCGGTACATGCCGCTCCAATATCCCTCGGAGACGCCAGCAGCATAATCAGGTCCGTTCACCACCACTCCGCCGACTGCGAGCGCCGGAGGGAGTCCGGCCCGCTTGCCACCGAGCATTCGTGTGACGACCGCACCGACCTGCGGATAATAGGACTCATACCCGAATCCCGGCTTGAGCTTGCCATAGCCAGAGAGGAACCTCCGATGGCCGGCGAAATGGTCTGCCTCGTCGTGGCAGACCGAGCGAATAAGCGTGAACTTGTCCGCAAGGGCCGCCTGTTTCGGCAGGTGCTCGCAGATTTCGATTCCGGGAACCTTGGTGGGAATTGGCAAAAACGGCCCGCGAATCTCCGCAGCCGCCTGCGGCTTCATGTCATAGGTTTCCAGATGGCTCGGCCCCCCATGCACAAACAGCAAGATGACCGCCGTCTCCTTCTTCTCCGCGGAGCCTTCGGCTTGCAACTTCAGCAGATCGGCTAGTGCCAGCCCCCCAATACCAAGAAACCCCGCCCGCAGTGCCTCGCGGCGGGAAACAGGATGACGACGAGAGTTGGGCAGGAGGTGCAACATCGAAGCTCAGGATGTTTGGGTGGACTCTGGAACACCTTCTAATCTATCGACTGCGGATTCCCAATGCCATGAAGGGCCGAAAAAATGGAACGTTGCCTCACGGCGAAGACCCCTGGGCCGAATAGTTCCTTTTCCAGCAGCGGCGGCGCCCCAGAAATCTCGGTATTCGCTAACGCGCGGTGCCTGCGGCAAAATCATGAAGAAAATTCAGACGGCTGAGAGTTTGGTTAACGAGTCCTGGGAATTGCAGTTAACAACCTGTTGAAAAGTAGCCTTGCAATGCGGCCCTTGGGTCCGTGGGTTGGGGGAACTATAATCGCCGCAAGCGAAAGGGTTTCCGATGCGAATTGGTGCTGTTTCTTACCTCAACACAAAGCCGCTGGTTTACCAGTTGGCCCGTTTTGCGCCTGAAGCAGCGGTGGTGTTTGACCTGCCAAGCCGACTGGCGGACGAATTGGCCGCGGGAAAGCTGGACGTCGCCCTGATTCCGTCGATCGAGTTTTTCCAGAACCCCGACTACGCCATCATTTCCGATGCTTGCATCGGCTGCCGAGGGCCGGTGCTGAGCGTGAAGTTGCTGAGCCGCGTGCCGACGGATAAGATTCGCACGCTGGCCCTGGACGAGGGTTCTCGAACGAGCGTGGCCTTGGTTCGCATCCTGCTCAAGGAGCGGCACGGCCTGACTCCCAGGCTGCTGCCGTTTCCGCTGGGCGTTGCCGCGGAGAGCGTGGAAGCGGATGCCGTACTGATGATCGGGGATCGGGCCATGCATCCGCCGGCAGGGTTTTCCCACGAATGGGACCTTGGCGATGAGTGGTGCCGCTGGGCAGAACTCCCGTTTGTGTTTGCGATGTGGGTGACGCGGAAGGAACTGGTTCCGGAACTGGGCGAAATCGAAATTGCCCTCGGGATGGCTCGGGATGAAGGTGTCGCCCATTTGGAAGAGATTGCCCGCAGCGAAGCCGCCGGTGTCCGGTTGACGCCGGAGCAGTCCCTTTCTTACCTGCGCGATAACTTGTATTTCTATCTCGGCCCCCGTGAGCGGCGCGGGCTGGAACTGTTCCGCGAACACGCTGTCCGCCTGGGTCTGGCTCCCGAACATGGAACAGGCCTCCCGCCTGCTCAAAAACTCCCTCGTGAGGCGACTACCGTCCTGCAACCATGATCGACCGCATTCTCGATAAATCCATCGCCGGCCAGCGCCTTTCTCCCGAAGAAGGTCTGGCTCTTCTGCAGTCACACGATCTGGCCGCCATCGGCCGGGCCGCGGACGCGGTGACCCACCGCCTGCATCCCGAACCGATTCGAACTTACAACATCGACCGGAACATCAACTACACCAATGTCTGCACCGCGGTCTGCGACTTCTGTGCGTTCTATCGCAAGCCAAAAAGCGACGAAGGTTATGTACTGCCGCGAGAAGTGCTGCTGAAGAAAGTGGAAGAAACGGTAGCTCTTGGAGGCGACCAAATTCTCATGCAGGGGGGCCTGCATCCGGACTTCAAACTGGAGTGGTACGAAGAACTGCTGCACGACCTCCGGTCACACTTCCCCCAAGTCAACATTCACGGCTTCAGCCCGCCGGAATTGCACGCCTTTACCAAAATCAACAAGCTTGATATTCGCACGGTTCTCCAGCGGCTGAAGGACGCCGGGCTCGGCAGCATTCCCGGCGGCGGTGCGGAGATTCTGGTCGACCGGGTGCGCAAGGAAATCACTCGCGGCAAGGTGCTGACCGACGATTGGCTCAACGTCATGCGGGTCTGGCACGAACTGGGCGGCGTTTCCAGCGTGACGATGATGTTCGGCCATGTCGAGACGTTGGCCGAGCGGATTGAGCACCTGGAGCGCGTGCGGCAGTTGCAGGATGAGACCGGCGGCTTTACGGCTTTCATTTGCTGGACGTTTCAGCCCGAGCACACCGACATGGCCCACATTCCGCCTACGGGCTCGTTCGACTACCTCAAGACACAGGCCATCAGCCGGCTCTATTTGGACAACATTCCCAACATCCAGTCGAGCTGGGTAACGCAAGGTCTGAAGATGGGGCAGCTCGCTTTGCTCTTCGGTGCCAACGACATGGGGAGCCTGATGATCGAAGAAAACGTCGTTGCCGAAGCGGGGACCGTTCACTTCCTCACCCTGCAGCAAATCCGCGAGTCCATCGAAGAACTCGGCTTCACCCCCCGCCAGCGCAACGTGCGCTACGATTTTGTTTCCCTCGACCAGGAACGTTTCGCCATCGAAGCCAGCAACAAGCCCAAACCAGCGGAACTAGTGCAATTGGCGAGTTAGAGTCCCTTTCGCTCCGCGAAAGGACGCGACTTTCGCGGAGCGAAAGGCGACTATCACACATACACAAATCGCCCCGGATTCAGAATGTTCTTGGGGTCGAACTTCTGCTTCACGGCAGACATCAGCGTGAAGGGCGCATCGAGCCCCCCCCACGCGCTTTGATGCGTCATTTCATTACCGGAAGGATTCGAAAGAACCATCAGGCTGCCATGCTGCGCAGCGGCGGCGGGTTGCAGGTTGCCAACCAGGGCTCGCGAAAGACCCTCTTTGGGAAAAGCCGAGAGCCGAGCGATGACGATGCCGTTGCCAGCGTGCGATTGAAGGGACGCCTGCGGATCTAATTTTCGGAGAGCATCGATGAAGTGTGTCACGCCACTGGGGACAACGCTCGCTTTGAGGACCAGCGGCGAATCTCCACAGGCGGGAAACTCCACCAGCTTTTTCCAGAAATCAGCCGCGTCGCCGAGAGTGATCGGGGCCTCAATTCCTTGCTCGCACCATTCGTCGTGCAGCTTGCCGGTCATCCACTCGACTTCCACGGCAGTTCCTTCGAGGCCGACAACCAGATAGAGGGTCTCGGCACCGCCTGCTCCAGCCAAGGTCTTGAGCGCCGGCTCCGCATCCCAGGCGGGACCAGAAAGAAGTTCAATGGCAGTTGGAGTGGTGGCGGAAGTAACCAGCGCCGCCAGCAGCTTTTCCGCGTGAGCCGTGGTTGGCACTGCGCAGGCCATCAGCGTGAATTGTTCGGCGAGGGGCCGGACTTTGAACGTGACCTGCGTAATGACCCCCAGGGTTCCCAGCGAACCGGTGAGCAGCTTACAAAAGTCGTAGCCCGCAACGTTCTTCACCACCCGGCCGCCACCTTTGAACGGCAGTCCCCGGCCATCGACGGCGGAGATTCCGATGACGTAGTCCCGAACCGTGCCACAGCCATAACGAAGCGGACCGTTCCAATTGGTGGCGACGACGCCCCCCACCGTCGCTTTATCGGCCCGAGGCACACCCAGGGGAAGTCGCTGTCCCTCGGTGGCGAGCAAATCGGCCAGGGTTTTCATTGTCACCCCGGCCTCGACGGTGACGGTCATGTCGCGAGCTGGATAGTCGACGATGCGATTGAGTCCCGCCAGAGACAATCCGTTGCCGGGCGCTTTTGCCGGCAGGCCAAAATCGAGACTGGTCCCACCACCAAGGGGGTAGAGCGCAGTGCCGCTGCCATAGGCTTCCGCCACGGCAGCGGCCAGTTCGGCCTGGTCGGCGGGAGTCAATGTCGTCTTGATCGGTAAGTCGGCCATAGGTGACATGGTAGGCGGACGCTTCATCGCTTGCCAGGAGTGGTTTTTTTCGCAGCGCAGAGACTTTTCGCAAGTTTTTTCTAAAAACCTGAATGTCCGAATCTGCCGGTTGTGCAGCGAAATCGGGCAAATCGCCAATCGCACTTGCGAATAGAAACATCGGTTGTTCGCTCTCAGACAAGTTCAGCACAGACCCGAACTACAATAGAGGTTCGGGGGCTCTTCCCCGCACTCTGATTGCCGCAATATGTCTCCTTTAACCTCGGATTCGCCGCAGGAAACCCTGAACGGGGAACCCTCACGCGCCGAGCGTTCGCTACCGGTCCCGCCGCCCGAATCATCCGTCCGGCTCCAGCGTTTGCCGCGAGCCGCCTTGTGGGTTTTGCTTGGTCGCGGGCTGGGAATCGGCAGCACGCTGCTGGCAACCATCTTTGTGCCGCGGTTACTTGCGCCGCGGGAGTTTGGTGAGCTGACCACGGTGCTCAGCGTCATTACCTTTGCGGCCATTGTCGCGCAGCTTGGATTGGGCCATACGTGCGTTCGATTTCTGGCGGAAAGCCTGGTCTCGCACGATTTTAGCCGCATCGGCAAGACGCTTCGACTGGCGATTACGACCCTTGCGATCGCATCGCTTGCCACGTCCGGCCTGACCGCCGTGCTACTTTGGGTTTACGGAGAATCGTTCCTGCACCTCCCGAATGTTGGCTGGCTGATCCCGCTGGCGGCAGTCCTGATGCTGTTAATGGCCTGGCAACAGTTTTCGGCCGAGTCCCTGCGAGGCCTGCACGAACTGCGCTGGGCCAGCCTCCTCAGCGGCGGCACTTTCGGCGGACCGCTGCCGGTGCTGTTGTTTCTGGGGCTGCTGGCTCTGGTTGCCACTCAGTTCCAACCAACCATCTCCGCCACGCTGGCCTGCCAGATCGCCGGCAGTGGAGTCTCGTTGCTTGTCAGTCTTGTTTGCTTGCGATCGACGGTCCGCTTCATTTTTAGCAGCACAACTTCCCTGCCCGAAACAAAACTTCAATCGCCGCTGTCGATCACCCTCGAGAGTCTGCTCCGAGTGGCGGTACCGATGGCGGTATTTCACTTCTTCATCATGGTTCTGCAGACGGCCGACGTCTGGACCGCGGCATATTACTTTCTCCAGGAGGAACCGGAGAAAGTTGCGATCTACGGCGTCGCCCGCCGTTACATGGTTCTGCTTTGCGTTCCGACACAGCTCGCCGTCAACACGGTGATCTCCTCGATTCCCGATCTCTACACTCGCGGCCAGGTGGGCGAACTGCAAACGCTCCTCCGCCGCACCGCAACAATCACCGCCTTGGCCACAATCCTGGCGAGCCTGCTTTGCCTGCTGGGGGGTGGATGGTTCATGGGGATGCTCAGCGGATCCTACTATCAACGAGCGGCAACTTCGCTGGCCATTTTGAGCTTGGGACAGATTGTGATCTCGCTGGCCGGCAGTGGGGGAATGACGCTCGCCATGACCGGACGACAGACCGCGGCCATGTGGATTTGCTGCTCCTCGGCGGCACTGCTGTGCGCCATCGGGCCGTTTGCGGCCCAGCGCTGGGGCATCGAAGGGATCGCCGCCTCTGCTGCCGGCGCACTGGCTCTGCAAGCCGTCGTGGAATGGATTGTCTGTCACCGGCTGACGGGAATCTGGACGCATGCCGACTTTCGCGCCTCTTCCTTGCGGTCGCTCGTGAACGTGTTTTTGTGGCGAAATTTGACCCCCGATTCCGTGGATGTAAGTTAGAGTTTGTATGCTAAAACGCTCCTTATCTGCTCTGGGAAAATCCGTCGTCGCCGGCTCGCTCCGCGTCCTGCCGGGAAAAAGCGGCACGTTCGCTCGCAGATGGCTGGCGTGGGAGTTCCTGCGCGGGGACGCCGAAACCATTACGTTCCAGCGGGACGGCTTTACCTGGTCGGTCTTCACGCACGACATCGTCGGTCGCTCGCTCTACATTCGTGGCGACTTTCAACTCGATGCCCTGCAGCCGCTGCTCGCCTGGTTAAAGGCCAATCGCCCTCAGTTCGACGAGCAATCCACCATCATCAACATCGGGGCCAATATCGGCGACACTGCCATCCCCCTGGCCAAGGCCAGCGGCAAAAAAATCATCGCCTGCGAACCGGTCCCCCGAACCTATGAACTGCTCTGCCGCAATGTGGGCCTCAACCAAATGACCCCGAGTGTCGATTGCCGGCAGGTGGCCATCGCCACGCAGGCCGGGACCATCGAAATGCTCGCCCCCAAGGACAGCGGCCACAGCGAGGTGAAGAGCCAGAACGGCAAGCAAGGCTTTGATGGCCGCTATACCGCCGACCAATGCCAGATCACCCAGG
>CAYUJE010000043.1:8084-26490 GCA_964444865.1 uncultured Pirellulaceae bacterium | reverse complement strand
TGCCGCAAACTGCTAAAATGAACCCGCCCAACCTTGAACATCGAACCTTGAACTTTGCATCTCGTCATGTCCACCTCCCTCAGCCTCCTGGAACGCTTGCAAGCCGATCCCAAGGACGCTGCGTGGGGGAACCTGGTGGAAATTTATACGCCGCTGATTCAGAACTGGCTCCGTCGGCATCAAGTTCGGGATGCTGACAGCGACGACATTTCGCAGGAGGTGCTGGCGGTCGTCATTCGCCGGCTGCCGGAGTTCGAGCATAATCGGCGGGAGGGGGCCTTTCGCACCTGGCTCCGGACCATCACGGTCAATTGCCTGCGGGACTTCTGGCGCAGCCGCAAGCATCGGCCGACGGCGACCGGTGACAGCGATTTTCAGGAACTCCTCGCCCAGCTTGAAGACCCCGCCAGCGGCTTAACCCAAATCTGGAACCAGGACCACGACCGGCACGTCACCCGCAAATTGCTGGAGCTGCTCCGCCCCCAATTCGAGCCGGCGACCTGGCAAGCCTTCCAGCGGTTCGCCCTCGACGGCCTTCCCGCCGCCGAAGTCGCCCGCGAGCTGAAGGTGACGACCAACGTCATCTTCATCGCCAAATCCCGCGTCCTCACCCGCCTGCGGCAAGAGGCGGCAGGGCTGCTGGACGGTTAATGTCTGGAGCCAATTGGGATTGAGCAGTAATTCTTGCCCAACGAGACATGATCAAGATTGCCAAAGACTACTTTGATCAGTGAATATTCATTGGGAACGGGGCGGAAACAGCTCAGCCTTGATCAGCCAGTCTCGCACTTCCACGGCGAGCGGGTGGTTGATCCACAGGACCTGGATGGTCGCCCGCCCGACGGCGGTTCGCCCCACGAGGACCGGCCCATTCCACAGGAAATGCCGCGGCCAGCGATCATTTCGAGGGTGGAAGAGGCGCACCAACCGACCGCTCACCGGATCGATTCCAGCGATGTTCGGACCCTTGTAGCTATTGCAGTAGTAGCAAGCGAGCGCCAAGTTTTCTTCGCTGGTCGGTCCCTGATGCTTCTCGGCGACAATGTGATCTATCTGAAAAGTGGCTTCCGACAATGACTGCGGAAGCTGACAGTATTCGCAGCAAGATTGTGCTCGGTTCCAGACAAACTTCTCAAGTGCAGCGTCCATGCGGCTATCAAGCTGCGGAGGTTTTTAACGCTGCTCGGGACTTCGCCTTGATGAGCTCAAGCAGCCGGCAGACGTGGCGGTAGCCTTCAATCTCAAGTTCTTCATCCCCTTCCAAAATTCCGGCGCGTGCCTTGGCAGCCAGCTCATTCATTCGGTTGCGGTCCGCGTCTGGCAAACTAATCGCGAGAACTGCCTGGGCTGCCTCTGCAGACCAGGTGCCGTTGGCCGGATCGAACACGCGGGCCAGAATGCCAGATTCGATATCGGCGGTGAGCAAAACGGCGGACATGGCGACCCCGCAATTGAAGAGTTGTTAGAATTACATTTTCGGTCCCAGTAGCTTTCAGGTCAAGAGATTCATTCCGGAATTGAACATTGTGGCGATTAGACCGTGCGACCAATACCGTGGATGCCGACATTCAACCACAATCCTGTCGCCCGAGGACTCAGCATTCTGGCGGCGGGCACATCTTGAGGCGTTCATTAACACGGAGTGCGACCATTACGAGCGTTACATCGCACTTCCCCGTCAGTTCTCAGACGGCGTGCGTTATGAGGGTTACGTTTGGGATTGCTTGCGTTCCCTTTCACGCATCCCACGCATGAAAAAGCCCCTACGGGTGCGCCATGGCTCGTTGATCTGGCGTGGTGCCGGTCAAGGAGAACGGCAAGTCGCAGCCGTTTAGCTTTAGCTCGTGAACCCGCTACAATAGCCCCATGCAGTATAGCCTGTGGAGCCTGATGCCATGAGCGACGCGCCGAAACGAGGATGGTTAAGCTTCTCTATCCGCGACCTGATGTTCTTGACCGTGATTGTGGCCTTGGCGGTCGCACTCGTTTATGTGAAGTGGCCTAGCGGACAGGGGCGTTACCAATTCGCCGTGGACGAGGCACATCACAACCTCTACATCTTTGATAGCGCGACGGGGCGGTGTTGGCGAAAACCGACTCGCGGGTATGGCGGGGAATGGACGAGTGAACCTTCGCCAGACGTTACGAAGTGATTGCCCAACTCTCAGGTAACCTCCCCGAAGCCGCCTAGAAAGTGGGCAGATCCAGATGTGGACCCATGACCCTAATAAAAAAACTATATTTTTGTTTACTGAATAAAAGACCACTTTCGCGCATCTAGTCATGGGAGCTTGCGCGGACAGATAGCGCCGTGAAGTTACCCGCTCGGTACTTGCTTATCGCGCCTTATCGCGCAAAAGCAGGATTTGCCACCGCAAAATCTGTAAGTCCATATTGCATCAATAGTTAGAGAGGAGGAATCGCTGATGAGTCGTTTGAAAAAAGGCTTATCACCCACCAACGCGGACCCTGGATCCAAACTCCCAGGCAACCCTTATGGCCTCCGGGTTGGCAATTTGCGTAAGTGGATTCGCGGCAACTCTTTAGCAAAGATCGACGCCTTAAAAAACCCTTATGGGAAGTAGACTAACGGATGAATCAGAAACACCGGCGTGAATCCTACTTACGGCGATGCGAGCAGTCGAAATCAATTGCGTTCTAAGGACTTAGGGCGATTGCCGTTGCCGTAAGTCTGCGAAAAAATGTGCCTTGAATCATGAATCAGATGGTGCAGCCAAGGGAGATTAAGGTTTTGGTGCCTGCCAGTGCGTTTCGTGAAAGGTTGTCGCGGTAGCTGCCATTTACCTGGGGACAGTATCAACCATCGGGCGAGTCCTTGCGAAGGAGCATCCTATGCCAGCCGAACTTAATTCCCACCCTACCTCCGCCGACCTGCGGTCCTTCGCCCACGGGCGGCTGCCGCCCAAGGAAATGGCGGAAGTGGAAATGCATATCGCCCAGTGCGATTCGTGCTGCGAGGTGTTGCAGAGCGTCCCCGAGGACACGCTGGTGCAGATGGCCCGCGAAGCGGCTACGGAGGCCTTCCGGGCGGGAGAGGTGGCCCCTCCCAAAAACGAATCTTCCAACACCACCATTCCGACCGAGTTGGCCGAGCACTTGCGGTACAAAGTCCTGGGGCTCGTCGGTCTGGGGGGCATGGGGGCCGTCTACAAGGCCGAACATCGCATGATGGAGCGGCTGGTCGCGCTCAAAGTCATCAGCCGTTCGTTCACTGCGAACCCCCAGGCGGTGGAGCGGTTTCGTCGCGAAGTCAAAGCAGCGGCCAAACTGTCGCATGCCAATATCGTCACCGCCCACGACGCCGAGCAAGCGGGTGAGCTCCATTTTCTGGTAATGGAATTTGTGGACGGTGTCAGCCTGGATCGACTCGTTGCCAAGCAGGGGACGCCGACCATTTCGCAGGCTTGCGGGCTCATTCGCCAGGCGGCTTTGGGACTTCAGCATGCTCACGATAAGGGAATGGTGCATCGAGATATCAAGCCCGCCAACTTAATGGTGACCCGCAAGGGGCAGATCAAGATTCTTGATTTTGGTTTGGCGCGCCTGGCCAGCGAACTCGTGGCCACGGAAACTCATTCCCTTTCCCCAGGCCAATCCGCGCCCGCGGGCGCGACCGCGGCCGGCATGATTCTGGGGACCCCCGATTACATCGCCCCCGAGCAGGCCGCCGACTCGCGGAGCGCGGATATTCGGGCTGACATCTACAGCCTTGGCTGCACGTTCTATTTTCTGCTGACGGGGGAGCCTCCTTTCCCCAAGGGAACGGTGATGCAGAAGCTGGCTGCTCACATGCACGAAGCGCCGGCGGCCCTGACGCTCAAGCGGTCGGATATCCCCGCCGATGTTTCCCGCATCGTCCTGCGAATGATGGCCAAAAAGGCGGAGGAACGCTACCAGACGCCAGCCGATGTCGCCAAGGACTTGTTGGCGCTGCAAAAGGGGAGCGGCGCTTCGCAACCCAAGCTGGAAGAGCTGAAGCCGGCTGACGATTTCTTTGCAGGGCTTGATTTGAACGCAATGCCAGCGGGCCCGGCGATGCCTCTGCCTGGTCCTCTCGCGATTTCTTCGGCATCACAAACTTCACCTTCATCGGGTGACATTTCCGACTGGTTCGCCGAACACAAACGGCCCGTCGCGATTGCCGCCGCTATCGCCGGCTGCTTGCTTCTGGCCGTAGTTGGCATTTGGGGAGCGGGGAAGTTGCTTGGGGGCAATAACACGCCGCAGAAGACGCCAAGGCAAGAGACGGCGAAACTAATTCCCCAGCAGCCGTCCCGTAGTTCGAACAAGGAGTCCCCGGCGACGAAAACTCCGACTCTCCCTGCATCCACGACGGTAGAGTCTCGGCCAAGAGTCCTGTTTTGCGTCCCTCACAACGGGGTCTATGAGCCGGACTTCGGCGAAGTTTTGCCGACTCTCACGCGCGGCGGCGCAGTGGTCACCGTTGCTTCGACCGTCCGTGGGCTCTGCAACAAGTATGTAGAGGGAACGCCAAACAACGAACTTTCGGACATCAGGGCCGAAATGGCAATCGGCAAAGATGCCATTTCCGCGGAGGACTACGACGCGATTGTCTTTGCCGGAGCCATCGTGAGCGAATTCAATCAAGAACCAACCAGGCTCCTCATCAGTGACTTTGCCAATCGCGGTAAGCTGATTGCCGGAATTTGCAATGGCCAGAAGGTGCTGTCTGATCACGGGTATTTCCGCAAGGATCTCCGTGTCGCCACGAGCAAGTACTTGACGACTCAGTACGAGCAATATGGCTGCCTGCCCGAGCCAACCCCTGCGGTTCGCGACGGCAATATCATCACCGGACAGGACGACAGTGCCGGCCCGGCATTTGCCAAGCTGCTCCTCGATTCGATTTCGAAAAAAAATTCCTAATTCCCTGAAAGGTTTCCCCTGCTGCTCCCATTTCTTCTCCAGGTCGAAACAATGTTCCCTTTCAATCAGGAGAAAAGTCATGCGAAAGTTCCTTAGCAAGCTGTTTGGCCGTACCACGTCCACCATCCGCCGCAGCAAACCCCGCCGTTTGTCCGCACCCGAGCATCTCGAAAAACGGGAAGTTTTTGCCGCTGATGTGCTGCCGGTGCTGCTGGTCATCGCGGACCAACGGGACTTTTATTACCAGGAATACAACGACACGCGAATCAGCCTGGAGGCGGCTGGATTGGAAGTGGACGTCGCGGCCACGACAACGGCACCCAGCACTCCCCACGCCAACTCCGGCCAGGGCTCGGGCAGTGGCATCGTCCTTCCGGAATTGCGGCTCGACTCGGTTCAAGCCGACGACTATTCGGCCATCGTCTTTGTCGGTGGCTGGGGTTCGTCGATGTACCAGTATGCCTTTCCGGGGACGTACCAGAATTCGCTTTACAACGGAGACCCGGCGACGAGAACCGTGGTCAATGAACTGATCAACGACTTTGTGGCTCAAGACAAATACCTTGCGGGCATTTGTCACGGCGTCACGGTGCTGACTTGGGCTCGCGTGGACGGAGAAAGTCCCGTCAGTGGTCACCACGTCGTAGTCCCTTGGCTCGGTTCACCCGCCGGCAGCTATAACGGCCAGGCTTTCTGGAACGGACAGCTCTTGCAGAACGTGCAGGCGACCGCCAACGGTGCGACCACCCCGGCCTATTCCGGCGCAATCGGCGATCCCACCACGGCAGCGGACGACGTGTGGGTCGATGGTCGGATCATCACTGCCGAGAATTATGACAGTGCCGCCATGTTCGGCCGCGTCATTGCCCAAGAGGTGCTGGCCGCCTTCCCCGCCGAGAACCACGCCCCGGTCGTGACCGCCGCGAGTTTCAGTCTCGTGGAGAATTCACCCGTCGCCGCGGTCGTTGGCAACGTCTTGGCGAGCGATCCCGACGCCGGGCAACAACTCACCTACTCCATTGTGGCGGGCAACATTGGCGGGGCCTTTGCGGTAAATCCCATGACGGGGCAACTGACCGTTGCCGCCGCTGCTGCGGTGGACTTTGAAACCAATCCGGTCTTTCAATTGACTGTCGTCGCCACCGATAACGGCAGCCCGGCTCTGAGTGGTTCGGCGGTCATTACCGTGCGACTCACGGACGTTGATGAAACTGTGCTGCCACCGGTGGCCGTCGTCGCAGGCAACCTGGTCATCCGCGGCACTTCCCTCGCGGACCGCATTTTCGTGCTTCCGGCCAATGGCGACGGAGACGTTGACGGACGCGACTTTTTGGTCTGGCAAAGAAATGCCAGCTCCGGTCCTTACACCATTGCTCCCGGCGGTCATATCAAAGTCTTCGCCGGCGCTGGCAACGACACCGTCAGCATCGACAGCCGCGTGAAAGTTGACACGCAGATTTACGGCGAAAGCGGCGACGACCTGTTGATCGGTGGGAGTGGCCGCGACTTCCTCTTCGGCGGCGACGGCAATGACCGGCTGGAAGGGAATGCGGGCGACGACCGGTTGGAGGGAGGGAACGGCAACGATTACCTCAAGGGCTGGGACGGAAACGACCGCATCTTCGGCGGCAGTGGCAACGACATCATCTGCGGCGGCAACGGAAACGATCTGGTCCTCGGCGAGGCCGGCGACGATTGGCTCTGGGGGGGCGACGGTTTCGATATCGTGATTGGCGGTCTGGGGTACGACACGTTGACCATCGACAAGGACGACTTGGCCATCGAAGGGACTACTCGGATCGATCCGAACGAAGCGGCCCTTGTGTCGATCCTGCAAGAATGGTCAACCACTCGCAACAAGGACCGCTGGCTGGCGGTGGTGTAGCTTGCAGCCGGAACATGACCCATTCATTAGCTCCCACGCTCTGCGTGGGAGCCTTCCGCTGTGCCGTTCCGCAACTCTCGCTGACTACTCAACGAATTCTGGCGTGACCAGCTTGGGGATAATCCCCTCGGCATGGCCGCGGCGAAGAAGCTCGGTGACGGCCGCTCGGCCGCGGGGGCCGAAGTCGAGCGTCCAATCGTTGACGTACATTCCGACAAAGGTGTCGGCTTTGGAGCGATCGAGGCCGCGGCCGTAACCGAGAGCGTATTCCAAGGCAGGAGCCCGATGGTCGAGGCCGTATTGGATGCTCTCTTTAAGCAAGCGATTGACTTCGCCAATCGCTTGTGGGCCAAGATCCCTCCGAATGCCATTGGCCCCCAGCGGCAGTGGCAAACCGCCGGTTTCCTGGAACCACCATTTGCCCAGATCGACGATGAGCGTTAGTCCCTGCGATTCGTAAGTGAGTTGCCCCTCATGGATGCAGAGGCCAGCGTCAATCTTCTTGCCTTGGTATTCGCCCGCTTCGGTCACGTCGAGAATCTCGTCAAACGGGACGACGACATGTTGAAAATCTTTTTTAAGGGCCATGCTCAGCGCCAGGAAGGCGGTTGTCAGCGTTCCGGGAACCGCAATCGTTTTGCCTTTCAGGGAATCGAGCGAAACTGGCTTTTGGGCGATGACCATGGGTCCGTAGTTGTCCCCCATGCTGGCTCCGCAGGTGCAGAGCATATATTTGTCGGAGAGATAGGCGTAGGCATGCAAGCTCAACGCGGTGAGTTCCAGTTCGGCCTGAAAGGCCCGGCGGTTGAGAGTTTCGATGTCAACCAACTCGTGGGTGAATTGAAACGCACCGGTGTCAATTTTGTCCTTCGCCAAGGCGTAGAACATGAAGGCATCGTCGGGATCGGGGCTATGGCCAACGCGAATCAGCGTCTTGGTGGGGGACAAAGGAACCTCGGAAGCGAAAGCGGAGTTTGATTGCCGAAAGCGGATCGTTCGCATCAATGATGGAGCAAAGAGGCGAAGTCGGCAACCCGCCCCAACCAGAAACCGCAGCCTGCCTCGTAGTATTAACTAGGCTTCAAAAGAAATGCTCTCGGCGGCTTCCAAATGGCCGGGCATCTGCACATAGGCGGGAGCGAGAATCTCGTGCAAAGGCTGAGGTTTCGATTCCTCCGGGCAACTGGCAAGAGCGAAGCAGACTTCTTGCCAGGTTACCCGCTCTTCTTCCAACACGCGTATGACTCCTTCCATCCGGGCGACATCTCGCAGCAGCTGAGCCTGGGTCAACTCGTTAAAGAGGAAGAGATAGATTTCCAGTACCTGATTGGCAAGAGGTGAACTTCCCTCGCGGATTCCGGCAATGAGTTCCGTCACAATGGAGCGGCAGCGGGTAAGCGACTCCAGGGCGTTCTCCCGCCGTTCCTCCTGCCATTCTCGAACGGTTTGCCGAGCAAATCGCAATGCGCCTTCGATCAGCATCAACCGCAGTTGTTGCGGCGCGGCGGTGGTGATTTGCGTTTCAAGATAGGCGAGGGAGACGTTCATTGGCTACTTCGACGAGGTGGTGCTGAATAGGTTCTGAATTTGGCCTATGGACGAAAGGTTGGCTTTGATTTTGTTGATCGCGAGCTCCATGTTGTAAAACTCATTAGTTAGTTGCTCGCGACTTCGATCAAGGCGGGCAGTAAGGAGATCAATGCGTTTGGCAACATCGTCCACTCTCCGGCTCAGAGTGCGGGAGCGATTGACGAGTAGAGAGTTATCCGCGCCAGCCAACCCCTCCACCACAGTATTGATTTTGGCACCGAATCCCAACTTGTCGTCACTGAGGAATTTCTTGACGCCCTCCGGATCGGACGCATACAACGTTTCCAGTTTGGACTTGTCGAAACTCAGCTTGCCACTTTGGTCCACGCCGATACCGATCTGTGCCAGGTTCTGGATTGCGCCTCCGGTCGAAAAGCGGCTGGTGAGCAAACGGGATAGATCGGAATCCAGGCGGAGCGTTTCTGTCGAACCAAACAAGATACCCTTGCTGTTGTCATCCGAACGAAAAAATGTTAGTGAATCGAGCTTGTCTCGAAGTTTATTGTATTGGTCGACAAAGAGCTGAATTTGCGCGGTAATGGAACTGGGAGTATCCGTGACTTGGATGGTTACGGCATCGTTTGATTCCCCCGCAAGTGTGACGTCCAGGCCAGTGGTCACGTCCTTAAACGTATTCGTCGAGGACGTAAGAAGTTTCGGCGAACTGCCGGACCCGCCGAACTGCACCAGGGCATCCTGTCCCTTGGCAAGCTCCGTGAAACCAATACCTAATGAGGAGGCGTCCGCAATGATCTGGCCGCCCTTCCCGCTCACCTTACTGGTCAGCGAAAGGTGGTAGCGCTGGGACCCCGAGGAATCACTGACAATGTCGGCATTGATGCCAAGATTCAACGCGTTGATCTTTTCGACCAAGGCGTCCAGTGTATCGGTGTCGGTGAGTGCGATCTTGGCGGTCGTGGAACCGTCGATGGACGTGGGACTGCCAGTGCCGGTCAGGTGCAGATCTGCGGCGGCGGTGCCACCGACATCGGTGACGGTTAGCGTTCCGCTTCCGCCAGCGGTATCCGTCAGGGCGATTCCATCTCCTGAAGCATTAATTCCAGCCTCGACGCCGATCCCCAAGCCATTGATGGCCGTGATAACGTCGCCGACGGTCTTGGCACCCAGCAAAGTGAGATTGATAGCTTCACTCTGGCCAAGCGAGTTTTCAATGAGAAAGGAACCTTGCGCTACGCCACGTCCAGCATTGTAAGACGACAACAACGTTGCAAAGTTAACCACCTGACGCTGGAGATCGCCACTGTCGACCTTTGTTTGTGCTCCATTCACGGCCAAGTGCAGTTTCTCGGCAGTGCCCGTGGCATCGCCGCTGGAAATGACGAGATTGCCAGCCAGGGAGCCTGTGGTGTCCGTCAGCGTTAGTCCGGTGTGATTGCTGTTGAAGTCGGCATTCACGCCGAGGCCTGCGGCGTTGATGGCATCGATGACTTCATCCAGCGATGTTGCTGCGGTGAGATCAACGTTTGCAGAAGCACCGCTTCGGTCGGTCAAGGAAAGCAATCCGAGTTGGCCAATCCCTTTGCCTCCACCCAAGGTTCGCAGGCTGACCGAGGCCAGTCCGCCGAGGAGTTTCTCACTAGAAATGACGCCGCCAACCGCCGTTCCCGTCAGGCCCAACTCCTGGGCCACGTTACCGCCGGCTGGGTTGGTGACGGCAAACGTGCCGCCGTTGTTGGTACTGAGGTCGGTGAGAATGATGCGGTCGCCGTCGGGAGACAACTCGGCTTTGAGTTTGGCAGGATTCGCCTCGTTGATGGTAGCAAGCAGATCGCCGAGACTCTTTTCCTGGCGAGCACCCGTCGCGAGTGAGCGAAAGTCGACATCAATGCTCGTTCCATCCTGCAAAGTAACATGCAGGTCAGGTAGAGCAGCACGGAAGGATAGTCCATTTCCATCGTTCAATCGGCCGATATCCAGGCCGGAATAGAGTCGGATGATGTCCTGTCCCGTCGCGCTGTCCGATGCGGCGTTGATATTTCCCAGGCCCAAACCGGCTGCCGTCGTTCCCCCGCTGACCTCTCCCACTTTGAGATTGCCGCTGCCGCCAGATGTATCGACCAACTTCAGCCGGTCGCCCACGGCTTGAATTTTGACACTGACGCCGTCGGCTTGATTAATGGTGGTCAGCACATCGCTGATGTCGCGAGCGTACCGGAGATCAACCACAGCTGTCGCTCCGCTGCGGTCGGTGATCCGAATCTTACCCGGCGAAACCCCGTTTCCGCCATTCAGCTCGCTAAGTTCAGCTCCCTCATTCACACCTGGGCCAAGGCGGAAGGAAAGAGTGCCGGGTCCAATGGCGGTGTCTCGACTGCTGACTCCGCTGGCTAGTAACTGCGATGAAGACGCTTTGCGGATCGGGTTGAATTGGTAGGAACCTGCCTGAACCGTGCCCGTCGAAGCGGCGGTGACCAGAGCCGAATTGGAACTGGTGATGTCTTTTTTACTGTAGAGCGAGGCGTTCGTGAATTTCTTTCCGGCAATCTGCACGCCAATCGTGAGAGCCAATAGTTGCGAGACTGCCCCCTGTTGAGCTTTGAGGTCCACTTGCCGCTGTGTAGCGGCATCGCGCGGCCTGGCTTGAAGCGCAACGAGCTGCTCCACGGTATCCTTGATGTTGATACCGGTAACCAACCCCACATTCGACTGAATTCGCCCCATCAATGCCTCCCCATCAAAAGACTATCGGTTGGAGAAGAGCACTGGCCGCAGGAAAGGCATGCTAGCAATGAAAGAGGGTGCGATTGCAAGTGCAATCGCACCCTCGATAACTTCAAAAATCTTAACCACGCAGCAGGGCCAGAACTTGCTGAGGTTTCTGATTGGCGATTTGCAGCACTGCGGTGCCGGACTGGACGAGGATCTGGGCTCGCGTGAGGGCGGCACTCTCCTTGGCAAAATCAGCGTCGCGGATGGAACTCTGAGCATCCGTCAAGTTAGTGATGGTGTCCTTCAGGGACGCAATGTTGGTTTCCAGCGTGGCGTGCTGGAAGGCACCAAATCGACCACGGAGCGAAGTGACTTTGTTGATGGCCGCGTCGGTAATCAGCGAGGCGGCATTGGGATTTGTGCCCAGTGCGGCATCCGAACCGGAGCGCAGTTGGTACAGGCGACCGTCCACTCCGCCCAGCGTCGCGGTATTTACGCTCGAAATACCGATGCGGGCTTGCTGGTTGCTAACAATGCTGGGACCCAGTTGCAGCAACGCCCCACCGCCGCCGATCGTGAGGGAAACATCCGTAGTGCTGCCGTCGTCCACGGTGAGGGAGAGGTCCAGCACCGGCGTGTTGATGGAGACCGTATTCCCCTTGCCGTTGGCGGTGTATCCGTTCACCGTCGCCACGACATCGCTACCATTGCTCCGTGTCGCGGTGAGACCACTTCGGAAAGTTCCGCCGGACCCTTCATTGACGACGTTGACATCCACGAAAGCGGCACTTCCGTAGGCCGTCGAGCGAAAGTCGACTGATCCGGCTCCGGCAACTGCCTGAACACCCGTGGAATCGGACAACAGATTAATGGCACTCACGACCTGGCTCAGCGTAGTTCCACCGTTAAAGCTGAGGACTTGGGATCCCAGCGCACCCGCTACCTTCACCACGAGGTCGGCATTAAGCACATCATTGACGCCGGCATCGACCCCTCCCGTAAGCGGGTTGAGTACAGTGCCATAGTCGCTCGTGCTAAAGGCGTTGGTAGCACCGGATGTGGCGGATGCGGTAAACGTTCCGTCAGTATCGATGGCTGTCGCGACCTGGGCGACGGTGGCGTTCAATCCCACATTCACGGTGAGCGTGTTGCCGGCGTAACTTGCAGTAGTCGTTCCGTCGCTGCCGCCGGTAAGGGCATTTCCCAAATTAGCGAAATCGGTGTAATTAAACCGGTTCGTTCCACCGGCTGTGGCGGAGGATGAGAAATCGTCAAGGTTGTTGATTTCGGCCGCGACTTGAGCGAGGGTCGATCCTGCCGCAACGTTGACCGTAATGACGTTCGTGGAGGAGTTGTAGCTGGCTGCAAGCGTACCGCTGGCACCTCCAGAGAGGGTATTGTTGTAGGTGTTTGCATCGCCGGCGACGATCAAGCTGCCGCCGTTTACCACGCCGGAGGTGTTAAACTCTCCCAAGCTGTTGATGGCGTTGGAGATGTCGGTAATTGTTGTCGCACCACCATCGTTGGCGTTGACATTGATGGTATTTGTGCCAGCGTCATAGGTAGCACCTGTCGCTGCCCCGGTCCAAGTGAGGTTGATGATCACGCCGTTGCCGTTGGCACCATCCGCGGCAGTATTTGTGACTGCGGTTATGTTGAATGAGCCGTTGGTGAGGGCACGTGTGCCGCTCGCCTGAGTAATACCAGAGGCTGCTTGGAAGACGATGTCGGTCTGATTTCCAACAGCACCGTCAGCCAAACCTCCGGCCGTGGCGTCCACCCGAATCGTTCCCGTGGAAGCGGTGAGTGCAAGTGCGTTGCCGGCCAGAGTGATGTTTGTGGCTCGTTGGAAAATAAAGTCAGAGGAGTTGCCCAATGCCCCATCGGCGGCACCAGACGCAGCTGCGGTAATGCTGAGCCCCGCAGACGAGTTGGTCAGGGCGACAGGACCCGTCGCCTGGGTGACGGCGGATGGACTGAAACCAGTATTGGAAATCGTGGCTTGTGTGGCCGCAGCAGTAATATCGACGTTGACATCCAGCGAGCCTGCGGCGCCAAGATTTGCCTGACGGATATCGAGGTCTCGAGCGGTCAACCCACCTGCAGAGTAGGTCGTTTGGAATTCGAGACTTCCATCCAGCAACTTCCGCCCTTGAAACGTGGTTACTTGAGAGATTCGGTCGATCGCGTCCAGCGAAGAATCGACCTGCAGCTGATTAGCGGCAATTTGCTCATCGCTGAGCACGCCTGAGTTGGCCGCCTCGGTGACCAAGCCGCGAATATCGGTGAGCAGTCCACTGATCTGCGAAAGCGCACTGTCTGCGGTCGCGATGAGTTGATTGGCTCGTTCCGAGTTGCTGATGGCCTTTTCAGCAGCCGTGATATCACGCCGCAGATTCTCGCTGGCGATGAGGCCTGCCGGGTCGTCCTTGCCGGAGTTGATTCGCAAACCAGTGCTCAATCTGTCGAGCGCGGTTTGCAATTGGGAGTTGGAACGACTCAGGCTCGTCTGAGCAACCAGGGAGCTGACATTCGTGTTGATACGGCTCATGAACTAGACCCTTGTGAACGTTTTGTAAATTCTCATTGCCGCGTCGTGCTCCGCACCTCTCACCGCAGTCCTTCGTAGCGGTATCGACTGCAGTTTGCTGACGCTTGAGTAAACCAGTCCTTCACTCTTCCCTTTGCCAGCAGAATTCCGCTAGCTGCCCGTTAAATCAGGCACGATTGCCAAAGCTATCCCACTCACTCTTATATTCGACCGCAGTTTGGGGCGAATTCGATTTTCGTCGTTTAGTCGCTAAACCCAACAGACGCCGCACAATCGGTTACGAAGCGGGGTTCTTCTTCGCGGACGAATCGACTGTACCTTGGTGAGCCTCCCGCCGGATCGCCTCGAATACCTCCTGGCGATGCACGGGAATGCTCGAAGGAGCATTGATCCCTAAGCGGACCTTATCTCCTCGAATATCCACAATGGTGACGACGATTTCGTCGCCAATCATAATGCTCTCGTCACGGTGTCTCGACAAAACCAACATCGGAGGCTCCTTCCGTCGTTAGGGCAGGGTTCTTCCGAATCCCGCCGTGATGCACGTTATAAATGTTGCGGCCGGGCTGCGAATTCACTCCAATTCGTAACCAAGCAGCGTAATCGAACCAAAAGAGCGAAACTCACTTCGCCTTCCCGGTCACGAGTGCTATCGGCGGCAAAGCTTGCCTGGAATCACTTGCTTGCGCCATCGGCACAATTTGCGATGAGTGCGGGTTGTAACGCCGATTTGCCGACCAGTTAGAATCGCGCTGAAAATGCCTATAGGAAGTTCAGCAGCGTTAAACGCGAAGTCTGCGCGGTCAGTCGCAGAGAGGCTTCCAGTGATGCCTGTCGAGATGTAAGACTGGAAATGGCAGTCGTGTAGTCGGTATCAATCTCTTGCGAGAGTGCGTCTTTGACCTGGATGGTTTCGTCGTCACTGCGGCTCTTGAGAGCATCCAGGTTTTGCCCACGGAAGCCGATTTCGGCTCGAGAAAAGTTGATCCGATCAAAATCCTTGTCGAGAAGCGCTATCGCGCGCTCGATTTCTGGATAGTTATTGGACTGAAGGGCCGATTGGAGCCGCAACAGCGAGTTGAAGACCCCTTCAACCTCCTGCGGGTTGATTTCCGTTCCGGTAAGAACTCCAGCCGTTCCGCTGTTGGTGCTTGCCCCCTGTGGCACGAGGCCTATGTCAATTGCAGCGCTACTGCCGAAAGTGGCCCGAACTTGCAACGAACCGGCACCCACCGAATTGTCCACAAGTTCAAAGCCGTTTCCAACAGCCGCCAAACGAGCCGTTACCTGATTCGCGGGATTGAGATTCGCAGGGTTATTGTTTATCAGGTTGAGCACATCACCCACGGTGAGAGCGGAGCCCAAGTCAACGTCAAACGAACTGCCATCGGCACGCAGAATCGTAAAGTCCGTGCCAGCTGCCTGGCCAACGCCGCGGCCGTGATTGAGTTGCGAAAGAGGAGTCGTCGTGGAAATCGAACGAATTCCGAGCTGTGCGGCGGTCGTGCCCCCATTTTCACCGATGCTGAAATCGGTCCCGCTCACTCGGGCTCGCACATTGATACCAGTACCCGTCTGGTTGATCTGTGCGAGTACTCCCGCCCCCGAGGTGTTGATGGCGTTAAGCACATCCTCGATCGTCTTTGCGGCAGATAAGTTAATGACGAAGACCTGTCCCCCCGACACGATTCGCAAACCAGAATTTTGATCGAGCGAAGTCCCCGACCCACCTGCGGAAATCCCTGTTGTTGCTGGGTCGACAAAGCCGACGCCGGCGAATGCGGGAGAAGAGGTATCGCTGGCATCCAGGCTAACATCGAATTGAGCCGTCACCTGGGCATTTCCCTGCAAGGCTGCTACCACCTGGTTGGCGGTGGTTGCTCCAGGCTGAATATTAACAAAGATGGTGTTGGCGTTGCCGCCGCTGTTCGATGTATCGCCGGTGACCACTCCGATATCGGAAGCGGGAATGGTAGCTGTCGCCAAATAGCCGCCATCCGCCGGATTACTGGCGTCATAGGTCGCTGTAAAGTGACCTTCGGCGTTGATCTTGGTGATAACTCTTTGAACTTGGGTCAGCCCAGTAACATCAACGCCGATTGTTAAGGTTTTTGACACGCTGTCGTATTGCACCTGGGCATTGTTGCCGATTGCTCCTGCATTCACCACTTGGATCTTCACATTGTTCAGATCGGTGCCGGGTGTATTGGCGGTAAGCAAGAGGTTGTTATTAAAGCCCGAGAACGCAACCGATGCACGTGCCGAAACTGGAGTGGCACTGTAAGTTACCGTTTCATTTCCCGCAGTCAGACCTGGCGCTGCCTGCAGTTTGCTGTCATCCACATATTGGATGGCAACACCATTGTTGACCAAACCAGGCAGCCGGGCATCCAGCAAAATTCCGTTATTCGGTCCATTCGAATTCAAATAGGCGTTTGCCCGTACGCCAAGAATTTTCCCAAGATCGGTTGTTGGCACTAGTCGCGGATCAAGATCGCTGCCGATAATTGGTCCGCTTCCCGCCGAGAAATTCGTCAGGATTCCGAGTTCGGCGGCAGTTGTTCCACTGCTGACGTCTCGGATGGTCAGGTTTGTGTTCGGAGCATCATTGATACTGATGAACAATCCCTGGCTTGTGACACGCGCATTGATTGTTCGCCCTGCCGGCGGATTGGCCCTGATCCGGTCGGCCACATCCCCGAGCGTCTCTGCGCCAGAGAGTTCCACGATACTGGTATTGGTCCCATCCGAGATGGCAATGCGGCCTCTGGCAATTCCCTGGCCACCACGAAGATCTGCCAGTCGCGTGTCGCGAGAGGCAACTGGGGTAAGGTCCGTCGAGCCGAGAACTTGAGCCGAGATGGCTCCAAAAATCTGGCTGCCGGGAACATTGGTGGCAGTCAGCAAGTCGGTGTCGGTATAACTCTGCAAGCTTCCTTCATTTCCGTCGTAGCGAATTGTGTTACCGGCGGAAACGAAGGGTGTTGTGCCATCCCGAGATCCGGCAAATAGAAAGCGATCCCGATATTTCTGATTGGCAACGGACAATAACTGCTGCAAAGCCCCTTGCACTTGCACCACCGCGGCCTGGCGGTCCGCATCACTAGCGGTAGCACCGATGGATCCCTGCACCGTCGAACGAACGTTAAGCAGAAGGTCGGAGACACTATTGACCGAAGTATCCGTAGCGTTGAGAAAAGATTGGCTGGTTTTCAGGTTGACCTGATGCTGATCCTTTAACTCCAAGAGCCTCTGCAGGGCAATCGCTCGAATCGCCGCTGGCGCATCATCGCTAGGCGCGCTGAGTCGAATCCCGGTGCTGATTTGTTGCTGCAGACGCTGAAGAGCGATCTGGTCGCCGAGAAGTTGCGAGGTTAAACGAGTCTGCGACAGCAGCTCGCCGGTGCGGGTGGACGGAATGGGAAAAATGCCGGCCATGCTTACAGCTTTAAGAGCGTGTCGAAAAGTTCGTTAATGGTCGCGATTATTTTTGCGGACGCCTGATAGGCCCGCTGGTAGGAGATCATCTTGATCGCCTCCTCATCCAAATTCACTCCGGATACCTCCAGTCTCTGTCCTTCCAAGGTTGCTTGGAATGTCCGGAAGCCTTCCGTCGCAGATTTGGTCGCGGCGGATCCCTGAGCTGTGTCGCTAACCAGTCTGTCGTACAGCTGGGAGAGCGTCTGGCCGTTTTGCAAGGAAAGTGGCGTATTCAAAAAATCCGCCAGGCGCACCGCATTCTGCGTGTCCTCCCCCACTCCGCCCAGGCTGGCCGCGAAGCGGCGAGGATCCGCTTTGAGGGTGGCATCAACGTCAATATCCTTGGCATCGCTACCGCTGAAAAAGGAGTTAAGACCAATCGCACCAAGCACTCCGCTGGTATCGGAGCCAAAACTGAACGTCAGATTAGGATCGTCCGCCCTGATCTTCAACTTTCCGTCCGACGAAATGCTGGCGGTAATGCCGTCAATGGAATCGAGCGTGGCTTGCAAGTCTGCCAGAGAGGTGTCTTCATCCAGACCGTTCAAATCGATGAGCACATTGGTAGTCTTCGTTTCACCGGTCAGGCTGTTCTTAACAACCAGATTAAAGGAACCGTTGACGGGAGTGATGCCCAGCCCCACTTGATCCAACGGCAAATCGCGATCTCCCGGGGCAATTCCGCTCGTTAGGGACGAGTAGCCCACATTACCCTGTCCGCTGGAGTAAATCTGATTGAATCCCTGGATCAACGAACCAGCGACAGTATTTAGTTGGCGAATAAAATTGCCGACGATGACATCGCGCGACTGCACGAGGCCCGCCAGCTTGCCTCCGGAAGTGCCAACGGGCGCATCGGTTTCAACGATCCGAATGCCCGTTGTGAATTGCCCGTTGTTTTCGGATTCTGTCGCCCTGACGTTTCGCGCAATCCCCTGGAAGACAAGAAAGTCGCCGTTGGAATAGACCGAAACGCTGCCATCGGGCTGCTGAGTGGTGCGAATATCAATGATGCTGGCAAGATCGCTAAGAGCATTTCCTCGGCGGTCGCGAAGTCCAACCGCATCACTGGGCGAAGTGTCGCCCCCTTCTGCTCTGGAGATTTGAACATTCAGGTTGGCGATTTCGTTGACAAGCTTATTGATGGATTCCGCTTGATTCGCCACCTGTTGATTCAATCCCTCATAGATCTGCGCGGCCTTGCTATTAAGGCGCCGAATATCGGTTGCCAGTTGCTGGCCTTGCAGCACTGCAATGTTCCGCACACCGCTACTGTCCGGCTGGTTGAGGATGTCGTGGATGCTGTTGAAGAACTTGCTCAT
>CAYUJE010000043.1:0-7984 GCA_964444865.1 uncultured Pirellulaceae bacterium | reverse complement strand
GCATTGCCGGCGTTCTGGATGGTGCCAAATAGAGACATGGCGGTTCAACCGCTAGCAGTAAAAAGCGAGGTTGCGATCCTCGCCCCGAGCCGTAAGAAGATGCGGACTCAGGCCTCTTGGTTCACCAGCGACCCGATCGAGTGCACGGTTTCCCCTTCTCCATATGTCGGCTGCAAACGTCCGCCGGTAGCGATAATCTCTAGGAGTTGCGAAACATGTAGCAACGATCGCTGTGCCAGCACCCAGTTGGTGATGCTTTGATTCTGTAGAAGACGCATTTGATTCTGCGACTCCTTCACCTGTTTACCCAGTTTGTCGCGCTGGCGTTGTGGAAGAGTTGCGGCGAGTTGGCCAAGCGAGTCTCCAGGAAGATTGCTTGCCTTGGCACTTGCTAGCAATTCACCTCGCCTTTGATGGCATGCTTGCAGTCGTTCTCCGAGTGCCACCTCGCGAACCTGCAATTCGGAAAGCGCCTCTAGTTCGGCTCGCGCCAGGCAGTCCTTTTTCGCCATCAGTACCGAAAGTAGCTCATCCTGGACGCTCGACAATTCTCCCAGCAGCATCGCGATTTCCTGCTCCCAGTTGCAGGCGGAATCGGCAGTCTCAGAAGGCGTGAGGGCAACCATGGATTTCAATCTTCAATTAAAGTGGTTCGGGAGTTGAAACGGGTGCTTCAAATTCAATCAACTTGGTCTACCCAACATGAATAGCTCAAACATCGGGCCGGCAAACTGTTCCTGAGTGGCATCGGAAAGCTTCTCTGCGAGCATCTGATCGAGTTGTCCTTGAAAAACTTCCTCGCCGCGGCCGCCATGAAAATAAGCCGGTTTATCAAGGGTCTTCCGCATCGAAGCGATGAGCTGCCCATAGAAAGTATTTCCGACGAAGTCGCTGAAGGCGTCTTTCAATTCCTCGGGTTTCGCGGACTCAGTAACGTCTTTCGATGTCAGCGTGCTGGCTGGCGATTTCATCGCCCCGGCGGGAGGTTGAAACGGCATGCTGGATATTGAACTCACCATGGCAACTCACTCTCCTTTCGTCCCTGCCCAACTGCGTTCGATTCGCGGCTCTTCTCGTTTGGGACCTACTCAATGATGAGTTCCCCAAACAGCGCCTGTTTGTGCTGCAGCATCTTGATGATGTCGATGACGTCTTCCGCCGGGACTTTGAGAGCGTTGAGGGCATCGACCAGAGCCGAGAGCTTGGTTTTGTTTCCATCGCCGGCCATATCGAGTGCGACAAACTCGCTCGTTCCCTCGGCACCGCCTGTCTGAATGAGCCGATTCTTGTGCATCACGGCGACCGGGCCGATTTCCACATCGGCTCCGACAATCACGGCCTTCTTGCGCTCGTTAATGATGACCTTTGTGTCTGTCTGGAAGCGGGCCACACGGGTATCGAGCAGCAGCCCAGCGAACTGTGCGGGGTTGTCTTTGTAGATATCAGGAACGGTCACTTCAATCTTCACCTGGTCAATCGCACGAGCCGCGTTGTACAAGTCAGGCTGCGAATTGATGCGGTCGGCGAGATAATTGGTATTTTGGAAGGAGGCATGGTCCTTGTTCATCACGAGTGTCAGTTTTCCATTCCTGACGAATTCATTCTGAAACCGTCCCTCGATTTGCAGGCCCAGAGAAATTCTGCCTGTCTGGGGACTGGCGAGATCGTCAATGGAAATCTGCCCCTTTGCCAGACCGTAGACCATCTTGTCATCTGGCCTGGGGCCACGCATTTCCGTCAGCAAGAGCTGGCCTCCCGCCAGGCTCTTCGCGCTCATGGCACTCACCGTGCAGTCGAGCAGATCACCTTGTTGAGCCCCGCCTGGAGGGACAGTCGCCGAGACGGAGACGAGGGCCACATTTTTGACCCCCTTGAGCTCATCCAAGGAGGATTGGCCCTTCGCGTCGGAACCAAGCCGATGACCCATCAGTTCCATATAACGAGCCAGGGCTCGCATCGTCAGCTTATTGTCGCCATCGCCAGTGCCCTTAAGCCCAACCACCAGCCCTACGCCGTGCAACGTGTTTTCTTCCTGCCCTTTGATGCGGCAGAGGTCGCCGATCTTGTGGTCGGCGAAGGTCGCCTCCATGCCGACCGAGCAAAATAGGACACAGAAAAATGGGAGGCAAAAAAATGAAGAGCGGAGCATGGGAGGCACTCGTCCTGTTCGAATTCTGATCCGTGGGATTTCGTGTTGAACTCTAGCAGCCGTCAGTTTTAGAAGGGACTGAACGTGTCGAGGAATCGGGTTATGAATCCCCGCCGATAGCCGTCGCGAATGATGCCAAGCTCCGACTTCTCGATGGAAAGGTCGGCCACGTTGTTGCTGAGAACGACATTGCTTGCCAGGATGTCTTCGCGGCGGCAAACGCCGGATAGCGAAACGAGCCAGAGTTCCTCATCGATTCGAACTTTACGATGAGCCTCTAAAACCAGATTGCCGTTGGGGAGGATTGCCTGCACGGTGGTGGCAATCTCGAACTTCACGGACTCGGTCGTCAGCATTGTTCCGGTCGCCCGGTTCTGCTGATTCACGTTGTACTGAATCCGCTGGTCGCCATCCGTTTGTGGGGCCGGCTTTACGCCCCGCAGGCCATTCAAAAAGATCCAGTCGTCCAAAACGGCGTCCCAACGATTCTGCCGGCGGCGTTGCACCTGACCTTCGGAATTCTGCCGCTGTGCAATGTCAACGCGGATGGTGACGATGTCCTTCACACGAACCTCCTTTTGAGGAGGCAAGGGATATTCGTACCAGCTGGTGGGCGGCGGCTGGGATAAATTGCCATAGGGAGGCCGCGGTGCCGGATCCATCATTCCCGGTCCCTGACGCGTAGCGGCACCGGCTTGCATCATGGAGATGGGACGCGCCCGGCCACTATAGAGGCTGGAATTGGGGGAGTCATCTTGAGCCAGCGCGACGCTGCTTCCCAGAGCAGCCAGCGTGCTTCCGGCGAGGAATATTCGCAGGAACTGTCGGCGTTGTTCGGTATCCGTTGATCGCTTCATGGTTGGATTGTCTTTTTGAATTCTCTCGATTCGGAAAGTCCAGACGCTTCAGCTTCCAACTCAACGCACACTTCTCACGCCCGTGCCGAGTACTTCCACCAATTGATATCCAGTGATCCGTGTAACCAGTTTCTCTTTCGAGAGCAGTTCTTCCACCAGGATGTTGTCCCCTTGGCCTCCATCCTCGAGCGCCTTGCCAATCGTGGAGACCACGACGCCCGCCGCAACGGCCTTGATGGTGATTTTGTCATTGCGATGAATCAGGCGTGGAGACTGGACGTTCTCCTTGACCAATTGCTGGCCGGCAGGTAACGGACGCAGAAGTTCTTTGCCGACCAAATCCTCGATGGTGAGTTTCGCAAAGCTATTGGCTTGCTGGACTGACGCGGGACGAAGCTCCAAATCGGATGCTCGAAGGAGGGCTCCCTTTTCCAACGCGCGGGCGGCAACGGGAACGAGTTCCACGCCAGCGGCTTCGGTGGTGACCGGGATTTTGGTGGTGGGTGTGATGTATGCGGTCGGGATGGCAGTCTTGGCCGCTGCTGTTGGCTTCGCAGTGGGGTGCTGAGTCTCGCGGCGCACCACAAGTCTTTCCGCACCACTGAAGGTGATGGCCTTCAAATTCACATCCGAGAGTGCCAAAAGCTCGCGAATTTCGCCGCGGCGGACGTTGCGAGTCTTGCCTGCGGATGGAACCGGAAAGAGTTGTAGTTCGGCCAAAGCTGCCGCTTCGTTTTCGTCTGCGGATACGATCTCCGCCACATCCTTGAGCCGCACGATTCCGCCACTGCAAACTGCCTCTGACCTGAGGCGCACTTCGGCGGCATCCGCGGACCAGCCGCAGAGTGTGAGAATCGCGGAGTAGAGAAGTATGCGTTGCATGGGGTTGTTCTTGAGTGTTTTCGCACGAACGGTCGGCCGGTTTGCACTTGGCCGCTAGCGAGCCTATCGACGGAGATTCGAAATGAGTTGCAGAATTTGGTCGCCGGCCTGAATGGCCTGCGAATTGAGTTCAAACGACCGCTGCGTGGTAATGAGGTCGATGAGTTCCTGGACCGGTTCAACGTTGGAGGCTTCCAGCACCCCCTGCTTCAATTCGCCCGCACCATTACTGGCGGGAGCCTGCGGAGTCGCGGTACCCGAAGAGTCCGTGGGAGCGTATAGATTGTCGCCCAGCTTGAGCAGGCCTTCCGGATTGTTGAAGAGGGCGAGTTGAATGTTGCCGGCTTGAGTCTGAGTCGTTTCTCCGGGATTGGTTACCCAAACCTGGCCATCGGGAGTGACGTTGAAGTTCGTGGCTCCTGGTGTCATTTGAATAGGGGGAGTCACGAGGCGTCCCGAGGAAGCTGAGCCCAAGACCAGGTTGCCTTGGGCGTTGACCGAGAAATTTCCTGCGCGGGTGAAGAGAGTCTGGGAATTATCTTGAATTTGAAAAAACCCCTGCCCGACGATGGCCAGATCGTAGGTGCCATTGGTCTGTTGGAATGCTCCTTGCTGCTGGCTGGTTTGCACACTCTGAACGCGCGCGCCTAAGCCAATGGCTGTGCCCGTGGCTGTAAAGTTGCCCTGCGAATCTTGCGAGCCTGGATACTTGTAATTCCGATAAAACAGATCCTCAAAATTGGCTCGGCCCTTTTTAAAACCAGTCGTATTGACGTTGGCCAGGTTGTTGGCAATCACATCCAGTTTTGTCTGGAGTGATTCCATCCCGGTCGCGGCGGTGTAGAGAGTTTGAATGCTCATGGGTGAGAAAAGGGTTCAGAGGACAGGAGTCCGAGTCAATGAGTTGTAATTACACGCGTAGCATTCGAGAAATGAGGGAACTGGTCATGCTGTCGTGGTTTTGAATCATGCGTGTGCTGGTTTCAAACGCGCGCTGCGTGGCGATCAGGTCAACCATTTCTTGGATCGGGTTCACGCCGCTCATCTCCAAGACGCCTCGCCGCACCTGACGGTCCTCGGTCGGAACTGCCGAAAGACCCTTGGAAGGACCGGAGAACAGGTTCTGGCCAACCTTGACGAGGCTGGAGAGTGCGTCGCTCTGAACGATGGCCAATTCGCGAATCTCGCCGGCTTGTGAGATGACGCCCCCGGGAAGCAACTCCCAGGGAAGTTTGCTATCAATCTGAATGGGGCTGCCGTCGCTTGCGAGGACAGGGTCTCCTTCGCGAGTCTGTAACTGGCCTTCGCTCCCGAGCTGAAAGTTGCCGGCTCTCGTGAGGAGCTTTTCGCCCTCATGCTGGACGACAAAAAAAGAATTCGCCGTCTCCAAAGCCATGTCCGTGGAAATCCCGGTGGGCCGGATGTTGCCAACGCGAAAGTCTGTCGAAGTTTGATTCAGACCAGTCCCGCCGCCAATATCGTTTAGCGAACTGGAGCCGCGTGAAGCCATTCCTCGCTCAATCGCTTCGCTGTCGCGGGCTTCCAGCAGCGACAACTCCCGCTTGAAGCCGACGGTGTCGACATTTGCCAGGTTGTTGCTCAGCACCTCGACCTTCTGGCCCTGTGCTGCTGCCCCGGCTGCGGAAAGATAGAGTCCGTAATACATGTCTGGCGCATCATCCTTGAAAAGCGCCCCCCGGCGATGTCGGCCATTAAGCAAGCCCTGGGCCAGAGTGAGGCAAAAGCACGCGGAAACCGGCGTGCTAGCCGTGGTAAACCCTGCGATGGCAAAGGTTTAGCTGCTGGAAGAATGTTGCCAGGTGCGCCATGCCAACAACTGCAAGGCTGGCCCCAAAGCGCAGGAATTGCCGGTTAGAACCGGCAAAGAATGACGTTTCCTATTCGATGTTGGCTCGCGAAGTGAGCGAGCTAGGGCTTGGGATCCACTTTCAGCTTGAGTTTATACTCGCCGGGAAATTGATATCCTTCCCCCGCGTATTCCGCCTGAATGCCGATCGCAAATTGCAGGGTGCCAGAATTCTTGGCAGTGAAGGTCAAGCTCTGACCCACTTTGAATGGCTGACCCTTGTCGCCGACGCGGGCACAAAGTGCGCCGTTGGCAATCTGGTTGGGGATATACCATCCATAATTCGGCATCCCCTCGGGGCCGGAGCGAGCGTTGTTCCCCCACGGTGACAGCACAAGCGACCCCTCAGCCTTGACGGTGATCTTATCGCCGGCCTGGACCCTAATCCCGCTGTTCTTAAAACCGCGTTGGGCCAAGGTATCGCCTCCCACGGACATGTTTTTCTTAAGTGATTCGCGAGCACCGGTATCACGTTCCGCTCGGGAGACATCTCCCAGAGCAATATTCAACGGGCCGTATTTGCTTTCAATGGTGAAATCCTGCGGCGTCACTTTGCCGAGTACCGTGAAGTCGGTCGTCACGACGGTGTCGAGCTGAATCCAAGGACTGTCGGCTCCTTCGCCCGAGTCGTCATCGGCTCGATCCTCGGTTGCTTCGTCGATTTCCTTGATGATTTCGGAAACGTGCCTCTTAAGCTCTGCGTTTTCGGAGGCAGCATGTTTCTCAATCTCCTTCCGCACTCGGATTCCCAAGGCGGATAAATCCTTGTGGGCTTGTTCACGGGTCTTGTAATCATCGCCCCCCAGTTTGTCGATCAACGACTTGATTTGTTCCGCCGCCTTTTTGTTGCTGTCGAGACCCGGTGTGAAACTGCGAATTTTGGAGATGGGAACAGTCAGCTTGCCGAACTGGGTTTCCACGCTGACTTCACTGACGGAGAGATCGCCACTAATGATGGAACCATCCTGCAAGTGCAGGCGAATGAATTTTGGACCAAGTTCAGGAAGAGGCGCTCGGGAAACTTCTACCTCTTCTTCTTCCTTTTTCTTGTCGCCAGGCTTAGTTTCACCCGGAGCGCCGGGCTTAACTCCTTCAATGACGCGGCGAATAACTCCTTCCACATCCTTGACCGCTTCGGCAGGCTTCTCTTCTTGGGCATAGGAAGTGAATACCGCAAGATAAACAAAGCTGGCGATGATGAGTTTGAATGAGAACTTCATAGGGTAATTCCTGGGCAGACTTGTTGGCATGTGGAGATGGCGGTTGGGGGCCAGAGCTTGGCGCATTTCTTCCCCCTGCTTCTGCACCCGCAAAAGGGCCAGTTCTCTATTGTCATTTACCGAACGGATGAATTCTACTAGGAACAGGGGGTCTAATTCTGGATTTTACAATCTAGTTGAAGGAGGGCTGATCGTGCCATTATAGATGCATCGCCCCCCTCCCTGGGAATTTAGACGACTCACAAACCCATAAGTTTCCGCCCAATTTCTGGATATTCCACAATTACGAGATGGTGAGGGTTACAGTAGCCACATTGGAATCGGCTCCCGAGGCATCTTGGATTGTGTACTGGAAGGAGTCGCTGGTGGCAGCCGAGCCATCGTGGGTATAGGTCACGGTGCCGTCGCCATTGACGGTCAGTATTCCGTTGACCGGTGCCTGCGTGATGACGATGGAAGTCAGATCGAGTGCATCGTCAGCATCAGTGTCGTTATTGGCGACATCGATGATCACGCTCGCGCCAGTTGCCACACTCGCCGAATCATCATTAGCGACCGGGGGATCATTCACTGGGGTCACGGTGATCGTGACGGTGGCGGTGCCTGAAACCTGGCCGTTGTTGTCCAGGATGGTGTACTGGAACGAGTCGCTGGTCGTCTCCGACCCGTCATGGGTATAGCTGACCGTGCCGTTGCCGTTCACAACAACGTTTCCATGTGCGGGGTTCTGGGTGATGACAATCGAGGTAAGGTCGATCGTTCCGTCAACATCGGTATCATTCGCCGCAACGTCAATGATGACCAAAGCCCCTTCATTGACCGTGGCAACGTCATCGACGGCCACCGGAGCATCATTGACCGGCGTGATCGTGATATTGACCGTCGCGATTCCGGAGACGGCTCCCAGGTTGTCCTTGATGGTGTAGGTGAAGGAGTCGCTGGTGGTTTCCGAACCATCGTGGGTGTAGGTCACGGTGCCGTCGTTGTTGGCGACAGCCGTGCCGTGCGC
>CAYUJE010000042.1:0-26714 GCA_964444865.1 uncultured Pirellulaceae bacterium | reverse complement strand
CCAGCTGTTCCCGCACTTTGGCCGCCATGTCGTCGAGCTGCCGGGTGAGGTCCGCCTTCTTGACCTTATCATCCAGAATGCGGGACAGGAGAAACATCCCCTGCTCCACATCCAATTCACCGCTCCCTTGGGAAAAATCCGCCAACTCCTTCCGGAGCTTCAGCAGAGGTGCGATTTTCAGACGTTGCAGAACGAATTCAGCCCGATAGCGGACCTCCGCGGACGGGTGTTTTCTCGCCGCCTCGGCCGCCGGCATTACCGCTTCGCCGAGATCCATCAACTTCTTCATAGCCGCTTCGCGAACCGCAAAGTCCTCGGAATCGAGATTCTGAATGAGAGCCTGAATCTGCCTGGCAGACGGTGATAGGCCTTCCTGAGCCGAGATGATTCCGCCGCCCAACATCGCGGTAATCGATAGCAGAACGAATTTCCTGATCATGGCAACCCTCATTCTGCATGACACAACCTCCAAATTGCAATCTCAATTCCTAATTATCCCACTTTTCCACCTGCCGATACGCAATCGCCCTCCGCGCCGCGGGAGACAGCGGGGCATCTTTCCCCTTAATGGAACGCCGATGCTACAAGCCAACAGCGTGCGGAAAGTAGCAGCCGAAAAACAACTAAAGTGCCACCGCTGGGAAGGGCTCAATCGCGCGCGCTCGCGGCAGGCTCGGGTTCAGTTGCGGCCGAGGCCACGGAATCGACTGGGGAGGCGCCAAGCACTTCCTGGGACTCGCGGCGAGCATTTTCGAAGTCAGAGACTGCTTCGGCGAGTCGGATCAATTCCTGCTGAGACAGGCCGGTATGAACTGGCAGGTACAAAACCTTATCCATCATGCTGCGAGCTTCGTCGGCGCGGTATTCTTCAAACCCTTCGGGCGCGTCGGGGATGATGAAGCTGGAATAGCCGTTGATGGAGTCGAATCCCTTGGTCCGCAGATGCTTCATGAGCGCGGCAGAATCGGAAACTTCCAGCGGAAAGGTCCAGTAATTATGGACGGGTGCGTTCTCACCCGGCCGCCGCAACCAGGTGGGCAAATGGGCAATCACGGTTTCGGCCGCAGCTTTGCGGCGGGCGATGCTCCCTTGATCGAACCGCTTGAGACGACGTTCGAGCAGTGCCAGCAATGGATACGACGGCTGCCGACGGAACTTTTTTGCTTCATCAGCCCCGCCAAAGACGCGAATCGAATTGTTCAGTTGTTTGTCTTGCACACCCAGCCGATAGGCGACCCACATCACGAGCGAATAGAATAAGCGGCTGGAGAGCGTCTTCACGATGGAAAAACGAAGGAGCCAAAGGAGGTAATCCCAGCGACTGTGGACGGGCAGCCGTTCCTGCACTTGCTTGACATCCGCTGCCAACGCGGTCTCTTTGAACCGAAGCACGCCCCCCATAATCGTCGAGCAGGTCTTGATGGGACCAAAGCTGACCATCACCACGTCCGAATCTTTGTGTCCGCGATAACCATCACCAGCGAAAGCCTGAGCACCATCCTCAAACACGAACAGGTCATGCTGCCGAGCAAACTCAATGACTTCATCCATCGGCAGACGGCTGCCAAATAGCTGGGCGAACAAGATTGCCTTGGTGTTTTTGTTGACCGCTCGTTCCAACTGTTCACGTTTCATCGCTAAGGTGGACATGTCCAAATCAATGGGAACGGCCACCAGGCCATGACGTTCGATCACTTCGAACATTGAACGGATGTTGAGCGCGGAAATCAGGATCTCGCTGCCGGGAGGGAGCTTTAGTGCCTCCAAGATCAGATCGAAGCCGCTCCGTTCGGCCAGGCAAGTAACGGTATCGTCCGAAGACGACCAGAATTCGCCGATCCGTTTTTGAGCATTCTCGCGACTGCCCGGCCAGAAGGAACAGACAATTCCATACAGGATGTCTGACCAGCCGAGATCCAGTTTTGTGCGAGGAATCATGCGACCCAGTTGGGGAAAAGAAAAGCGATTTGAATCAGTGGATCACAGAGCATCGATAACTACAACCTTGCTTTCTATGGCTTTCTTTGCGCGTCGTCAAGCAGCAAAGAAGTTGAATTCTGCGCAAGGTTGCCTCTAGCAGTTTGACAACTTGACTTTGGAAAACTTGGAGAAAGTTTGCGGCCCACTCGGCAGTGGTCTCAGCTTACAAGGCGTTCGACTTATTGCTCGAAAGCAGTCCTTGCGGAATCAATCTTCCGCCGAAGCGGTCGACTCGATTCTCATGTTCTCGCGCGAAGGATGGACGACGTTTTTGGCCAGGCCAATCTTTTCAAGCAGCACGATGAACGAGTAGGTGAGGTCCAATTCCCACCATTTGTGACCATGGGCGGCACAGCGTGGAGAGGCATGATGGTTGTTATGCCACCCTTCGCCATTGTTGGTAAGACCGATGAGCCAGTTGTTGCGACTGCTGTCGGAGACATCGTAGTTGCGATAGCCCCAGAGGTGCGTCACCGAATTGACGGCCCAGGTGATGTGCCAGACATAGACAGTGCGCACGATGACTCCCCAAACCAGCAGGCTCGCCCCGAACTGCAGCCCACCCGCTAACTCGCCCGCCATCCACCAGCCGATGGCCAGACCGGCGAGGTAGAACAATACGGCATGGGCCAGATAGACCCAGAGGTACATGAAGTTGCGTTCCAAGCGGAAGTAGAACGGATCCTTCAAAATGTCACGGGCATAACGATCATAGAAGTCGGCCGTGCCAAAATACTTATTCTGATAGATGAGCCAGCCCATGTGCCCCCAAAAGAAAGTCACCAGCGGGGTATGCGGGTCTGGTTGCTTATCGGAGTGTTGATGGTGCATCCTATGAATGGCTATCCAACGGGCCGGAGCATCCTGCAAGCAACAGACGCCGAGGAGTGCGAGGGTGTGCTCCAACCATTTGGGAACGGTCAAGCCTCGGTGCGTCAGCAGCCGGTGATAGGCCAGATTGATTCCGAGCGACCCGAAAACGTAGTTTCCGACGAAGACGGAAACCAAACCCGTCCAGCTAAACAGCCAAGGGACAAATGCCAACAAAACCAGTAGATGCAAGGCGATAAATCCAGCCAGGTACGGCCAAAAGAACTGTCGTGTGACGCTCGCGGGCCTGCTCAATCGAACGGGCGTGGTCGAACGAACTTCTTCAACAGGCGCAGCCGTTTCAGGTACACACTTTCCGTCAACTTGGGAATTTTCTGTTGAGACGAGCATTATCCCGATCTTTTGTCCTCGTTGAGCCCCGCAGCTTTATAGTGCAGTTCTAGTGATGCCGCGAGTAGTGGACCAGCAATTCAGCCAACTGACAGATGGAGAAATTACCGCCTCCAAACGGCCAAGATCTCCTGGATCTCTTCTGTTTCCAGGGTTTCATGAGCGAGGATATGGTCGGCCAGGGCGGCAATGGCCGCCCAATGCTGGTCACGGTGGAGCAGTCCATATAACTCCCGAGCGGTTTCTTCGAGAAATGCCAGTCGCTTTTGCTGGTCCGCAAGAATTGGCTCCGCAGCATCCCAGGCTTTTCGCCAATCATCGGCCCACTCGGCGACAAAACCAGGATGCAGAGGCTCTCCACGGTAGATCATTTCCACCACGGGTCCGGCCAAAGCAACCAGCACGAGTTTGTTCTGAAATTCTTTGGCAGACATCCTGCCGCTGGGCCATACAATTTGAACATCTCCCAATCGGTTGGGGCCGTCGTCACGATCGGGCTCAATCGTCACTGAGCGGACAAAGCCCCCCAGATAGGAGGCCATGAAAGCGTGGCCGGCTTCGTGATAGGCTGTTTCTTCCATGCAGGCCGAAACCCTTCCTAGCGACGAAGCAGTTTCGGTCCAATGTCGCCAATCTTTGCGCACCCCGTCGCGACCATGGCATTCAAGAACTCCTCGCGTAGCAGATCAAGCACTTTGGTTACTCCCGCTTCGCCATTCGCACCCAGGGCCCAGGCGTAGGGGCGACCGATGAGCACGGCCTTGGCACCCAGGGCCAGGGCAATTAGCACATCGGTTCCCCGTCGGATGCCACCGTCCATAAAGACCTCTGCCTTGCCACCGACGGCTTCAACCACCTCGGGGAGCATTTCGATGCTGGCCGGCATTCCGTCCAGCCTTCGCCCACCGTGGTTGGAGACAATAATGCCGTCAATTCCCAGCGAGACGGCTTTGGCGGCATCGTCTTTGCGGAGCACCCCCTTGATCAAGAGCGGAAGCTTGGTGATTCCCCGCAGCCAATCGAAGACGTCCCAGGACAGGGACAGATTCCAAGCTTTGGCGTTAAAGTCGATGATCTCCTGATAGCTCATCTCGCTGGTGATTTGCGAGAATCCAATGTCCCGCAAATGTTTCACCAAGACCTCCTTGGGGAGTGCAAAGCGATTCCGGCGATCCGCGTCTTTCCATTCTCCCATATCCACCGTCACGATCAGCGCTTGATAGCCAGCCCGCTCTGCCCGCTCGACTAACCGACGCGCGACCGCCCGATCCTGGGGGACATAAAGCTGAAACCATTTGGGGCCCTTGCTGGCTGCGGCCACTTCCTCCACGCTGTGCCCAATGCTGCTGCTGACGCCCAGCACGGTACCCGCGGCAGCGGCGGCTCGCGCGGAAGCCAATCCCCCCTGAGGGTGATACATCTGCTGGCCCGCGACCGGTGCCAGCATGATCGGCAGCTTGATGGGCTGCTTGAATGCAGTTGTCGAGGGGTCCGCGCTCGCCACTCCTGTTAAAAGCGGCGGCAGGATCCGAATGCGCTGAAACGCGGCGATGTTTTCTCGCAGCGTAATTTCGTCGGCGGAGCCGGTGGTGATGTACTCGTAAGTGGCCTTGGGGAGCCTGGCAGAGGCCAACAATTGAAAGTCAGCAACACTGACGGGTTCCTGGGGCGAACTCTCGCCCGTTGCACCAGGCTGCGGCACCTCCTCGGCGGAGCAAGACGCCAACTGGCCGCTCAACGGAAGCATTCCGATTGCGCCAACTCCCAGGGTCAGCTGTTGTGCAAAAGTGCGGCGGTCCATAAGAAGCCTCTCTTGGGTTCGCCAGGTCTCGGGCGGAAATACTCGATTATCGATCGTCGCTGCTCCTACCCGAGGACCGGCAAGCCACTCCACTAAGCCATCGCTTCCTTCACCGGACTGCCGCCGTGGCTAATGGGAATCGGCCGGCCTTCGAGATCGGGGACCGTCCAAGTAGGGGGAATCCCGAGCAACTGATAGATCGTCGCCACCAAATCTCCCGCCGAGACGGGGCGGTCCGCGGGCCAGGCAGCCTGCTTGTCGGTGCGGCCGACAACAACGCCCCGTTTTGTGCCCCCTCCAAAGAGAAGTGAGAATCCGCACTGTGGCCAATGGTCGCGTCCCGCCTTGCCATTGACTTGCGGCGAACGGCCCATCTCTCCCATGACGACGACCAACGTCTGGTCGAGCAGGCCGCGCTGTTCGAGGTCCCGCACGAGTGCGTGGACAATCTGATCCAGCACGGGCAACTGGGCGCGAAGCATCCCGAAGTTATTTTCGTGCAAGTCCCAATGGTTGCCACGTTTTGCCTCCCAATGCACCGTCACAAAGGTCGAACCGGCCTCCACCAGCCGGCGAGCGATCAAGACGCTGGAGCCCCACAAGCTGGGACCGTATTCGGCGCGCGTCGCTTCTGATTCTTGGGAGACGTCAAATGCATTCCGCGTCTTGCTGGAGGAAAGCAGGGAAAAAGCCTTTTGTTTCAAACCATCCATGCGGGCGATGGTTCCGCTTTGCTCGGCGGCAATCAGGTCGCGGTCGAGCTGCTCCATCAGCGAATAACGCTGCTCTAATCGGTCGGCTGTCAAATCGGGAAGCGCGCCAAGGGAGGGAGGAGTGGGAATTCCCTGCGGGATGACGCAATCATAATCTCCCTTTGACTCTCGTTCGTAACGAGGGTCGCAAACAGTAAACAGGGGATCGTATTGGCTTCCCAAATAGCCACCATACGGCCCTGCGCGTCGCAGGGCCTGGCTGTAGCCAGGGAAAGCCGGCATGGTGACATAACGGGGGACATCGTCGCGACCAACGTTCCTGAAGTGGCAGATCGAACCGATGCTGGGATGGTCGGTCCGTTTGGCAAAGTAGTTTTCTGCGTCCTTTCCGCCGTCGAAGCCGGTCAAAACGTTGTAGGGATTGTGGCTATTGTACTTATGCGAGTAGGTGCGAATCAGAGTCGCTCGGTCCATGAGCTTTGCTATTTTTGGCAGCAGCTCGCAGACTTGCGTCCCCGGAACCGAAGTTGCGATGGGCTTGAATTCGCCACGAACGTTCGCGGGCGCATCAGGCTTCAAATCGAACATGTCTTGGTGCGGAGGACCACCAAAGAGGTTGAGCAGAATTACCGACTTGGCTTTGGCTGCGGGGTGTGCCTCTCCAGCGGCCAAAAAATGGGGAAGAGTCAATCCGCCAAATAGGGACAATCCACCGACCCGCAGCAGTTCTCGCCGCGACAGCCCATCAAAGGTTGTGGCCTGACCAAAAAGTCTTAACATCGGGCTTTCTCTAGAAGACCAAGTTATCTCGACCTTAACACACTCGATTCACGGGCAAAGGCAAAGCTTCGGGCTAATCGAACCACATCCATTCTCCCAGAAAATCATGACGGGTGGAATCGGATTCTGGTCGAGACTGGTCGCATTACCACTCAATCGCCAGCTTCGTCCAGCGAATACCGCACACTCCTTGCTCGACGCACCAATGCGTGGCCAAAAAAGTTCCATCGAGCAGACGAATGGCAGTGGGAAAGCCGAACTGAAAACTGGCGAGTTCGTCGACTCCCGTGGCGGCAGTGGCGGGACCATCGCGAAAACCACGAGCGTCGTAGAGGAGTCCTTCCGTCAGCACCGCCCAATGGGTTTCCGTAAAGGTAACCAGCGCCATCACCACTCCTTGCTCGCCGTAGCGCCGGTTATAGAGGACCAGCAGTCGGTCGTCTCCCAAGGGGAGCATGGAGAGTGTCTGCCCGCGGATCCCAGTGTCTTGATGCGGTCCCCAGGTCCAGCCATCATCGTGCGAAACGCAGAAATGGTTGCACTGATCACGGTAATCGCCGAGCGTGACGGTCCAGGCGGCCGCCAGCACCTTGCCGGGTGCGACTTCGGCCAGTTTCTGTTCCCAGAATCCGAGCTTTCCCGCGGGATCGCGAAACACGGTCCGGCAGTGAGGCCAGGTGCGACCGCCGTCATCGGAGACGGCCACCAGCACTTCTTCTCCCAGCCGGCTCTTGTCCGCGAGCAGAGCTCCCGGCGCGAGGAGCCGGCCCGAAACCAGCGGCCTTATGGAATGCGACACTTCGATCGGGCAATCCGGCATGGGGACCGATTGAGGAGCAGACCACGTCTGACCGTTATCGACGGAACGGCAAAAGACAGTTTCTCCTTGCCGTTCGCCGAACCGCTCGTTCTGATTGGCCCAATAACGAGTACCGTAGGCATAGATCGTTTTGCCGTCGGGGGAAAGACTGAGCTTCAGGGCGTTCGCCGAAGGGGGATCTGCTGTGGGAGGCAGAATCTGACCTTCCAATCGCCAGGTCTGTCCGCCATCCTTCGAGCGGGCCCAGTCGGAACCGCCGTGCACATATTGCCCCCCGCCCACGCTGAATGAACAGAGAATGTCTCCATCGGGGAGTTGGACTGCTTGGGGAAACGCCGATTCCCGCTCATCCACGCGGCCAGAACTTAGGATTCGCAAAGATGCCAAGATAAACTCCCCGTATTCTGGAACCACGAATTCAATCAGGACGATGGAACGGAATCATTCTTTGCCGGCTGCGGCCTGTCGGGCAACATCGTAACCGCCAGGATAATGCCGCTCAAGATAAAGAGTCCACATACCAAAAAGCTCAGCCGAAAGCCGAGCGTGGCACTGTTCATGCCTCCTGCTGTCCAGCCCGCCTGTTTGACTCCATCGACGATGGCGCCATACAGATAGCCCGCCGGTGCTGCTGGGACCATGAGCATCGTTACGAAGGCCATGTTTTGCCGCAATTGGTCGCGCCGAGAAGCTGAGACAATATAATTGGGAGCATACACGCCCACGAGTTCTCCCGCGCCGTGGAGACCAAAGGCCACCAGATACCAGGGCCCCGTGACAAAAATGGCCCAAACTTGGGCGGTCAAAAAAATCGCCGCGGTGGCCAGAATGCCGAGTCGTGGATTCGTGCGAGTTAATAGCCAGCCGAGAAAGGCTCCAGCAATCACTTTGAATCCAAATCGAAGCATGTTTTGCGGGCCGGCGAAATTTGCGGGAAGATCGCCGAGCGCCTCCGCGGAATACAAGTTCATATTCGATGGGATTACATTTCCCGCGTAGACGAGAATCGCCACCAGCGTCGCCAGCAACAGCACGCGCTGCCGCAAGATGGCGCGAAAGTGATAGATGAATGCCGCTGCCGCACCGGCAGCGCAGAGGTAGCCCAGCCAGCGAAGCAGCGCCAGCGGACCAGCACTCTCATCCGAGGGCGCGTTGCCAGAGAAGTGCATCAGCGCGACGGAGGAGAACATCAAAGGAAGACCCAACAGCAGCCCGACGACCTCGGCAACGGGTGACCTTGAAGACTCTTGTGCGGGCGGTGGGATATAGAAGAACTGCGAGAAGAGTGCGGCCATTCCCATGATGGGCGCACCAGCCGCGAACAAGACGATGAAACTTGTCGGGTAGGAGAACCCGGTAAAATGCAGCCCAAACAGGTCGCCGCCCAGCAAAACAGTCTGGCCAAACGAACCAAGCACGGCCAGCAAGGGGCCGGCTCCAAAGGCCAGGCTCAGGGCCAGTCCGCGGCGGGATTCGTCGGAACCGCGCCCGATCACTTCCCACATCAGGGCAATCGCCGCCGGCATGACCGCTCCCGAAACACCACCTTGAAGCACAATCATGGCCAGCTTGAATTCCTTGGAGACGGGTGACGCCAAGGTTGCGGCCATGGTTGCAAGCATCAAGGCGGATACTCCGTAGCACAAACTGAGATTTCGCCGCAGCGACGCAACTCGCGGCGACACCCAGGCCAGCAGGGCGGGCATGGCTGTCATGGCGAAGAACAGCGTGCCGGGAAGATTGGAAGTTCGAGCGTCGGCTCCCAGGCGATCGCAAAGCGACGCCTGAGTAATCCCGACGTATAACACGGGGGCTGCCAGGTATTGTGTGCCGGTGCAAACGGCAAACAGAATCAGGTTCCAGCGCTGCTGGGGCCAGGTAAGCGGACAGGCCGAAGGTAATTCGACCGTCGTATCGCTCATGAGGTTTCTCTCCGCATTCGTCAGGCCTGGCGTGCAAAAGGCCGTTTGGCCAGGTGAATCATCCCTAAAGCGGCAACGAGACCGCCTCGCCACGCTGGGCGGAAATCAGGCAAGCTTCACAGATCTCGACAGCAGCCCGGCCATCCGCGCCCCCGATTCTCGGCGGTCGCTGCTCGCGAATGCTATCGATAAACTCCTGGATCACGCCAATATGCGGATAGAGTCGGATGGGGGACTTGGGTTCTTTCAGGTAATCGAAACGTTCGGGTGTATAAACTCGTTCCCACTTCTCCCCCTGGCCCACATCCAGGTACTCGAAATTCTCCAGGTCGATCATGGCATCACGGCCGAAAACCTGAAACCGAACCTCGCTGCTGGGGAGACTCGGATTAGGCAACTCCGCGGTAATCCACATCTGAGCCATGAGATTACCTTCAAAAACAATCTGGGCCATGACCGAGAGTGGCGGTCCGGGAACGTCACTAAAGGTCGTCGCCTGCGCGAACACTTTGACCGCGTTGCGACCGGTCAGCCAGCGGAGAAAATCCGTGTTGTGCGAGGCCATCCCCATGAACAAGCCGCCGCTGCGAGGATCGGCCATCCACTGTCTTTCGTCAAACAATTGCCTGGCCAGCGGCAGAGGAAACGCCGAGACCGTGCGGAGCATTTGCAGCGGTCCCAGGCTGCCGTTGTCGATCAATTCTTTCGCCTTCTTGGTTATCTTGCGAAAGCGTTCCGTCTTGACGACGGCCAAATTCACTTGAGCGGCTGCGCATGCGGCGATCATCTCATCGCACTCGGCAACCGTTGGCGCCATCGGTTTCTCGGCCAGCACGTGCTTTCCCGCCGCTGCCGCTTTCTTGGTTAGTTCCAGGCGGTTCAGGTCGGGCGTCGCGAGCACCACGGCTTGCACATCAGGTCTCGCCAGGAGCGCATCGATCGACGTTTCCACCGCCACGCTGTAATCTGCGGCGAGTTTCTCCGCCCGTTTGCCTCCCGAAACAGCCACCAGCCGACAGCCGACGGCATGCCGCGCGACGACCTCGCTATAGGTCAACCCCATGAATCCACTGCCGATGATTCCCACTCCCACGGTTTGCATGCGGAGTCCACCTACCTATCTATGGTTTGGTACTTACTTCAGGCCCACGCAGAATAGCCTTGCCTGGAGTCAACTTCAACAGGCTGCACGGCTATTGCCAAACAAGAGTCCGGTGAGAGTCCTGAGTCCGCCCCGCCTCATCAATAGGAGAAAGGGTGCCAGGCAAGGCTCAAAACGCCGATTGCTCAAGGCGCTCGCCCCCGGAGCCGTAAAAGATGGCTGTATTCCGCTCGTGGTCCCAAATGGCGGTCAACTGAACGCTGCGAGGTCCATGCACACAGAAATACAGTCCGCAAATTCGATCCCCGCGGTGAATGTACCGCTCCGACATCTCATACGCCTCGGCCACCAGTCCATGCAGTTCACAGATTCGCCGGCGCACAAAGCTCCGCACTTCATCCAACTGCTGCGGCTCATGAGCGAGGGTGCGCATGGAGTGAGAATTCCCGATGGCTGAGGCAAGGAATGTAGATAGCCGCTCCAACCATCTATCGGCAGACTGGCTAAGGAAATTTGCCGTGCTAGCAACTAAAGATTTTCACTCCTCTCGTCCTCGCCCTCGACGAATTGCCGCTTTGCCAAACTTGCCGGCGATCTGGTCGGCAACGCGGTCGAGTTGACGCTGCCGCTCACGGCCGGGTTCGTCGAACAGTTGCCGCTGGGAACAACCCGAGTCGTCGAAGCCTTTGACTCCCAACCCCAGCAGGCGGACGGGCAAGTGGCCCGCGGGGAGTTTGCGGAGCAGTTCCGCTCCCGCTTGCAGAAGTTCCTGCGTGATGTCGGTCGGCTCGGCAAGCGTCATCGACCGGGTGATGGTGCGGAAGTCTGCGAACCGCACCTTCAGGTCCACCGTCCATCCCTTGAGCTGATGACGCCGCAGCCGCCGGGCGACCTGCTCGGCCAGTTCCACCAGCCAGGCCTGCAAAACTTCGCTGTCCGCGATGTCCTCCGCAAAGGTCGTTTCGTGTGAGATGGACTTCGCCTCGCGGTCCGGAACGACGAGGCGGTCATCCTGCCCGTGGGCCAATCGCCAGTAATGTTCGCCGGAGGAACCAAAGAGGCTGTTCAGTGTTTCCATCGACATCTGCCGCAGTTGCCCGATCGTCCGAATGCCGAAGCGATCAAAGACCTGGCCGGTGACTTTGCCGACTCCCCAGATGCGGCCGACCGGGAGTGGATCGAGGAAGCCCTGCACCTGGTCCAGCTCTACCACGACGAAGCCATCCGGCTTTCGGAGGTCGCTGGCGATTTTGGCGAGGAATTTGTTGGGGGCGACTCCCACCGAGGCAATCAGTTGCAGTTCCGCGCGGATGCGGCGTTTGATCTGGATGCCGATTTCCGCGGACGAGCCGAACAAGGGCTCGGAGCCGGTAGCGTCCAGAAATGCCTCGTCGAGCGAGAGGGGCTCCACGAGCGGCGTGAACTCTTCAAAGAGGTCCCGGATTTGCCGCGAAACTTCCGCGTAACGCTCCATCCGCGGCCGGATAAAAACCGCCTGGGGACAAAGTCGCACGGCCCGAGCCGCGGCCATCGCGCTGTGGACCCCGAACTTGCGGGCCGCATAATTGGCGGCGGCGACGACGCCACGCCCCTCCGCCGTCCCTCCCACAATTACCGGCTGACCAACCAGTGACGGATTATCCCGCTCCTCGACCGAGGCGTAGAAGGCGTCCATATCAACGTGGAGGATCATGGACGTCTCATCCTGGTGCTCCACGGAATCACACGCCCACGCAAAGCCGTGGGCGTGCCACCCTTGGTCCCGCCGCTACTTAACTGATGTGGGCACCTTGCGTCTCCACATACACGGCGTAGAGGGAAGTGCTTCCTGTCATAAAGAGCCGATTCCGCTTGGTTCCGCCAAAGCAGACATTACTGCAGATTTCGGGGAGTCGTATTTGCCCGATGCGGTCGCCGCTGGGGGCAAAGATGTGAACACCGTCGTAGCCATCCCCCACCCAGCCGGCACTGGCCCAGACATTCCCGTCTACGTCGGCTCGAATGCCGTCGGCGAAGCCGGCCTTATCAAAGCCATCGAGTGCCATCGAGGCGAACTCTTTTCCCTTGGCGAGCGTCTTGCCATCCACAACGTCCCAGACTTTGATATTTCGAGGAGCATCCGGATAATGCGAGGCACCGGTATCCGCGACATAGAGCTTTTTGTAGTCCGGCGAAAAGCAGAGGCCGTTGGGCTTGAAGATTTCGTCAGTCACCATGTCGAGCTTGCCGGTCTTGGCGTCGATGCGATAGACCGCTTCCTTAATCTCCAGCTTGCCTTTGACCCCTTCATAATTCATCAGGCTGCCGTAGCCGGGGTCGGTGAACCAGATTGCTCCATCGTCGGGATGCACCACGGCGTCATTGGGGGCGTTGAGCTTCTTGCCCTGGAAATTATCGGCCAGCACCGTCACCTTGCCCGTGTGCTCGTACCGCACGACGCGACGCGTGCCGTGCTCGCAGGAGATTTGCCGGCCTTGATAATCGAACGTGTTGCCGTTGCTGTTGCCAGCCGGATTGCGGAAGACGCTGACATGGCCATCCTCTTCGAGCCAGCGCATTTGCACGTTGTTGGGAATGTCGCTCCAAAGCAGGAACTTGCCGACAGCACTCCAAGCCGGTCCTTCGGCCCACAGCATCTCCTTGCTGTGATAAAGCCGCTGGATCGGCGTGTTGCCCAGTTTATAGGGCTCGAATTTCTTATCGAGGGCTACGATATCCGGATCAGGGTAGCGGACCGGCGCGGCGTTGGGCCCGTAATCGCGCCCTATGACTTCACCCATGCCAATGGCAGCAGTTGCACCGGCGAGCGTCGCCAAAAAGGAACGCCTGGGAAGAGAGGAAACCCGAGTTTGCGAGGCGGGCGAGACGCGTTCTTGACGTGACGAAGAGAGAGGAAAGTCTTGCATGGCGAGGAACTCCAGATGCGGGACAGTAAATGAGCCAGAGGAATCGACTTCCAACAACTTAAACAAGCGGGCCTTCGGGAACAACTATCTGGCGGGCGTCGCCCTCCAAAGATGCAGAAAACTGCGGCTTTCGGTGCTGACAAGCTGGTAAACTTCTTAAATTCGGGGTACAAGGACCGCACCGCCGAGACGACTCTCTTCATCGCATTCCCCTTGCAGCCAACTTTGCACAAGGAACATCGCATGCGTATCGCGCTGGCAGAATTAGCCCAGGAGACCGATTCATTCAGTCCTCTTGTCGCGAACCTGACGGACTTTGAAGCAACTGGCCTGTATCTGGGTGACGAGATTCTTCACCGCATGCAAGGCGTCGGCCCCCTCGGTGGTTTTCTCGAGGTAGCGGACCAACAGCCGGAGCCGGTCGTTGTGTTGCCCATCTTGCGGGCTTGGGGAGGGGCGGGGGGCACGATTGCCCAGGAAACACTCGTGCATTTGATGCAACAACTGGTGGCGGGCTTGGAACAAGCCTTGCCCGTGGATGCGGTTTTTCTGTCATTACATGGAGCCGCCGCTTCTCAGAACGAAGACGATGTGGAAGGCCATGTGTTGCAGGTCGTTCGTGGCATTGTGGGCAACGGTGTTCCAATAGTTGTGGCGCTCGATCATCACGCCAATATCACGGCCCGCATGGTCGAATTCGCCGATGCTCTGATTGGTCACGAGACCCAGCCGCACGATCCACCGGCCACGGGCCGGAAGGCGGCTCACATTTTGTTCCGCCTGCTGCGGGGGGAGATTCGGCCGACGATTGCCTGGCACAAGATTCCAATGATTACCCCGCAGGACCAGTTTCTGACGGCGTCTGGTCCGATGCGAGAATGGTTTGAATTGGCGAGGACTTTGGAAAAGCAGCCGGGAGTGCTGGACGTTTCGCCCTATCCGATGCAGCCCTGGCTCGACGTGGCGGAAGGTGGCTGGGCGGTGGTGGTACATACCGATTCTGACCCAGAACTGGCTGCCGCCATCGTGATGAAAATGGCAATCAAAGCCTGGAGCCTTCGCAAACAGTTTTGGGTATCCGAACGAGTTGCACCCGCGGATGCAATTCGGCTGGCGAATTCGGCGGAGGCCGGGCTGGTCATCCTGTCTGACACGGGCGATTCGGTCTATGGCGGCGCGCCGGGGGATAGCACCTGCTTGTTGCAAGCATTGCTGGAGAATCCTCCTTCGGGACTGGCCTATGTTCCGCTGGTTGATCCCGCGGCGCTCGCTACCGCCCATCAAGCGGGGGTCGGCGCAACCATCACCCTTGAATTGGGAGCAAAATTCGATCGCATCTTCAGCCAGCCAATACAAGTGACTGGTAAAGTTGCCGCCGTATCGCATGGATTTACCGTGGACCTGCATGATCGGGGCGTGTGCGATTTGCGGCGGACCGCGCTGCTCGCAATCGGCAACATTCGGGTCGTCTTGTTGGATCATCGCAGTTTTGCGATTAATCATCCCGTCCTCTACATGCACCTGGGGCTCGAAATGGCTGACGCCAAAATGGTCGTCGTCAAAACGGCCAGCAATTTTCAGTTCTTCCAGCACTGGCGGCGCGAGTTGATTCGGGTCGATTCTCCCGGCACCACGCAATCCGACCTGACGGCGTTCCAATGGCAGCGCATTCCCCGTCCTACTTATCCACTCGATCTGCTCGACGACTGGCAGGCAAGCTGATAGTTTGCAGCGTCGCTCAGCCACTGTTGAAGTTCTTTCTTAAGGAGTCCTATCGATGCGGCAGTTGACCAGGTTGGGGAGCCTTCTTTCGATGATTGTTTGGGCGGGCGCGAGTTCCGTCGCCGCCGAAGCGGTGACCCTGGAAAATGTGCAAGACCCTGGCGAGAACCGGCGTGACGAGCCGCTGGCGAAGGAGTTTTCCCTGGAGAAAGCGGTTGGGTTTCTGGACTCCGCAGCACTCCAATGGCAAAAACAGCGACAGTGTTTTACTTGTCACACCAACTATGCCCACCTGTACGCACGCCCCTCTGTTAGCGCCGACGCCCCGGCTGCCAAAGAAGTCCGCAAGTTCGCGGAAGAGTTGATTCAAAAGCGGTGGGCGGACAAAGGCCCTCGCTGGGATGCAGAAGTGGTCGCCACCGCCGCGGCACTGGCATTTAACGATGCCGCCACGACCGGCAAACTCCATCCGCTTACGCGACAGGCGCTGGACCGCATGTGGACTCTGCAACGCAAAGACGGGGGCTTTACCTGGATCAAGTGCGACTGGCCACCGATGGAATCCGACGATCACTACGGCGCAACGCTCGTTGCCATCGCCGTTGGCAATGCCCCCGAGCGCTATGCTCAAACTGCCGCGGCAGTCAAAGGCATGGAGCGGCTCAAACACTACCTGAAAGAGAATCCCGGGCCCACGCTGCATCATCGAGCCATGGTGCTGTGGGGGGCCAGTAAAATGGAAGGATTGCTGTCACCGGACGAGAAGCAGAAAATCGTGGAAAAGCTTAGGGACCTGCAAAAGCCCGACGGCGGATGGGCCCTGGCCTCGATTGGCGATTGGAAACGGGCCGACGATTCGCCGCAGGACACTGAACATAGCGACGGCTATGGAACAGGTTTTGTCGTCTATGTTCTCCGCCAGTCCGGTGTTCCCGCGAGCGATCTCCGGATTCAAAAGGGAATCGGCTGGCTGAAGGCCAACCAGCGAGAAAGCGGCCGCTGGTTCACCCGCTCGCTGCATAAAGACAGCAAACACTTCATTACCCATGCGGGCTCGGCATTTGCGGTCATGGCGATCGCGGAGTGCCAGGAATCCAAATGAATTGAAGCATTGCTTGCGGATTGATGTCCTTGAATCGTCTTAGGAGAGAAAATGTCTGTCACTATTCGCACAAAAGGCCATGGTTGCCTCTACATCGGATTCCTGATTGCCGTGCTAGGAATGACGAATGAACTTTTTGCCCGCGCACCCGCGGAGTCGTCGGAGACGAGCAATCTGCAGGTTGGCGTTGCGGAAGTCGATATCACGCCCCCGGTTGGCTTTCCGATGGCGGGCTACTACCACGAGCGGCTGGCGGAAGGAGCGATTGACCCGCTCAAGGCCAAGGCAATCGTGTTTCGAGACGGCAAGTCTCAGGCGGCGCTCGTGGTTTGCGATTTGATTGGCATTGCCACCGACCTCTCGCAGGCGATACGCAAGCGGGCAGCGGAAAAGACCGGCATTCCGGCGGCGAGCATCGTGATTTCCGCGACTCATTCGCACACCGCGCCGGATTACATGAAAGAACTCTACTTGAATATTGGCGGACAGCGGCAGGATCCGTTGCGCGCGGCCTACATCGAGAAACTGCTGAGTGGCCCGGTCGAAGCTATTGTCCAAGCTCAAGCCGCGGCAAAGCCGGCGGTCCTGGAAGCCGGTTCCGCAACTCAGCAGTCGCCGGTATCGTTCAATCGCCGCTTTGTGATGCGCGATGGGAGCGTGCGAACCTGGATGAACCTCGAGAATCCCGAGGTCGTCCGCGCGGCGGGACCGATTGATCCGGAAATCGGGCTCGTATCGATCAAGGACAAAGCGGGCAAGTCGCTCGGAATCCTCAGCAATTTTGCCCTGCATCTCGACACCGTAGGGGGACAGAAGTGGAGCGCCGACTATCCCTACTTCCTTGAGCAAGCGCTCCGGAAAGGGGCGGGTTCCGAAATAATCTCCATCTTCGGTACCGGCTGCTGCGGAGATATCAACCACGTCGACCCCCGCCGGCCAACGCGAAACAAAGCCGATGTCATTGGCAATTCCATCGGCGAGTCGATTCAAAAACAACTTCCCCAACTGCGACCCCTCGAAAGGGCCGACCTCGTCGTCAAATCGCGACTCGTTCGTCTGCCGCTGCAAGATGCAACGAAAGAGGAAGTCGCCAAATCGATTCAAATTCTTCAGGCCGCGGAGCGGAAAGAGAAAGTCGATTTTCTCGAACATGTTACCGCGTACAAGAAGCTGATGCTTGACCAATTTCGGCACGCCGAGCCGCATGCCAAGACCGCCGACCATATCACTTGGGGATTGAGTCGTTCGCTTGCCGGGATTGGCGAAACGTTACCGGTTGAAGTCACGGTGATGACGCTCGGCAAAGACGTTGCCATCGTCTGCCTTCCCGGTGAAGTCTTCGTGGACCTGGGTCTGGCTATCAAGCAGGGTTCCCCCTTCCGGACGACGCTGGTCATCGAACTTTCGAACTGTGTCGAAACGATTTACATCCCCACCAGGGCCGCCTACGCAGGAGGGAGTTACGAGGTCACCAATTCCGCAACGAGGCCTGGCTCGGGAGAAATGCTCGTCGAAACCGCACTCACCTTGCTGCGGGAAGCCGCCGCAAGCAACTCGCCGGAACCAGCCAAATCGAACTCGCCATAAACGTTGGAAATGGCACTAGTACCGGTACCCTCCACCGAAGTTGACAGCTGTGTCGTTTCCCTTGCTCATCCTTCGCTAAAAATCCCCAAAATACTCCCGATGTGCTTTCCACCGCTCTTTCAGGGGAATCTTGAGCACCGTGGAAGGAGACCAGACGTTGAAGCGGTCGCGGATTCTGCCGCTAGGTTTCCCAGGGTGATATTCAAGAAGGCAACCGTCTACTTCGGCCCCATTTTAAAAACAATGACACTCTATTTTGCCCTTTAAACTGCCATGTCGATTGCCTTCACGTTGTTCAGCGGAAGATACGCGGGCTAGAGCAAGAGGGCGTAGATCTTATGCCGCTCGACGCTGCTGCTCGCGGCGGGCCAATTTCTTCAGGCGACGGCGCTCGGACTTGGACATCTGTTCGTCCGAGTCATACTCCTCGGATTCTTCCTCGTCATCATCCTCGTTCTCAACTCGAGTCGCGGATGAAGGGGCCATCTTGCTTGCCAGCGGACCGGCTTTGGGACTGGCAGCAGGTGCGGTTGGGCGAGGCGAAGTGAGAGTCGCCTTGGATATGCCCGCTTTGGAATCCTTCGCAGGACTGGGAGATGCCGCGGCTGGAACGGCACTTGGCCGGGCGGAGTCCTGCTTGTCGGCCGGTTCGTCGTCGGTCAACTCTTCGTCGCGAACGACGGCGAGCTTGGCCTTGCTCTTCTTCTTGCCGTCTTTCGCTCGCAGGCGAAGCGGCAGTTTTCCGGCAGCGTCAAGGCAGACGTGTCGAGCATAGAGTGCGAGTGTCGCGATGACGGCGACGTGTGCCATGAGCGTCATCGAACTTACCATCACTGTAGAAACAAGTTGACTGGTGATGCTCCACAAACCCAAAGCCAACATTCCCGCCACGATGTAAAGTACGGCGGCCACCGCGAGAGCGCTAAAGGCCGACAGCGTGTGCCAGGTTTCAATTCCCAGCCGCACGGTGAGCGCGCCAAATACCAGCAGATAAACACCCAACCAGCAGATGTCGGCAAGTTGTGGCGTGCCGGCAAGCACGGCCATGCCGGCTCCGATAGCATGATGAATACCGCTGGCGCAGTCCAGGCTCCCCCAGAGCAAAGCTGCTGCCGTCCACATCCAGATCTGATAGCGGCCGCTGTAGTCGTCCACCCGGTGGCGGCGCACGCTCAAAATGACGAGCGATGCAGCGCTCCCGAGCGCCAGCAAGCAGGCTCCATACCAGGCCCCCACATTTCCACGACTGGCGAGGTCGAGCGCCGCAAATCGATTCGCCAAGGGGTGGGTTGCCTCGGCCCAACTGCTGGTTTGCAAATGGATGTACAGAGTCTCCAGAGCCGCGATTCCGGTCAGGGCGACCAGAATGATCATCGTGACCAGGAACGGGCGGACCGGGACGAGCTCAGTAATGCGAGGTTGATGGTCCTCAAGCACTGCTTCGCTGTAGGCCCGAAGTTGCTTGCGGACGTTTGTGGCGTCGGGCGCATCAACTTCCGCACCGGACGTAATTTCGTCCATCAGGACGCGCCGGCGGCGTTCGTCGAGCTGGCCGCGTCGAAAATCCATTTTCGCGTTGGCAGGTGAGAGGGGCCGCAGTAGGAAAACCACGGCTGGTGGGAGGAGAGGTTCCTTCCCCAAATTTCGGCTAAGCGGGCCGCCGGACTACACTTTCGCGCCGGCAGCCGGAAGGGTCGGAAATGAAGTCACTAACCCGAAGCGCAAGCGAGGGAGAGCAGCCCGCCCTCGCTTGCGCTTCGGGTTAGTGAAAGTCCTACATCTTGCCTAAACGGCAGCATTTAGTGCCGCCATGGCCGCTTCGTAGTTCGGTTCGCTCGTCACTTCCTTGACCGTTTCGGCATAAATGACTTTGCCGTCTTTGTCGAGTACGAAGACTCCGCGGGCGAGGACCAGCAGGTCCTCAATCAGCATGCCCCAGTAACGGCCGAAGGAGCGGTCCTGATAATCGCTGCCGACCTTCATGTTCTTGATGGATTCTGCGCCGCAAAAGCGGTTCATGGCGAAGGGCAAATCCAGGCTGATGGTGACAGCGTTGACCTTGTCGCCGAGGGCCGCAAGCTGCTCGTTGAACTTCTTGGTCTGAGTGGCGCAAACGCCCGTATCAAGCGATGGAACCACGCTCAAAATTGTCGCCTTTCCCTTCAAACAGCAGGGAGTGATCGATTTCAGCCCTCCTTCAAAGTAATGGACCTTGAAAAACGGTGCCGACTGGCCGACCTTTACCTCTTCGCCGGCCAGAGTCATCGGGGTGCCTTTGAACGTGACAGCATTGGGGCGGGGCATGGTTAAGCTCCTGAAGATTGAGGGACCGGATAGCGGGAATTCAGGCTTCAATATTGTGCGGTCGGCGAATGCGCACAAGGGGGAGAAAGTACTTGTCATGCTCCCGGCGGCGAATCCTCATGGAGAGGTTCAGAAGCGACTTCCGCCCACTTCATCGCGGGCACGAGCAGCCAGCAAGTAGCCGTGGCCAGACTGCCGAGGAGAACAAGAACCGCGAAGGCCTGGGGGACGTCGCCCAGCCACTGGGCGAGCCGTTCATACCAACTACCGCCGAAATAGATCCCCAGCGACATCCCAAAGTTGGAAAGGGCCATGAAAGCGGCAAAGGTGGTTCCCGCTGATTCCGGCTTGCAGGCCCGCGCTGCCAGGTCGAGCTGCACGAGCGTTCCGAGCATATAGAAGGCACCAGAAAACAAGCTCACCGCCAGTCCGGACCACGGATTCCACATGAGCAAATAGACCAAGGAGCTAAGAATTCCAGCCACGATGGAACCGTGGATGAGCCAGCGGACGGGAATTCGTGGTCCCCAGACCGCATAGGCACCGCAAGACAGAATCGAGCCAATTCCCGCCACGGAACGGGTATGCCCGACGAATTGCTCGCTCAGGTGCAGTTGTTTGGTCATGTAGTCTTCCAGTACGACGCTGGAGAAGGGGTTGAAGTTCCAGAGGAACAAGAATGTGCCGACCGTCCAGACCAACGGCGATTTCAGGGTGCTAGTCAGGGAATGCATCACACCCATGCCGCTGGTTCTGTCATGCGGCTCCTCGCGTACAACCACGGACGTCATGAATAGCGAGACCATTGCCAGACCGCCGCAAATCAAAAAACCGATCCACGGCATATGATATTGCGATAGCAATCCGCCGATGCTGCCGGTCAGGATGGAGGCGGAGTAGATTCCTCCCCACTGAATCGCCTGAAAGCGGCCGGTCAGGCCATATTTCTGCCCCGCGGAGACTGCCAAGGCATCGATCACGACGTCCGTAAAAGCCACCCCAATCGATGCCGCACAGATAAATCCAAAAATGGTTTTTAGCCGCTGAAGTTCAAACGGAATGACGGCCACGGCAAATAGACTGACGGCCGCCAATAGCGTGGAAATCAGGAGGTACGACTTCCGCCGTGAGCCAAAGATGGGCACAAAATCGCTGGTCAGTCCAAAGAGCAGCTTGAACGACCACGGCAGGCCGATGAGAAATGAAAACTGGCTGATTTCGCTGGGGGGAACATTCAAAAATCGCAATTGCGCCCGGACCGGCTGAGCAATGAGCCCCTCGCTCGGTTCGGCGAACCCCTGCACGAAATAGAGCGTGGCAAACAGCAGGGAAAGCAGGATAACCTCGCGGCGCAATTTCATGTCCGCAGTGTAGCAGGGGAAGCGACGAGCTTGCGAGGAAGGTCGCCGAGCCTGTCACCGGTTCAATTTCGATTGACGGAAGGCGTTACTAGTTTTATAGTTAGTTAGCGTGGCAAACGAACCGCCATCGCATCTTTGAATTCTTTCACCTCGGTTTTTCGCAGGGATGGCGTTATGATTAGCGGCGAAGGAGCTGGCGTTGGCTTTGCCACGATGCGGGGCCGCGATTTTCCCACCATTCGGCAGTTCACGGTCCTGCTGGAAAACCGCGTCGGCCAGCTTTTGGAAGTGGTGCGGCGGTTCGAGGGGAGCCGCGTGAAAATTGTCGCCCTTTCCATCAACGACGCTACCGAGTGCGCGCTCCTCCGCTTGCTCCTTTCCCATCCCGAACAAGGGCGAGAAATCCTGGAACGGGCCGGACTCGCCATCATCGAGACCGACCTGCTGGGTGTCGAATTGCCGCCAGGAAGCCAGCCGCTGGTGCAGGTTTGCACCGCTCTCTTGCAAGCGGAAGTCAACATTGTGCAAGCCTACCCCTTGATCGTCCGCCCTCACGGAAATCCGGCTGTCGCTTTGATGGTCGACAATTTGGAAATGGCGCAGGAAACCCTTAACGCCAAGGGATTCACGATGATCACCGAAGGGGATCTGGCGGATGAGGAGTAACGGTGGCAGTGGTTGGTCCAGCAAATCCTCTGCGCACGCCAACAACTTCTTCCGAGGATTCCGACTTGTCGCCGCCCTGGACGATGCGGAATCAAACCGAGAACGCTCAGGTTAGTTGAGCGTCGGATCCTTGGGCACATGCTTAGGCTTGAGCGAGGGAGCGAGAATCTCCTTGGCTACGCTGTGCATGACTTGCTCCCACAAATTATCTTTCTTGTGAAAGACGAGGTCAGCAGTGGCGGGGGCGATGAGCCAGCCCCCCGCTTCCAACTCTCCTTCGAGTTGCCCCGCTCCCCAGCCGGAGTAGCCCGTGAACAGTCGAAAGGGGATGTTTTCGGCGGCGACGACCTCGCGGAGTTGGTCCTTATGAGCTGAAAGATAAACCCCTTCGAGAATCTCTGATTCTGCAGCCGACGCCAGTCCATGCACGGCCATCAGCGGACCTTGCACAGGTCCCCCCAGATAAATCGGATCCCGTCGGTCACTGTCAACTTCCGATACGAGTTTCCAGATTTCGGCGACGGTGTTTCCCGTGGGTCGATTGAGTACAAGACCAAACGCCCCCTCGTCGTCATGCTTCACCATGAGCACGACACTGCGATTAAAATTTCCGTCCCCCAGATGCGGAGACGCAATCAGAAAACTGCCTTGCAGAGATGCCATGGCGAGATCGAGAATTGCAGGTGCGGTGAGGTGCTTGTGTATTGTACGAACAAAGTTCACGGTGATGCAAATACGGCAAACGATTTCCGGGCGAACCAGTTCGAAGTTGCCGTTACCATCTATGTCAGTTACCATCGTAGCAGGAGCTTTGCCTGATTATGGATGCACTCTTTCGTCCTGCTTGTCCACTGAATCGACGGACTTTTCTTGTCGCGAGCGGGCTGAGTTTCTTGGGGTCAAGCCTCCAGGGAACAGGCGTGGCGGGTTCTTCCGCATCCGCAGCAGGAACGATAGCGCTCCCCAGCCGCAAGATTGCCAAGTCAGCTATCATGATTTGGCTGAGCGGGGGGGCTTCCCACATAGATACTTGGGATATGAAACCAGACGCTCCCGCCGACTACCGGGGGCAATTTCGACCCGTGCCGACATCGGCTCCTGGCGTGCAACTGTGCGAGCACCTTCCGTATCTGGCGAAACAGGCACACCATTTGGCCGTCGTCCGGTCGCTGGGAGATCATGGCCGCGGCACAGGAGACCATCATGCCGGGTACTACTACAATCTGACAGGACACGCACCCGACCGTACGTTCCACCAGCTACTGAATGCGAGGACTCCGTATCCCACCGATTGGCCTTCCATTGCTTCGGTCGTCAATTACAAACGGCCGGTCCACCCCTCGCTGCCGTCAGCCATTACTTTGCCGCAAAAGGAAGGGGCGCCCGAATACACGCGACCGGGTCAATTCTCCGCGAGGCTGGGGATTGAGTACGATCCCTTCTTTGTGAACGGTTCTAGAGAGCAACCATTGCAATTCACGGTCCCCGCCTTGCAATTGGCGGGAGACGTCACGGCTGAAAGGTTGCTCGACCGTCGCTCGCTGCTGACCACGCTCAACGCCGCGGAGCGCCGGGTGGACGATGTCAGCCATGTCATCAATTATGGCAAGCATCAGCAAAAGGCGTTTTCGCTCCTCACCTCTTCCGCGACAAAAGCCGCCTTCGATCTTTCCGCGGAACCCGCGGAGGTCCGCGAGCGTTATGGCAACGGCATCACCGGAATGTCGCTACTGATGGCCAGGCGTTTGGTGGAAGCAGAGGTCCCCTTCGTAACTGTATTTTACAAGGCGAATAAGGAACTCGATAATCTCTGCAAGAGCGGCGGTGGGTGGGACACCCATGGAAACAACTTTGGCTGCCTCAAAGATAAGCTGCTGCCGGAGTTTGACCGTCCCTTTGCTGCGCTTCTGGCGGATTTGCACGAACGCGGCTTGCTGGAGGAGACGTTGGTGATTGTCACGAGCGAAATGGGACGCAAGCCGAAAATCGGCGACCCCCGTTCTGGCGGCCCGGGAGGCGCGGGCCGCGATCACTGGCCTGCCTGCATGTCTGTGCTTCTCGCCGGGGGCGGAATCCAAGGTGGCCAGGTTTATGGCACAACCGACAAGCGGGCGGAGTTTCCCGCCGATAAACCCGTTGCTCCCGAAGATATCGCTAAGACGATTTTTCACTCTCTGGGCATCGACGACCTTTCGGCCGTCGACCGACTAGGCCGTCCGTTTCAACTGATGGAAGAAGGCCGGCCGATTTTGGAACTCTTTTAATTGTGGAAGTCTTGCTCCTGCCACTTTTCACTTGAGAACGCGAACCTCTTCGCGCAACGGCGGTCTTCCACCTTTCTGAAGTTGCTCTTTGACCAGCGGCAAACTTGCCGATACGATGGTCGCACGTTCAAGTCGCGAAATTTGACGCGATCCTTTGGTTCATCGAAATCATTTTTCCAGGAATTCCTTGGATGCAGCAATTGAAGCGCTTCCTTCCCACGGTTGTTGTTTCACTTTGTGCCGCGATTCTGGCTTGTCAGCCGAGCATTGCCCAGGAACCACCGCCCCTTCGCTGGGGAGCGGATGCGGAAGGGGGCGCACCGTATATCTTCAAGGATCCGGAGGATCCGCGGCGCAATATCGGTTTGGAGGTGGACCTAGCCGCTGCACTAGCCACGGAACTGGGAAGGCCGATCAACTTTCGTCAGTACAATTACGAAAGTCTGTTATCGGGGCTCGCTCGCGGCGACCTTGATTTTGCCATGAATGGCATTGAGGCTACGCCCGACCGCCAGGCGCGCTACCGCCTCAGCCGCCCTTATTACACCTGTCGCCTGCAACTGGTGACGCGAGCCGATGAGAAGCGGTTTGATTCCCTCGAAACCTGCCAGCAGGCCGGCGGCGTGGTGGGGACGCTCAACGATACGGGCTCCTCGCGCCTGCTCGATCAACGGCAGATCAAGTCCAAAATCTATGATGGCCAGGCGGAGCCGTATCAAGATTTGGCTCTCGGCCGAATTGATGCCGTTTTGGTCGACGAGCCCATCGCAGTCTATTATGCCCGCAACAATCGCTTGCTCAAGTTTGCCGGCGAACCGTTCCACGAGGGGCACTATGTCATCGCCTTTCGCAAGGACCAGGAGGAAGTGGCCAGCCAGGTGGATGGAGCGCTCGACCGGCTGGAGAAAAAAGGAGAACTGGCGCGGATCAAAGCCAAATGGGAAAACCCAGTTGGCGATGTGCTGGCAGATACGGGGGCGAAGCTGAGCTTTTCGCGCTATTTCCCGCTGCTGTGCAGCGCCGCCCTGGTGACGATTGAAGTTTCCGTTTGCAGCATGGCCCTCGCCATGCTTGTGGGCCTGCTGGTGGCGATGTGCCGGCTCTATGCTCCGCTGCCGGTGCAGTGGGGGGCGATTGCCTATGTGGAGTTCTTCCGGGGCATTCCCGTGCTGCTGCTCTTGTACTTGCTCTACTACGGTCTGCCGACGCTTGTCGCTCAGGCCAATCTTGGCTTTCAGTTCAAGCCAAGCGATTTCACGGTCGCCATTTTGGCCTTCGGCTTGAACTATGCCGCCTATGAAGCCGAAATTTATCGAGCCGGCATCTCCGCCATTCCGCGCGGCCAGTGGGAAGCCGCCGCCTCGCTTGGAATGTCCCGGCCGCTCACCTTTCGCCGAATCATCCTGCCGCAAGCCTTGCGGATGATCATTCCCCCCGTCACCAACGATTTCATCGCGCTGTTCAAAGACACCAGCCTCGTCAGCGTGATTGCCGTGGTGGAATTGACCAAGCAGTACCAGATTCTCGCCAAATCAAGCCTGAAATATCTGGAAATCGGCGGAGCGACCGCGCTGCTCTATCTCCTGATGTCGATACCGCTTGGATTTTTGGCACGGTACTTGGAAAAGCGCTGGGGAAAAGGCGTGTGACAGAAAATGACGAAATCCGAATGACGAATGGCGAATCATCTCATCTCAGCCTTCTCCTCTCTGCCATGACTGACGTTAATCAAGTTACTCTTCGCGATGTTTCCAAGCGCTACGGCAGCAAGGTCGTGCTGGATAAAATCAGCCTGACGATTGGTGCTGGCCAGACGGCGGCGCTGATTGGCCCAAGTGGCGGCGGTAAATCGACGATTCTGCGCTGTATCAATGGGCTCAACTCCTTCGATGCGGGCGAAATCACGGTCGGGCCTCATGTCCTCCGTCCCAATTCGCCCCCTGCATCCACTTCGCATGTCCGGCGACTTTTTGGGATGATTTTCCAGGATTTCCAGCTTTTTCCCCACATGACCGCCCTGCAAAACGTCATGGAAGCTCCGCGGCAGGTGCTGCGGCTCTCCCCTGCTGCCGCTGCCGATAGAGCGACGGCCTTGCTTGAGCGAGTTGGCCTGGGGGACCGGGCCGACTATTACCCCCAACAGCTATCGGGAGGGCAGAAGCAGCGAGTGGCCATCGCCCGCGCTTTGGCGATGGAGCCCCGGGGCCTGCTCTGCGATGAAATCACCAGTGCCCTCGACCCAGAGTTGAAAGTGGAAGTCTTGAGCACGCTGGAAGATTTGAAGAAAGATGGCCTGACGCTCATCATGGTGACGCACGAAATCCTATTCGCCCGCCGGAGCGCGGATCGAGTCTTTCTGCTGGCGGATGGAAAGATTGCCGAGGAAGGAACGCCCGAGGAAGTCATTGATCATCCCAAGACACCTCGCGCCCAGCGATTCATCAGCCAGGTGATGGCGTAAAA